>DASYVN010000103.1:0-2615 GCA_035937095.1 Candidatus Limnocylindria bacterium
AATTCCTCGAAGACCCGCTCCTGATCCTCGGGCGCGATGCCGATGCCGCTGTCCCGCACGGACACCTGGATCTGGCCATCGACCCGCGCAGCCGCGACGTCGACGTGCCCGCCATTCGGGGTGAACTTCACGGCGTTGGTCAGGAGGTTGAACAGGACCTGCTTGAGCTTGCGCTGATCCGCCTCGATCTCATCCACATCGCTCGCGACCGTCGCGCCGAGCACGACGCCCGCGCGCGCCGCGCGCTCCCGCACCATCATCACGCCGTTGTCGACCGCCTCGCGCAGCGAGAATGACGAGAGCTCCAGCTCCATCCGGCCGGCCTCGACCTTGGAGAGATCGAGGATGTCGTTGATGAGCGCGAGCAGGTGGCGGGCTGAGACGAGCACGTCGTCCATGTATTCGGTCTGCTTGTCGCTCAGCTCGCCGACCATCCCTTGCCGCAAGACGTCGGAGAAGCCGATGATCGCGTTCAGCGGCGTGCGCAGCTCGTGCGACATGTTCGCGAGGAACTCGCTCTTGTGCCGGCTTGCGATCTCGAGCTGCGCGCTCGTCTCGCGGATCGCCGTGACCAGCCGCACGTTCTCGTTGCGCTGCGCCACCACCTGGCTCCCGGTGCGCGCCATCAGCACGCTCCCGACGAGCAGCACGGCAACGAGCAGGAGCCGGCTCAGGAGCAGCTGGTTGAGGGTGGCCTCGACCTCGCCGGCGGCTGCCGCCCCGGACCGCAGCGCGATCACGTACCACCCAAGCTGCGGTACCGCCTGGCTCGCCATGAAGCGCTCCGCGCCCGTCAACGGATCGCGCCCGGCGGTCGGTGCGAGCTGGCGGGAGACGGCCGCGCTGACGATCGGGTCGGCGCTCAGGTCCTGCAACTGGGTCCCCGCCGCGCCGGTGCGCGCGACGAGCCGGCCCTTGCCGTCAACGACGTACACGTCCTCCCCGGACGCCACGACCGGGCTCAGCCAGTCGGCGACGCGCGCGAGATCGAGCTCGGCGACGAGATAGCCGGCCTCGAACCGGTCCTTGTTGAGCGCGATGACCGCCAGTCCCGTCGCGACCGTCGAGGGATTGCCGGCGGCGCCCGAGGGATAGAGCGCGGAGTAGCCGACAAGGTCGCCGACGACATTGCGCTGCAGCCGGAAGAGGTAGTCGGGATCGATGGCCGTCTTCTCGCCGGGCGTGCCCGGGGGATCGACCGCGACCAGCCCGAACGCGGTGTCGAGGGCCAGGAGGCGCAAGACCTCGGATGGCAACAGCCGTCGGGTGCGCCGAACGAGCTCCGCGATGAGCGTCCGGTCCTGCGAGTCGAAGGCTGCGCGCATATCGCCCACCCCGCTCGCGAGCAGGATCTGCAGCCCGACGTTGTCGGCGCGCACCCGCATCTGGTCCGCCGCTCGCGCCGCCGTGGCCGCGGAGATCTGCGTCTGCTCGCTCTGGACCTGCCGTCGGGTGTCCGCCGCCGAGACCTCACCGAGGACGAGGATCGGGGCCGCGATGAACAGCGCGACGAGCAGCGGCAGCCGCCAGGTGGCGCCGAACAGCCATTCGAGGCGGCGGGCCATCGGCTACGGGTTCGCGGGATCGACGATCGTGACCTCGCCCTCGACGAGGGTGCCGGTGAACGTCGCCTTCGGACCGAAGATCGCGAAGTTGACGGGCGCCTCCTTCTCGTCGAAGAACGCGGTGTACGCGAAGCTGTCGCCGGCAGCCGCGCCGCCGATGCCGCCGTCCACGGCCTCGACCTCGAACGTCGCGTGCTCGGCGGCGGTCCGGGAGCCGATCTTGACGCTCCCCTGCGCGACCTCGGTCGAGCAGCCGAGCCCGCCACGCATCAGCAGCCGCCGCTTGCCATCCGCATCATGCGTCACCTTGAACTGATCGATGGTCGTCGCGGTCATCGCCATGAAGAACGCGTTCGGGCCGATGACCACGTCGCCCATCTTGTACGTGGGCATCTTGAACGCGAGCGGGTTCGTGTCCACGCGACAGATCGCGTGGTAGCGGTCGAAGCTGAAGACCTCGGCGAGCGGGACGCTGGGCTGTCCGGTCCCGACGTCGGGCATCATTTTGAGGTTTACCCCGCCGCCCGATGCGGTGTTGTACGACAGCTTCGCGAGCTTGCTCTCGAGATCGTCGACGGTCTGCCGCGATGCCGCGGGGACGCACGCGGCGGCGGCCGCGCCCGCGGCCGCGATGGCGAACCGGCGTCGCGTGATCACGTCGTCCTCCTCATCGGCGGATGTGGATGCTTTCCGGATTGGCGGCGCCGAGCTCGATCCGGTCGACGACCTTCCACGTGCCGAGCTCGATGACCACGACCGCGTGCTCTTGGGTGAGCATGACGTACGCGAACCGGCTCGCGCTGTCGACCACGCTCTGCCGCGGGAACGTGCCGAGACGGAGCCGCTGGACCTCGGTGAACGTGTGGGCGTCGATCACCGCGAGCACGCCTTCCCGGCGGTGGCCGATGAACGTGTACTTGCCGTCCGGGCTGAAGCTCGCGGCGTACGGTCCTTTTCCGGTCGGGAAGCGCTTGAGGACCGCGAGCGTGGCGAGGTCGAGGACCGAGTTCGTGTCCGAGCCGTCCTCCATGACCCAGACCGTCTTGTGGT
>DASYVN010000104.1:0-4303 GCA_035937095.1 Candidatus Limnocylindria bacterium
CGACGCGCTGAAGCTCATCGCCATGACCTACGAGTCGCTGCCAGCGATCACCGATCCGATCGCTGCGCTCCAGCCGGACGCGCAGCCGATCCATGACCAGGGCAACGTCATCGATGCGGTCCATCTCGTGCACGGCGATCCGACGGCGCGGGCTGAGGTCGAGGTCGAGGGCGAGTACGAGATCGGTATGCAAGATCAGGCCGCGCTCGGGCCCGAGGCCGGTCTCGCGATCCCCGACGACGACGGCGGCGTCACGCTGCACATCGCGACGCAGTGGCTGCACGAGGACCTCCGGCAGATCGCGCCATGCGTCGGCTTGCCCGAAGAGAAGGTCCGCCTCGTCATGTCCGGCGTGGGTGGGGCGTTCGGCGCGCGCGAGGACGTCACCCTCCAGATCCATCTGTGTTTGCTCGCGCTCGCGACGAAGCGGCCGGTGCGCATGACGTACGGCCGCGAGGAGTCGTTCTACGGCCACGTGCACCGCCATCCGGCGCGCCTCTTCTACCGGCACGGCGCGACGAAGGACGGGACGCTCGTCTACGTGCGGGCGACGATCGCCCTCGACGGCGGCGGGTACGCGTCGTCGAGCCCCGCGGTCATCGCGAACGCCGCATGCTTCGCGGCGGGCCCGTACAGGGTGCCGAACGCCGAGGTGTGGAGCGTCGGCGCGTACACGAACAACCCGCCGACCGGCGCGATGCGCGGCTTCGGCGCGGTGCAGACGTGTTTCGCGTACGAGGCCCAGATGGACAAGCTCGCGGCGAAGCTCGGGATCGACCCGGTGAAGCTGCGGATGCAGAACGCGCTCGCCGACGGCGACGAGATCATCACCAGCCAGCCGGTCACCGGAAGCGAGCCGGTGAGCGAGGTCGTACGACGCACGAACGCGCTGCCGCTCCCGCCTGCCGGGCGCGCGTCGGCTATCGAGCTCCCCGGTGGCGCGGGGAACCTCACGCTCGGCGAAGGCGTGGTCCGTGGTGTGGGATTCGCGGCCGGCTTCAAGAACGTCTGCTACTCGCACGGCTTCGACGACTCGTGCGCGGCGCGGGTGCGCCTCGAGCGTGATGCCGACGGACCGATCGCGCACGTGCACACGGCTGCGGCGGAGGTGGGGCAGGGCGTCGTCACGATCCAGCTGCAGGTCGCGCGCACCGAGCTCGGCATCGAGCGCGTGATCGTGGACAACGCCGATACTCAGATCGGCTCGGCCGGGTCGAGCTCCGCGTCCCGGCAGACGTGGATGACCGGTGCGGCCGTGAAGGCCGCGTGCGACCTCGTGAACGCCGAGCTCGATCGCCGCGCGCACGACAGCCGCATCCCACGCGACCGGATCGAGGCCCTCCTCGACAGCCCGATCGAGCATCGGATCACGTACCGGCACACGCCCACGGAGCCGCTACGTGACGGCACGCAGAACCACGGTCACGTCGCGTTCCTCTTCGCCGCGCATCGCGCGACCGTGGACGTGGACCTCGGCACCGGCCTGGTGAAGGTCGTCCAGGTCGCGACGGCGCAGGACGTCGGGAAGGCCATTAACCCCGTCGCGGTCATCGGTCAGATCGAGGGCGGCATCGCACAGGGGCTCGGGCTGGCGGTGATGGAGGAAGTGATCCTGAAGGACGGCGCGGTGAAGAACGCATCGTTCACCGACTACCTCCTCCCGACCGCACTCGACATGCCCCCTGTCGTGACAGATGTCATCGAGCACCCACATCCCGATGCGCCGTACGGCGCGAAGGGCGTGGGCGAGCCGCCGACGATCTCGAGCACGCCCGCGATCGTCGCGGCGATCCGGGCCGCGACCGGGCGCGAGCTGAACCGTGTGCCCGTGCGTCCCGACGACATCGTCTTCGGCACGGTCGCGCGATCGGGCTGGATCGTCGTGCCGGGTGCCGATCCGCGCGGGGCCGTGCGAGCGTGAAGCGGCGCACGACGCCCGCATCTCGGATCCGTCGAGCCGAGGAGCGTCCAGCGGACGCGACGGCGCGGCTCGCGGAAGCCGGGGGCGCGAAGGGTCCGCGCAGAGGGCGTCCCGGCCAGGCCGTCGTGTGCGCGTCGTGCGGGACCTTCCTCGGATTCGCTGGGCACGTCAACCTCGATCTCGACCTTCGGCTGCACCGCGAGGCCGCTCGCTGCCCGGGCACGAGCACGCGCGTGCGCTGGGCCGTTCCCGCGGACGTGGACGAGAACGATCTACCGGAGCGCTGACCTAGCATGCGGCTCATGACGAATGAGCTGACGCCGGCGCAGGTCGCGGACTATCTCGAGGCGACCTGCGCCCTGGTCGAGTCCGAGCTGAAGGCGCTCGGCGACGACGCAGGCTGGCATCAGGCACCTGGCGAGTGGTGCGCGCGGGCCGTGGTCGGCCACCTCATCGAGGCGGAGAAGCGCGGCTTCGCCGGACGGATCCGGATCGTCCTGGCGAGCGACCACCCGAAGCTCGAGGGGTGGGATCAGGACGACGTCGAGAAGGAGCGCAACGACTGCGCGCGCGTGACCGACAGCGTGTGGATGGAGTTCATCGGGCTTCGCCGGGACAGCGTCACGCTCGTTCGATCGTTGAAGGCCGCGGATCTCGACCGGAGCGGCCTCCACCCGAAGGTCGGCGAGCTGAAGGTGCGCTGGCTGCTGCACGAGTGGATCTCGCACGACCGCAACCACACGAAACAGATACTCGCCATCGCCCAGGAGCGCGTCTGGCCGCACATGGGCAACTCACAGCTCTTCAAGGGAGAATGAGCGAGCCGCAGCTTCGCTGCGGCGAGTGAATCAACCAGTACGCACGGGCCGAAGGCCCGAGCTTGAGCAAGGGGGAGTGATGCCGATCCACCTGCGCGCCGAGCCCGGCGATTACGCCGAGGCCTGTCTCCTGCCCGGAGACCCGCTCCGCGCGAAGTACATCGCCGAGACGTACTTCAAGGACGCGAAGCAGGTGAACGCCGAGCGCGGCCTGCTGGGCTACACCGGCACGTATGCGGGCACGCGCGTGTCGGTGCAGGGCACCGGGATTGGCAGCCCCAGCGCGACCATCGTGTTCGAGGAGCTCATCCAGCTCGGGGTGAAGACGCTCATCCGGGTCGGCACGTGCGGCGGGCTGCAGCTCGGCCAAAAGCTCGGCGACACGATCGTGGCGATCTCCGGCGTGTCAGCCGATTCGACGGCCACCCATCTCGTCGGGAACGAGCCGCACGCGCCGACGGCGAGCTGGGAGCTCAGCCATGCGGCCGTGCACGCCGCCGAGGCGATGGGCCAGCCGGTGCACGTCGGTCCGGTCGCGTCGAGCGACCTCTTCTACAACCCCGACGAGGGCCAGTACGCACGGTGGTCGAAGCGTGGCGTCCTCGCGGTCGAGATGGAGGCCGCGGCGCTGTTCACCGTCGCCGCGTTGAAGGGTGTGCGGGGCGGGTGCCTGTTGCTCGTGTCGGACATGGTCATCGACGGCACCTTCACCCGGATCAGCGACGAGGAGATGCGCGCGGCCGTCGATCGGACGACCCGCATCGCCCTCGCGGTCGCGATCGGCGCGAAGGATCCCGTGAAGGCCTAGCCGAAGAACCGGACGAGCTCGTCGTTCACGAGCTCGGGCACGTCGTGCTGGATCCAGTGGCCGGCCTCCGGCACGTGCCGGATCCGCACGTTGGGCACCCACTCCGAGCCGGGCTCGGCGAGCTCTGGACCGAGGAAGCGGTCCTGGTCGCCCCATAACACCAGGGTCGGATGATCGACGCGGCGCGGGCGCACCGCGTTGGGGCCGATGTTGCGGAACGCCGCGCGGTAGTAGTTGAGGGCCGCCGTCAGTGTGCCCGCTGGCCGGAGCGCCGCGAGGTGCCGCTCGATGTCCTCGTCGCTGAACGCGCCTGGCCGGACCGACGCCGTCCGGAACACCTTGCGCAGCGACGCGAAGTCGTTCCGCGCGAGCCCGGCCTCAGGCAGCACCGGCAGCTGGAACGCGAACATGTACCAGCTCCGCTTCAGCTGCTGGAGCGAACGAAGGTGGCGCTGGAACGTGACCGGATGCGGCGCGTTCAAGATCGCGAGCCGGCGGAGCCGGTCCGGATGCAGCATCCCGAAGGTCCACGCCGCGCCGCCGCCCCAGTCATGCGCCACCACGTCGGCCCGCTCCGCGCCGAATGCGGTCACAAGACCTGCGACGTCCTTGGCGAGCGCTCGCACCGAATAGGACGCCACACCCTTCGGCTTCCACGAGCCGTCGTACCCGCGCATGTCCGGCGCGACGGCGTGGAAGCCGGCCGCGGCGAGCGCCGGCAGCTGGTGGCGCCAGGTGTATCCGCAGTCCGGGAAA
>DASYVN010000105.1:0-16353 GCA_035937095.1 Candidatus Limnocylindria bacterium
CGGGCAGACTCGAACTGCCGACCGGCGGTTTACGAAGTCGGCACCGCTGAGCACGAGAATCGCATTTCTCGCACGTTCCGGCCCGCCTCATCGCGCCGCGTACCGCCAGTTGCCGTCCCCACTGCTGCACGGATTGCTGCACGAAGACGCCCCTGGCCCGCGGGGCAGGACCGCATGTAGGTGCGCGATCGTGTATGGCGAGCTCCCGCTCGCGGCGGGCGGCGCCCGTTGGCCACCGCATCGAGTCCGCTTCAGCGCGCGGAGACCGATCCCTTGGGGCCCGCTCCTCGAGGCGCTCGCGTTCGAGGAAGGCGCGCCACCGCTTCGAGGTGGTTCTACGCGAGGTGTGCGACACGATCGGAGGCCTGCCGGCACTCCCAGGTCGGCGGCTGTCCCAGAAGTCCAGCGCGAGGCTTTCACTTGGGCCACGACGTACTCCCTCCCATCGACTTGCCGGTCAATGGGTCGAGGATGCGCGTGGCCTCTCTTTGTTGCAGGAAGGCTGGAGTGTCTACCTTGAACGTGGGCAACACGACCTAGGGCAGCGGCGCGCTAGCCTGTCGCGACGAATGGCGACACCCGAGACGCGCTACGCACGCGCCGGCGACGACCACATCGCGTACCAGACCATAGGCGAGGGGCCGCGCGACATCGTGTTCATGTCGGCATGGTTCAGCCACGTCGACGGCCGCTGGGAGGAGCCGCGCTTCGCGGCGATGCTGCGGCGCCTCGCGACCATGGGCCGGCTCATCGTCTTCGACAAGCGTGGCTCGGGCGCGTCCGATCCCCTCCAGGTCGCCGATCCGACGTGGGAGGACTGGGCCGACGACATCCGAGCGGTCATGGATGCCGCGGGCTCCGAGCGCGCGACCGTCGTGGGCGTCGGCGACAGCGGCCCGCTCGCGTGCCTCTTCGCCGCCACGCAGCCACGGCGCGTTCAATCGCTCGTCCTCGTGAACACCGGCGCGAAGCTCATGCGCGGACCCGGCTACCCGTGGGGCCTCGACGCCGACGAGGTGCAGCGGTTCCTCGTGCGCACCAAGGAGAGCTGGGGCACCGGCGGCGTCGCGGACGTGTTCAGCCCGTCGGTCGCGAACGACGACCGCTACAAGCAGTGGTGGGCGCGCTACCAGCGGATGAGCGCGAGCCCCGGCCGGAGCGCGGCGATGGCCGCGCTCGTGTTCGGCGTCGACGTACGCCACGTGCTCTCGACGATCCATGTGCCGACCCTCGTCCTGCACCGCAAGGACTTCCGGTTCTTCCCGATCGAGCTCGGCCGGTATCTCGCCGACAACATTGCCGGCGCGAAGTTCGTCGAGCTCGAGGGCGCCGACGGCTTCGTCTATCTCGGGGATACCGACGCGATCCACAGCGAGATTGAGGAGTTCGTCACCGGCACGCGGCACGCGCAGGACGTCGACCGCGTCCTCGCGACGGTCCTGCTCACCGACATGGTCGGCTCGACGGACAAGGCCGCGCAGCTCGGCGACCACAAGTGGCGCGAGGTGCTCGACACGCACGACGAGATCGTTCGCGCGCAGCTCGAGGCGTTCCGCGGGCGGCTGCATCGCGCGACGGGCGACGGCGTCCTCGCGACGTTCGACGGTCCGGCCCGCGGCATCCGCTGCGCGCAGGCGATCCGCGACCGGCTGCGCGCGGTGGGCATCGACATCCGCTCGGGGATGCACGCCGGCGAGGTCGAGCTCCGCGGCAACGAGATCGGCGGCATCGCCGTGCACATCGCGGCGCGGATCGAGGCCGAGGCCGGTACCGGCGAGATCCTCTGCTCGAGCACGGTGAAGGAGCTCGTCACCGGATCGGACCTTGCGTTCGTCGATCGGGGCCGTAAGCGGTTGAAGGGCGTCCCCCAGGAGTGGCAGATCTACGCGGTGGAATAGCGGCGCGATCGTCGCCCGCGCAGCGCGTGCGTGATGGACGGATCTCGCCGGTCGGGATGAGCACATGAGACCGCCCCTGGTCCCACAGCCCCTCCTCCCCGCCTCCATCTTCCATCGCTGGCGGCGTGCCCTGCGGACGATCGGCAGCGTGGCCGCGTGCTGCACAACCGCTGCGCGGAGCGACCGCGGCGGCAACCGCCAGGCGCGAATCGCGCGAATCCTCGAATGAAAACTGAGCCGACGGGCAGACTCGAACTGCCGACCGGCGGTTTACGAAACCGCTGCTCTACCAACTGAGCTACGTCGGCCTGGTGGGCCGAACCCCATTTTACGGCGTTGGGCCGACATCAGAGGAACGGTGGTAGTGGAAGTACTCATCGTCGCGGACCCAGCCGCACGACTCGTAGAGGTGTTGCGCCGCGGCATTCGTGATCGCGGTGCTGAGGATGAGACCCTTTGCCTGCGTCTCCGCCGCCCAGCGCTCCGCGCGCGCGAGCAGTGCGCGACCGACGCCCGCGCGCCGCGCGTTCGGGTCGACGAACAGATCGTTCAACACCCAGAGCCGCTTCAGCGACACCGATGAGAACGACGGATAGAGCTGAGTGAAGCCCGCGGCCGCGCCGTCGACGACGGCCAGGAAGATGACCGACTCGCCGCGCTTGAACCGCTCCGCGAGGAACGCCCGCGCGCCGTCGGGATCGGCCTTCTGACGGTAGAACCGGCGGTAGCCGTCGAACAGCAGGACGAGCGCGTCGAGATCGTCGAGCTCGGCGCGGACCGTGCGGACCTCAGTCATTCAGGAATTCGGCGATGAGGCGGTGGAAGTGGTGCACGCCACCCTCGCGCGTCGGCGAGTAGCGCCCGCGGTCGTACAGGCGTGAGCGCACGCCACGCTGCACGGCTTCGACGATCGCCTCGTCCTCGCGCTCGACGCGGTCGAGACCGGACCCCGCGCCGTCCGCGCGCGCGCTTTGATTCCACACGAACGGCAGGAACGACACGCGTGTCCGATCCACCGCGAGCGGCGTGACGACGTTCACCGAGACGCCCCACGGATACACGTTGAACATCGTCGTCGGGAAGAGCCAGAAGTAGTACGCCGCGATCGATCGCCCGGCGTCGCGATGACCTGCCGGCAGCGCGAACGCGCGCTCGCCCGGCTTCGCGATCCCGAGCTGCAGGACCGCGTACCGCTCGAGCTCCACGGTGTACGCGCCGTAGTCGAGCGTCGTCGCGAGGCTCGAATGCACGTACGGGATGTGAAATCCCTCGAGGTAGTTGTCGACGTACAGGGCCCAGTTCGCCTCGACGAGGTAGTCGCGCGCGGCCGCGCCGTCGTACACGAGATCGGCGAAGGGCAATCCCGCGAGCCGTGCGCGCACCGGCGCGGCGACGTCGTCGAACGGCATCGTCGGGGCGAGCGCGACCATGAGGAAGCGCTCGAGGTGCGCGAGGGACACCGGTGGCAGGTCATCCGCCTTCGACGGGAAGTTCGCGGTCGTCTCGAATTCAGGCATCGAGTGGAATCGGCCGTCGAGGCTGAACCGGCGCCCGTGGTAGCGGCAGCGGAGCTGCTGCAGGTGCCCGGCACCCTCGACGACGAGGGTGCCGCGATGGGTGCAGACGTTCGACAGGCAGTGGACCCGGTCGTCGCTGTCGCGCGTGAGGACGAGGGGCTCATCGAGCGCGCCTGGCAGCAACGTGAACGGGAACACCTGACCCGCGACGCTCACCAGATCGTCGTGGCCCGCGTATTGCCACGTCCGGGCGAAGATGCGCTCCTGCTGGAGCCGGAACACACCGGGTTCGGAGTACACCCGCGCGGGCAGCGTCGCCGCGATGCGGATATCGGGATCGATGACGAACGCTCGCTCGCTCACCGCGGCGATGCTAGAACGCGGCACAGAGACGCACCCTTAGGCTGAAACCCATGTCCGACGCCTACGCCCTCGTCCTTCACTCCCACCTGCCCTACGTCCGTGGGGCGGGCCGCTGGCCGCACGGCGAGGAATGGGTGCACGAGGCGATCCTCGGGACGTACCTGCCGCTGCTCGTGCTGCTCCACGACCTGCGCGCTGAAGGGGTGCCCTACCGGATCACCATCGGTCTCACCCCGACACTGCTCGAGCAGCTTGCCGATCCGGACATCCTTGCGCGGTTCCTTACCTATGCGGACGATCAGATCCGCCGCGCCGAGCTCGACGCGTGGGACTTCGGTGTGTCCGGCGCGTCGGCGAAGCAGTCGGTCGCGGAGTTCTATCGCGGCTCGTACACCCGGCTGAAGCAGGCGTTCACCCAGCGGTTCGGGCGCGACATCGTCGGCGCGTTCGCCGACCTCGCGCGCACCGGCGAGGTCGAGGTCCTCACCTCGGGCGCGACGCACGGCTACCTTCCGCTGCTCGATGCGCGTTCGGTCGAAGCGCAGCTCCGCGTCGGGCTCGCGTCGACGAAACGGCTCACCGGTCTTGAGCCCACCGGTATCTGGCTGCCGGAGTGCGCGTACAAGCCCGGCCTCGAGCGTGCGCTCGAGCGTCACGGACTCACGCACTTCTTCACCGACGCCGTGCTCATGCGCGGGCGCGAGGTCGCCCGCGCGGCGAAGCCGTACCGCTCCAAGCGCGCCGAGCACTCGTCGGGCGCGGGCGCGAAGGTCGCGGTGCTCGACGACAACGCACCGCTCATCGATCCGACGGTCGATGTGCTCTGTCCGTATCTCGTCGCGGACTCGGCCGTCGCCGCCGTGTCGCGCCATCCGGAGATCTCGGGGCAGGTGTGGTCGGCGGCACAGGGCTACCCGGGCGATCCGTTCTACCGGGAGTTCCACCGGAAAGACGACCGCTCGGGACTCCGCTACTGGCGCGTGACCGACACGACCGTCGA
The DNA here is from genome assembly GCA_035937095.1 of Candidatus Limnocylindria bacterium. GTDB lineage: Bacteria > Chloroflexota > Limnocylindria > P2-11E > P2-11E > UBA4735. The sequence goes on from DASYVN010000105.1 coordinate 4,779, forward strand.
CCTGGGCAACAAGGCCGAGTACGTCGTGTCCATCGCGGGCGAGCGCGTGCGCGACCACGCACGCCACTTCACCGCGTCGATCCGCGAGGAGCTCGCCGCGCATCGCGCTGCGACCGGCCGCGACGGCATGGTCGTGACGACGTTCGACAGCGAGTTGTTCGGTCATTGGTGGTTCGAGGGGATCGACTGGCTCGGACTGGTGCTGCGCGAGCTCGGCGACATCGCGGCGACCGTCGCCGGCCGGCTCGAGGCGCAGCCGCCGCGCGAACGGATCGCGCTCGCGGAAGGCTCGTGGGGAAAGAACAACGACCATTCGACCTGGCTCGCGCCGCAGACCCAATGGATGTGGGACGGGATCCGCGACGCCGCGTCGCGCGTGCGCGCCCTCGCGGACGACCCGCCGCGCGACGCGTTCCGCGAACGCGCGGCGCACCAGGCCCTCCGCGAGCTGCTCCTTCTCGAATCGAGCGACTGGCCGTTCCTCGTGACGACCGGCCAGGCCGGGGATTACGCGGCGGAGCGCTTCCACTCGCACGGTTTGCGGCTGCAGCGCTGCCTCGAGCTTGCGGCGCGCGGCACGGGCGCCGATGAGGTGGAGCTGCGGAGCCTCGAGCGCGCCGACAACCCGTTCCCCGATGCGCGCATCGGGGACTTCCATCCCGTAGAAGGGGAGGCCGGCTAGCCCTTCTTGCCCTTCGGGGCCTCGGCGGCCGGAGCGCCCTTTGCCGCGGCCGGAGCACCCTTCGCGGCGGGCGCCGCACCCTTCGCGGCCGGTGCACCGGTGGCAGGCGCGGCACCGTCGACGGCCGGCGCGGCAGCCTCGCCCTCGGCAACCTCGCCCTCGACGGCTTCCCCTTCGGCGGCCACGACGGGCGCGACGACTTCCTCGGCGCGCGGCGCGACCGCCTTCGCGACGACCTGATCGCCGTCGTTCAGGATCTCGATCTTCGACGCGTCGACGACGAGGTCGCGCACGTACAGGGTGTCCTCGATCTGCTCGATCCGCGAGAGGTCGACCTCGATCTGGTGCGGGATGTCCTGCGGGAACGCCTCGATGCGCACTTCGCTGAGGGCGTGGACCATGACCCCGCCGTGCGTCCGGACCGCGGGCGATTCGCCGGCGAAGTGGAGCGGCACCTCGGCGTGGGTCTTTTCGGTCAGCGAGACGCGGGCGAAATCGACATGGAGAAGCGAACCGGTCCGCGGCTCGCGCGAAACGTCGTGCACGAGGACCGGCACCTCGCCGCCGTCGAGCCCGGTGAGGGACAGGAGCGTCGTCTGGCCCCAGCGACGGTAGCCCTTCTGGAACGTGCTCGTGTCCGTCTCGACCGGCGTGGAGTCGGCGTGGCCGCCGAAGATGACCGCCGGCAGCCGGCCTTCGCGGCGCAGCGCGCCGACCTTTTTCCCGAGCACGGTGCGCGGACGGACTTCGAGCTTCGGTGGCTCAGCCACGTGGAGTCGCTCCCCCAAACGCGATTCGGAGATCCAAGTATCTCAGGGCGGGGTCGGCAGGTCCAACACGAGCCGGACGGGGCCGGTCAGCGTGCTGACCGTCGGGCAGGTGAGCCGCTCGAGCCCGAGGCCCCAGTTCATCACCCGCTCGAAATCGTCGATGAGCTTCACCTGCCGGACGAGCGGCAGGCCGGGATGGATGTCGGTGCTCGTGAAGGTCTGCTTCCCCGTGGTCGGGTCGACCGTAGACGCGTTGCTCAACCGGACCGAGAGGAAGGCATTCCCGTCCACGGGCACCTGGCGCCCACTCGTCCCGACGAAGTCGTTGGTCACCGCGATCGACCACGGCGGCAGGCCGGATGTCCCCACGGAGGATGGCCCGAATTCGAAGACGACGCGGTCGAAGCCGGGGTTGTGAGCCGCGCGAACGGCGGTGATCTGCGCCTGCGCGGTCTGGCTACCGCCGGTCTGGCTCGGGCACGTGAGCGGGGTCGGCCCGGTGGCCGGGCTCGCGCTGCTGCTGCTCGTCGGGCTCGGGCTGGGAGACGCGGTCGGTGTCGAAGACGGTCGCGCGACCGTGGCGGACGATGCGGGCGTCGCGGTCGCATGAGCGGACGTTGCGGGCGGGGTCACTGTCACCGCCGTGCAGGCGCCCGCGGTCACAAGAGCGACCGCCAGGGCCAGGGAGCGGATGCGAAGGAGTCGAGCGGCCAACGGAACAAAGTGTGACCCGAACCGAGCGGCTTGTCGATTTCCCATACAAGCAAACGTCGGAATCTGTACGCAGACCGTACGGCGAAATGAAATTTGGTAGAATGCCCTTCAAGTGGCCGATCGGCTGCGTTTGGCGCTGGTTTTCCACCAGCACCAGCCAGCGGGGAACTTCCCCCACGTATTCGCTGACGTAGCCGAGCACGCGTATGCGCCGCTCGTCGCTGCGCTCTATCGGCATCCCGAAGTGAAGGCGACCCTTCATTTCTCCGGCCCGCTCCTGGACTGGCTCGAGGGCAACCGCCCCGACGTGATCGGCGACCTCGCGGACCTCGTGAAGCGCGGCCAGATCGAACTTCTCTCGGGCGGCTACTACGAGCCGATCCTCGTCGGCATCCCGCGACGTGACGCCGTCGGTCAGATCCGCGCCCTCACCGATCGGGTCGCCGCGATCTTCGGTCGCCGTCCCCTGGGCGCGTGGCTCACCGAGCGGGTGTGGGAGCCGCACCTTCCATCAGTGCTCGCCGAGGCCGGCGTCGCGTACACGATCCTCGACGAGGAGCACTTCCTGCAGGCCGGCCTGCGCCGCGACGAGCTTGGCGAATCGTTCATCACCGAGGACCAAGGATTCCCGCTCGTTCTCTATCCGGCGAACACGCGGCTGCGCTACCTGATCCCGTTCCGCGATGTCGGCCAGACGATCAAGGAGTTGCGCGAGCGGCAGGCCGCCGGCGCGAAGCTCGTCGTGTACGCCGACGACGGCGAGAAGTTCGGCGCGTGGCCCGGCACGTACCAGCGCGTCCACAAGGATGGTTGGCTCGAGGATTTCTTCACCCAGATCGCGCAGGCCGACTTCCTCGAGACGACGACCCTCGAGGACGCATGGATCTTCCAAAAGCCGTCTCGGCGGGTGTACCTCCCGGGCGGCACGTACCACGAGATGGGCGAGTGGTCGCTCGACCCGGCCGCGGCGCGGCGCTTCACCCAGGCGCGCAACGCGTTGAAGGACGACCTCGCGTCGCTCATCGCGCTCCCGCCGTGGCGGAACTTCCTCGCCAAGTACCCCGAATCGAACGCGCTCCACAAGCGGATGCTCATCGTGTCCGAGGAGCTCGCCCGGCGCAGCATCCTCGACGCGTCGCCCGAGGTCCGTCAGGCCCAGCAGAACCTCTGGCGCGCGCAGACGAACGATGTGTACTGGCACGGCGTCTTCGGCGGGCTCTACCTCCCGCACCTCCGCGCCGACGCCTACGGCTCGCTGCTCCGGGCCGAACGGCTCCTGGCCGAGCGGCGCGTCGCGTCGGGCGAGCAGCGCGACTATGACGTGGACGGGCTGGACGAGTACCTGTTCCGCGGGAACGCCGGCGCGGTGTTCGTGCACATCCAGGGCGGCGCGATCATCGAATGGGACATCTACGCCTCGGCGACGAACCTCATCGACACGCTTGCGCGCCGTCCCGAGAACGAGCACGAGCAGCTGCGCCGCGCCGAGAAGGCCGGCAAAGTGAAGGTCGGCAAGGCCGGGGACAAGGACCCGAAGTCGATCCACGAGGTCGTACGCGCGAAGGAGCGCGGCCTGGTGAAGCTGCTCGAGTACGACGACGCGCGACGGGCGTTCTTTCAGGACAGCTTCAAGGTCGGGCGCGAGGAGCCGGTCAGCCTGCACGCCCTGCCGTACCTGCTCACGCCGCAGCGCGAAGCGCGCACGGTCAGCCTCATCCTCGAGCCCCCGGCCCGCTCGCTCGCGAGCGTGCCGGGCTTCGGTGTCCGGAAGGACATCCGGATCGCCGATGAGGGCCTCGCCGCGGGCGTCCGCTACCGCCTGCGGAATGACGGCGAAGAGACCATCGAGCTCACCTTCACGAGCACATCGAACGTGGCGTTCGTCGGGGAGGCGAACGTCGGCGACCTCGTCACGCTCGGCACCCGTAAGACGACGCCGGGCAAGCCGCTCGAGGGTGCGCGCAACGTGAGCGAGATCCTGGTGCACGCGGAGGCTCGCCACTTCGACATCACGTTCGCGATCGATCCGCCCGCCGAGACGTCGGTGCGGCCGATCTACGCGATCGCGAACTCGGAGGAAGGATTCGAACGGCTCTACGAGCAGACGGAGATCGCCTGCTCCTGGAACGTGACGATCGAGCCTGACTCGCACGTCGACCTCGAGATCCGCGCCACGGCCGTCGGCCAGCTGGTCGAGCCGGAGCTCATCAAGCCCGCGGCGCGCCGCAAGCGCACGATCGCGGCGCCGGCCGGCGCCGAAACCGCGGGGCGCGCCAAGCGGTAGGTCTCGGCATGGGGGTGCGCGGCGTGAACGAGGTCTCGACCGGCTCCTATTACGCGCCGCCCCCGCCACCCCCGCGCCGCACCGGCATCGGCGGCGTTGCCCTCCTCGTCATCGGCATCATCGTGGGCGCCACCGGCGCCACGGCCGGCGGGTATGTCGCGACCACCGCGCGGAGCACGCCGGCGACGGACACCTCCGCGAGCACCGCACCGCTCCCGACGGCCGCTGCGGTCAGGGTCATCCCCGGCCCGGGCAGCGACGTGGTCGTGGACGTGGTGAACGAGCTCCTCCCCACCGTCGTCACGGTCATCAATCGGCTCTCGAACGGCACGGCGCAATCCAGTGGATCGGGCTTCGTCATCGACGCGACGCGCGGGTACGTCGTGACGAACAACCACGTCATCGAGAACGTGCGCGACACAAACCCGGGTGCGTCCTTCGATGTGATCTTCGCCGACAACCGCGTGGTCAAGGACGCGAAGCTCATCGGCCGCGATGACAAGACCGACGTCGCGGTGCTGCAGGTGCCGGCGCAGAGCCTCAAGGCCGCGGCGCTCGCGAACAGTGACGACGTCCCGGTGGGGTCGACGGTCGTCGCCATCGGCAGCGCGCTCGGCGAGCTGCAGAACACCGTCACCACCGGCATCGTGTCGGCCAAGGGCCGCCGGGTCCCCGAGACCGACACGATCGTGCTCGAGGACCTCATCCAGACCGACGCGGCGATCAACGAGGGCAATTCCGGCGGGCCGCTCATCTGGGCCGCGACGAAGCAGGTCATCGGCATGAACACGCTGGTCAACCGCCAAGCCGGGTCAGAAGGCCTCGGCTTCAGCATCGCGAGCAACACGGTCCGCGACATCGCCGACGAGCTCATCAAGAACGGCAAGATCGATCGCGGCGCGATCGGCATCAGCTACAGCCTGCTCACCCCACGCGCCGCCGCGGCGCTCGCGCTGCCGGCCCAGACGCAGGGGATCATCATCAGCCAGATCCTCGCGGGATCACCGGCGGCACAGGCCGGCCTCAGAACGAATGACGTGATCACGAAGATCAATGACCAGCAGATCGACGGCAGCCATCCGGTGAGCTCGGTGCTGCTCCACACCCGACCGGGCGATAAGGTGAAGCTCACGATCATCCGGGATGGAAAACAACAGACCGTCGACCTCACCCTCGGCCGGCAGAGCTGACGTCGCACCGGCGCTCCGCCGGCACGACGCCTCGCTGTACATCGTCGCGAGCGGCCTCGGGGGCCTCGGCCTCGGGATCGCCCTCTTCTACCTGAACTTCCTTTATCGCGCCCTCGGCTTCGACGCGCGCGCGATCGGCGTTCTTGGCGGCGCGCAGGCCCTGGGCGCGCTCGCCGGCGCGCTCCCGGCCGCCTTCCTTCCGCGGCGCATGCCGCGCCGGAACGCGATCTTCATCGGCGGCTGTGTCACGGCGCTCGGCGTGATCGGCATCCTGACCCAGACCGCGCTGCCCGCGCTCTTCATCGCGGCGGCGTTCACCGGCTGCGGCGGGATCATCGTCGCGTCGTCGGGCAGCGCGCTCGTCGCGGACGCGACCACCGGGTTCGACCGGCCGCGCATGTTCGGCCAGCAGGTCGCCCTCGGCGCGCTCGCGAGCTTCGCGGCGATCGCGATCGCCGGCGCGCTCGCCGCGCCTGTCGGCGCCGCGCTCGGCCTCGCCGAGACCGATCCGCTCACGATCCGCACGGTCATCGGCATCGGCGGGATCCTCGCGATCGCGTCCGCCGTCCCGATCCTGTTCGTCCGGCCCGCGTCCGTCGCCGTCGGCGCGCTCGACGCGCCGCACCGCCGCAGCCTCCTGCTGCGCTTCGTCGCGATCGAGATGGCGTTCGGCTTCGGCGCGGGCAGCTTCCTGCCATTCGCGAACCTGTTCTTCGCCGATCGCTTCGGCCTCCCGATCGCCGGCGTCGGCCTCGCGATCGGGGCGCTGTCCGTCGCCGGTAGCGTCGGCGCGATCCTGAACGGCCGGCTCATCGTGCCGCGACTGCCGCCGCTGACCGCGGCCGTGCTGCCGGTGTTCGCGTCGCTCCCGTTCGCGCTCCTCGCTGCGGTCGCGGGCCAGCCACTCCTTGCCTGGGCCGCGCTCGCGCTCAGGGCCGCGCTCATGTACGGCTCGACGCCGAACTTCACCGCGCTCGAGCTCTCCTCGTTCGCGCCCGTCGAGCGCGCCGGCGCGGTGGCGGTCTTCGCGATCAGCTGGAACGGCGCGTCGGCGGCGGGCGCCGCGTTGTCCGGCGTCGTGCGTGCCGAGCTCGGAGCCACCGGGTACACCGCCAATCTCGTCACACTCGTGCTCTCGTACCTGGTCGCGGCGACGCTGCTGGTGCTGTTCTTCCGGACGCACGAGCCGCGCGGCGACGCAGCCGCGATCCCTTCGGCAGACTCGGCCCGATGACCGCGACCGCGCGAGACCTCGTTCACGACGCCGTGACCGCCGGCGTGCTCGCCGCGAGCGACGCGCACGGGTGGGGCGATCCGGCGCGCGCCGCGGTCGTCGAGATCGAACGGCCGGCGGAGAAGGCCCACGGCGACTACGCGGCGAACATCGCGATGCGCCTCGCCAAGCCACTGCGGCGCCCGCCGCTCGAGATCGCCAAGGCGATCGCGGAGCGTGTCCCGGTACGGGACGGGATCGCATCGGTCGAGGCGGTACCACCAGGGTTCATCAACGTGCGGCTCGATCCGGCGTGGCTCGCGCGGCAGGTCGAGGTCATCGTCAGCGAAGGCGATCGCTTCGGCCGCAACGACGCGCTCAAGGGCCGCAAGATCCAGATCGAGTTCGTGTCCGCGAATCCCACGGGCCCAGTCACCATCGCGAATGCCCGGGGCGGACCGATCGGCGATGTCCTTGCGAACGTGCTCGCGTTCTCGGGAGCCGAGGTCCAGCGCGAGTACTACATCAACGACGCGGGCACGCAGCTCGACGTCTTCGGACGCAGTGTCGCGGTCCGCTACCTCGAGCTGGGCGGGAAGACCGGGCTGGTGATCCCCGACGACGGCTATCCGGCGGACTACGTGATCGATCTCGCGCGTGCGATCCGGGAGAAGGCGGGCGGCGCGTTCGATGACAAGACTCCCGAAGATCTCGCCCTGCAGTTCGCGCGGACCGCACTCGAGATCGTCATCGAATGGCATAGGACGACGATGCGGAAGTTCCGCATCGCCTTCGACTCGTTCTATCGCGAGACCGCGCTCATGGAGTCGGGCTATTTCATGAAGACGATCGAAGCGCTGCGCGAGGCCGGCCACATCGAGGAGCGCGACGGCGCGGTGTGGCTGAAGTCTCGCGAACTGGGAGAGGACATCGACAGCGTCCTCATCCGTCGCACCGGCGTGCCGACGTACTTCGGCGTGGACGTGGCGTACCACCGCGAGGTGCTCGTCGAGCGTGGTCTCGACAAGAAGATCGACGTGTGGGGGGCGAACACCCACGGGCATGCTCGCCGGATGAAGACGGCGATGGCGGCGCTCGGGCTCGAGGGACGCTGGGAGGTCGTGCTCTACCAGTTCGTGCGGTTCCTCCACGAAGGCGTCCTGGTGAACATGGCTCGTCGCCGCGGGCTGTATGTACTGCTCGAGGACGTTATCGACACGGTCGGGGTCGACGCCGCCCGCTGGTTCTTCCTGATGGCGAGCGCGGATCGAATGCTCGATTTCGATCTCGAGCTCGCGGTGCAGCAATCGAACGACAACCCCGTCTACTACGTCCAATACGCGCACGCGCGGATCGCCAGCATCTTCCGCACGGCCGCCGAGCGCGGCCTGCGGTCCGAGGGTGCGGACGTCGCGTTGCTTGCCGACGACGTCGAGCTCGATCTCGTTCGGTTGATCCTCCGATTCCCCGAGCTCCTTGAGGAGATCCGCGACAAGCACAACGTGCATCTCCTTACCGGGTACGGCCTGGAGCTCGCGGGCGCGTTCCACGCCTTCTACAAGGGCAATCGCGTGGTCGGCGATGACGAGGCGAAGTCGAAAGCCCGCCTCCGGCTCGTCGAAGCCGTCGGGATCACCCTGCGCCAGACGCTTGGCTTGCTGGGGGTCAGCGCGCCCGAATCGATGTGATCAGCGCGGCCGGAAGAGCGTGACCGTGCGCCCGCCGGGCACGACGGTGAACCAGAGCAGCGCATCGTCGCTCGCGAGGGGCGCGACGCCGATCGTCGCTGGAACGTCACGCGCCGGCTCGAGCGTCGTGGCGTCCAGGACCACGGCTGCGGTCGCCGAGCAATACCAGCTCACGTAGCGCGTACCCGCGCTCGGCCCGACGCAGGACGAGCCGTCCGCGTCGATCATGCGCTGCGTTCCAGTCAGCAGGTTCAGCGCGCTGAACTTGCCCGGCGCGGCTCGCGGCGTGTCGAGCCAGATCGCCCAGTCACCGGCCAGCGTCGCCCGGTCGAAGAAGGGGATGCCCCCTTGGGTCTGCTGATCGCCTACCGGTCCTGTCGTGACGACCCGGTCGGCGCCGCTGTCGAGATCGCGGAGGTGCAACTGCTCCTCGGTCATCCCGCCGACGACGACGACGTAGAGGAGCCGATGCGCATCGAGCCCGAGCGGCGTGATCCACTCCGCGGACGATCCGATCGCCGTCACCCGGGCGGGTTCGGCGAGCGGTGCGACGCGCAGCTCCCCGGTGACGGACCCGCCAGGTCCTTCGATAAGCCGCGTCCACGCGACGTGGTCGGGTCCAAGGATGATCGAGCCCACCGGTCGCCGCGGACCGCCGCCGCCGCCGCGGAACGTCGCCGCGCTCATGGCGAAACGGTCGATCGCGACGGACGTGCCGGTCGATAGGTCGACCACCGTGAAGTCCACGGAGTAGGCCCCGCCGCCCTGGTAGGGCTCGCGGTATTCGGCTAGCGGGACGCGCCCCCCGAGCACCGGGCCAGGCAAGAAATGCGCGTCGGACCCGTAGACGGTCTGCCACGGGCCACTCGGTACCGACGCGCGCAGGACCTTGGAGGTGTAGGGCGGCAGGCCCTCCTTCGTGCTAAAGGCGACGAGCGCGCCGCGATCCGCGGCGAACGTCACCATCTCGCGGTCCGTCGGCATTGTGAACGTGCCCGGAACGGACGCCGATGGCGTGACGCTCGCGGCGGCGAGCGATCCGGACGGGACGGGCGATGCCGACGGCGTCGCCGTGGTCGGCGCGCACGCGGCCGTCAGACAGGCCGCGAGAACGGCAATCCACATGCGCATGCCGTCATGCTGCGTGGCACCAGCGGCGCGGTCGTCCTACTTAGGGCGTCGGCAACTCGTACCCGCCGAGCGAGCCGCCGCTCGGTGCACGAAGCGCCGCTATCGGGTCGGTGAGGGCTGCGGGCTCCCGCTCGCGCCGGCACCGCGGCCACCCGGGGTCGTGCCGCCCAGGATGTTCCCAAGGATGTTCGTGCCGCCGAGCACGATGGTCTGCGCGGAGATCGTGCCGCTCGCCGTGTCGGGCGTACCCGCGACGGTGACGGTGTCCCCGACCTTCAGGTCGGTGACCTTCACGTCCGTCTCAACGGTCTTCACGACGCGCGTTGCGGTACCGACGAGGACGAGCTGGGTCGTGGTCGTCGGGCTCGCCCCGTTCGCGCCGGCGGCCCGGATCGAGATCGTGATGGAATCGCTGTTCACCGCCAGGATCTGGCCGTTGGCGATACCGCGAGCCGCACCCGAACCGCCGGCACCCGGGCCGCCGTTGGCGCCTCGACCGGTCGTTGCCCCCGTGGTCGTCGTCGCGGCGGTCGTCGCCGCAGGCCCTCGGGTCGAGCCGAACGCGTAGCCACCGCCGAAGAGCGCCAGGGCCACCACGACCCCGACGATGATCTGGACCGGACGCCGTGCACGTACGTTCATCGCAGTTCTCCCTTACTCATAGCGCAGTGCTTGGATCGGATGCAGGCGCGCGGCCCGCATCGCCGGATAGAGACCGAAGACCACACCGATCGCGACCGAGACGCCGACCGCGATCGCGACGGTGCCCGCGGTGATCGCGATGGGGATGTTCGCGGCCGCCGGGATCTGCTTCACCACGACGGTGATGCCCCAGCCGAGCAGGATCCCCAGGATCCCGCCGATGCCGGTGAGCCCGATGGCCTCGATGAGGAACTGGGCGAGGATGTCGCGTCGCCGCGCGCCCACGGCCTTGCGGATGCCGATCTCGCGCGTCCGCTCGTTCACCGAGACCAGCATGATGTTCATGATCCCGATGCCGCCGACGAGGAGCGAGATGCCGCCGATCGCCGCGAGCAGGATCGTGAACGTCCCGGTCACCTGATTCAGGGCCGCGAGCGTGTCGTTCTGGTTCGTCACTGTGAAGTCCGCGCTGGCCGGATCGGTGATCTTATGCCGCTGCAGGAGCACGTCGGTGACGTCCGCTGTCGTGTTCGCCATCTGATCGCTGCTCGCGGCCTTCACGATGATCGAGTTCACCGAGTTCGTGCGTCCGGTCAGCACGCGCTGCGCCGTCGTCGTCGGGACGAGGATCTGGTCGTCACGTGAGAAGCCGGCCGTCGTTCCCTTCGTGTCGAGCATCCCGACGACCTTGAAGTTGACGATGCGCGCGCGCTGCGCACCGCCGGGGCCGCCACCGCCGCCGAAGACCTGACGGAGCTGGATGGTCTGACCGGTCGGGTCGACCCCCTCGCCGAACAGATTCGCGGCCGTCGTCGAGCCGATGACCGCGACCTGCGCGTACACGCGCACGTCGTCGTCGGTGAAGAAGTCGCCCGCCGCGAGGCCCCAGTCGCGGACCTGCGGATAGCCCGTCGTCACGCCGACGACGTTCGAGTTCCAGTTCTGCCCCGCTGCCGTGACCTGCCAGCGACCGGCGCTCTGCTCGGCTTCGACCGCGCCGATCGTCGGGCCGAGCTGCGCCTGGATCGCGGTCATGTCGTCGAGCGTGAGGTTCACGCTCTGGACGCCGGCACCGCGAAGCCCCGTGTCGCTGGTCTGGTTGCCCGGCGTCACGGTGACGAGGTTCGAGCCGAGTGAGAGGACCTGTTGCTGCACCTGGATCGACGCGCCGTTGCCGACCGCGACCATCGCGATCACCGACGCGACCCCGATGATGACCCCGAGCATCGTGAGCGCCGAGCGCAGCTTGTTCACGATGATC
>DASYVN010000106.1:0-1518 GCA_035937095.1 Candidatus Limnocylindria bacterium
CATCGTCGTGCTCGCCGACCGCGGTCGAGAACGCGAGCACAGCGACCGCCACATCGAGATGCATTGCCAGCTCCCGATCTCGGACGGCGCGCGGCAGGTCTGCTACGAGCAGATCCTTGTTCGCGCGACCGGTGATGTGGACGATCGGCTCGCGTCCGCGATCATCCCCCTCCTCGTGCCCGATCTCCCGGTCTTTCTCTGGTGGACCGGGACGCCGCCACTCGGCTCGCGGTCGTTCGCGGATCTCCTGCGTCTCACCGACCGGCTCATCGTCGACTCCGCGGACTTCGCGCGGCCCGAGATCACGTTGCCGATCATCGCGCGCATCTCGGAGGCGGCGCGTGGACGGTTCGGGGTCACCGACCTGAATTGGACGCGGCTCACGCCGTGGCGCGAGATCGCGACGGCGTTCTTCGACGTGCCGTCGTGGCGGCTCTTTCTGGACGGTATCACCGGACTCCGTGTCGGTTTCGCCGTGGATATGGATGGACGTGACATCCATCCCTCGCAGGCGTTGCTCCTCGTGGGATGGCTCGCGTCGCGTCTCGGCTGGCGACCGCTCGAGACGCTCGCTCCTTCAGAGGCCGGCGGACTGCTCTTCGCGATCGCGCGGCCCGACGGCGCGCGGATCATGGTCCGGGTGCGGCCGCGCTTCGAGCGGGGCCTCAACGATGGCGATATCCGGGGGATCCGGATCCAGGCCACGGACGGGCGACAGCAGGCCGAGTTCGTGGTGAGACGCGAGCCCTCTCCGCGCCACCAGACCGCGACCGTCTTCCTCGATGGCGAGCGGCGCTGGGAGCGCACGATGCCAATGCCGTCGCCGGCGGTCGTCGAGCTCATCGGTGAAGAGCTCTCGATCCTCGGAAGCGACCGAACTTATGAGGCGGCTCTCGGCGCCCTCGTCGAGCTCGCCTGATGGGTTAGCACACAAGTTGCGGACGAACGACGGCATGGCGAGCGAGAAGACCGGCAACGTGCGGGCGCCCACTCACGCGCGCCTCCTCGCCACGCGGTACCGCCTCATCGACCGGATCGACGAGGGCGGTGCCGGCGAAGTGTGGCGCGCGCGCGACGAGAAGCTCGATCGCGACGTGGCCATCAAGCTTCTCGGCGCCGACGCTGACGACGCCTTCCGCGCGCGTTTCGCCGACGAGGCGCGCCGCGCCGCGGCGGTCGTTCATCCGAACGTCGTCACCGTGTTCGACGAAGGCAACGATGGGGCGGACGCGTTCATGGTCATGGAGCTCGTGCCGGGGAAGACACTCCGGGAGCTCGTCGCCGAACGCGGCCCGCTGCCCCCGCACGAGGTGAGTCGCCTCATCCGGCAGGTCGCCGGCGCGCTCGACGCGGCGCACGCCGCCGGGGTCATCCACTGCGACGTGAAGCCGGCGAACGTCATCGTCGATCCTCAGGGTGTGGCGAAGCTCACCGATTTCGGCATCGCGCGCGCCGCGCGCGATCGTGACGAGCAGGAGCTTCTCGGCACGGCGCGGTATATCGCGCCCGAGCGCGTCG
>DASYVN010000107.1:0-2071 GCA_035937095.1 Candidatus Limnocylindria bacterium
GGCGCGGAACGGCTACATCGGGCCGGCTCCGGTGCCGCTGGCGGCGTACACGACCCGCGTGCGCGCGCAATCGATCGGTGACATGCATGTCAGCATGGACCAGCTTCGCAAGGCGCTCGGGGCGCTCGTGCTACCGGAGCGTACGCTGCGGCAGCTCGGCCCGGCGATCAACAGCGGGCGCTCGATCTTCCTGTTCGGCCCTCCCGGCACGGGGAAGTCGACCATCGCCAAGACGCTGGCCACGATCCTCAGAGGCAGCATCGTGCTGCCGTACGCGATCCTGGTCGACGAGCAGATCATCCGCGTCTACGACCCGTCCCGCCACAAGCCGCTCGTCGCGCTCGACGCGCGCTTCGACCGCCGCTGGGTGCCGGTCACCCGGCCCTTCGTCGAGGTGGGTGGCGAGCTGACCCTCGAGGATCTCGACCTCGTCTTCGATCGGTCATCTCAGGTGCATCAGGCGCCATTTCAGATGAAGGCGAACGGCGGCGTGCTCCTCATCGATGACTTCGGCCGGCAACGCGCATCGCCCGAAGAGCTCTTGAACCGCTGGATCGTTCCGTTGGACCGCGGCGTCGACTTCCTGACGACGAACGACGGACGCAAGATCGAGGTGCCGTTCGACCTGCTCCTCGTATTCGCCACCAACCGCACCCCGTCGTCACTCGTCGACGAGGCGTTCCTGCGCCGGATCCAATACAAGATCGAGATCAAGGCGCCCTCGCAGCCGGAGTTCGCGGAGATCCTCCGCCGGGTCTGTGAATCGCGGAACATCCCCTTCTACCCGCAGGCAGCCGACTGGATCGCGCAGTACTGCGCTCAGCGGAACATCGCGCTTCGCTCCTGCCACCCACGGGATCTCATGGAACACCTCGACGCCGCCGGGCGTTTCTTGGGCAAGCCGTCCGAGATCACGCCGGAGCTCGTCGAGCTGGCCTGTGAGACCTACTTCGTTCCGCTCGAGGGCGCGCCGGCCTGACGCGATCCCCGGCTCGGCGCCGGCGTTCCCCTTGCCGCACTCCGGGTGTACGACACGGGAGGTAGCGATGGGCGCGGAGCCGATCAAGGACAAGACCGTTCGCTGGACCTACGACGACGGCGCGATGAAGGGCAATCCCATCCGGGCTACAGAGACCGTCGTTATTGAGTTCTACGCAATGCTCGAATCTACCGGTGTCGCGATCCGCGCTCAGTAATCGCCCTAGGCCGCTTCTCTCGACCCCTTCCCTGTCAAGGAAGAGGTCAGGGGTCGAATCCCATCCGGGCTATAAGGTGGCTGACTCGCGCGGAAGGCGCATCACCGCACGCTCGCTGTCGACCGCGTGGGGAACCCCTAAGGTCGTGACGAGTGGAGCGACGGAGACGTTGGCGAGCGCTTCTGGTGATCCTGGCTGTCGGCGCACTCGTGCCGATCGCCTGGCGCTTCGACCTGTTCGGCGTTCGTTCACTGTCTCCGTTCGCTTCGGTCGCGTCCGTCTTCGACATGCCACTCGGATACCCGGGCTACAGCTGGGATCGCGACGGCAAGCCATTCGGCCGGGAAGAGCTTGTCACGGCGGCCGGGCCGGACCACTGTCAGTGGGGATCCGCGACGCTCCTGACGATCGGCTGGCCACCCGGGTCGCCCTTGGGACCCGGCTCAGGACTTCGCATCTACATCCGCGATCCGAATGGCGTCATCGGCACGTCATTCCGTGAGCTCCTCGAGCTCCACGCGACGCTACCGAGCGACGCCCGATCTACCGGCTACCGGCACGGTCCGCTCGAGGTCTTCGTGAGCCCGTCGGACCAGGACCGCGCGATCTATCTTGTCGCGCCGTCCAGCGCCGAGCGCTGGCCGCGGATGGACCCGCTGCGGCTATGCGCGTGACGCGTGCACCGAGAGGACGTAGTCACCGCGAGGGTCCCAGGCGCCGCGGTCCCACGTCGACCACCGCTCGGAGAGCGTGAGCCCGGCGGCCGTGGCGATCTTGTCGTAGCGCTCGACGCTCAGCCGGCCGGGCTGGAGCTGGAAACCCGCGATCAGGAGACCCCCGGGCGCGCGATGCCGCACCAGATTCGCGATGACCTC
>DASYVN010000108.1:0-2363 GCA_035937095.1 Candidatus Limnocylindria bacterium
GCGCGTGACCGCGTGAAGCTGGCCGTGGATCAGCTCGAAGAAGCCTTCCACCGCTACGACGAGCGCTCGAGCGCCGACAGCCTCGACAGCTACGAAGCCGCGCTGAACCGGGGGAAGGCGGTGGCCTTCCAGGAGGCCGCCCACTACCTCAAGTCCGCGCTCCACGACATCGATGTCAAGAGCCTGTAGGTGATCACGTGATCACGGCGGTCGTCCTGATCAGCGCCGACCGCACGGCCATCCCGACGCTCGGCGAGGCCCTCGCGGCCGTCGACGGCGTGTCCGAGGTGTACTCGGTGACCGGCCAGATCGACTTCATCGCGATGGTGCGGGCCCGCGAGCACGACGAGCTGGCCGACATCGTTACCCGGCGCATCGGCCAGGTGCCCGGCGTCGCGCGCACCGACACGCACGTCGCGTTCAAGATGTACTCCCGCCACGACCTCGAAGCCCTCTTCTCCATCGGCGCAGAACAACCCGCCAAGCGCCCGTAGACTCACGCCGATGCAGGCCGTCGTCATGGCCGGCGGCGAGGGGCGCCGCCTCAGACCGCTGACGATCAACCGTCCGAAGCCGATGGTGTCGATCGTCAACAAGCCCTGCCTCGGCCACATCTTCGATCTCCTCAAACGGCACGGCATCGAGGATGCGTTCGTGACGCTCCAGTACCTCGCCTCGGTGATCCAGGACAGCTACGGCGATGGCGGCGGGGTCGGCATGCGCCTCCGCTACAGCGTGGAAGAGACGCCGCTCGGCACGGGCGGGTCCGTGCGGCAGATCGGCGCCGCGCTCGACGACACGTTCCTTGTCATCTCGGGCGACGCGATGACCGACATCGACCTGTCGAAGGTCATCGCGTTCCACAAGGAGCGCAACGCCGCGGTCACGCTCACCCTCGTCCGCGTCGCGAACCCGCTCGAATACGGCGTCGTCATCACCCAACCGGATGGGCGGATCTCGAAGTTCCTCGAGAAGCCGTCATGGGGCGAGGTGTTCTCGGACACGATCAACACCGGCATCTACGTCATCGAGCCGCGGGTGCTCGAGCGCTACGCCATCGGCGAGACGTTCGACTTCAGCAAGGACCTCTTCCCCCAGCTCTTGGCCGACGAGCCGCTCTACGGCTACGTCGCCGAGGGGTACTGGACCGACGTCGGGTCGATCGCCGAGTACAGCCGGGCGAACGCCGACCTGCTCCTCGGAAAGATGAAGACCGATCCGCTCGGGATCGAGATCCTGCCTGGCGTCTTCGCCGGCGGCGAGGTCGAGATCGAGCCGACCGCCAAGCTCACCGGGCCGATCTACCTCGGCGCGGGTGTGCGCATCGGCGGCGGCGCCGAGATCATCGGGCCGACCGTGTTGCGCGATGCGGTGGCCGTCGATCAGTTCGCGCACGTCGAGAGCTCGATCGTATGGCGCAACAGCTACATCGGCGAGCGCGCGGACCTCCGCGGCACGATCGTCGGCCGGCAGTGCGCGCTGAAGGCCCGCGTCGTCCTCGAGGAGGGCAGCGTCGTCGGTGACCACTCCGTGATCAACGAGGGCGCGCGAGTCCGTGCGTCGGTCAAGATCTGGCCGGACAAGCAGGTCGAAGGCGGCGCGGTCGTCGCCTCGAGCCTCATCTGGGGCTCGCAGGGGCGGCGTTCGCTGTTCGGGCGATTCGGCGTCACCGGCCTGGTGAACGTGGACCTCACGCCCGAGTTCGCCGCTCGCCTCGGATCCGCGTACGCGTCCTCGATCCCGAGCGGCACGACGGTCACGATGAACCGCGATCAGCACCGCAGCAGCCGGATGCTGAAGCGCGCGCTCATGGGCGGCATCGTCGGCGCCGGCGTCGACGTTGCCGACCTCACCCAGGCCCCGCTCCCGATCGGACGGTTCCAGACGCGCCACATGGGGGCTGCCGGCGGCGTCCACGTGCGAATCTCGCCATTCGACGTGCGAGTCTGCGACATCAAGTTCTTCGACCGCCAGGCCCTGGACATGGACAAGACCCAGGAACGGAAGGTCGAGAACGTGTTCTTCCGCGAGGACTTCCGGCGCAGCTCGTACGACGACGTCGGTCGGATCATCGAGATCCCGCGGGTGGGTGAGGAGTACAGCGAGGCGTTCCTGCGCGAGGTCGCGCACAAACGCGAGATCAGCGACGCGAGGTTCAAGATCGTCCTGAACTACTCCCACGGCACCGCAGCGCAACACCTCCCGCAGCTCATGGAGGCCCTCGACGTCCAGGTCATCGGGATCAACTCGGTCGTCTCGGAGAACATCGGCTCGCGCTCGCTCGAAGAGTTCCAGCTGCAGATGCGCGAGCTCGCGGCGATCACCGCGACGCTGCGCGCGAGCTTCGGGGTCACCCTCGACTC
>DASYVN010000109.1:0-1865 GCA_035937095.1 Candidatus Limnocylindria bacterium
GGCGCGGAACGGCTACATCGGGCCGGCTCCGGTGCCGCTGGCGGCGTACACGACCCGCGTGCGCGCGCAATCGATCGGTGACATGCATGTCAGCATGGACCAGCTTCGCAAGGCGCTCGGGGCGCTCGTGCTACCGGAGCGCACGCTGCGGCAGCTCGGCCCGGCGATCAACAGCGGCCGCTCGATCTTCCTGTTCGGCCCTCCCGGAACGGGGAAGTCGACCATCGCCAAGACGCTGGCCTCGATCCTCAAAGGCAGCATCGTGCTGCCGTACGCGATCCTGGTCGACGAGCAGATCATCCGGGTCTACGACCCGTCCCGCCACAAGCCGCTCGTCGCGCTTGACGCGCGCTTCGACCGCCGCTGGGTGCCGGTCACCCGGCCCTTCGTCGAGGTGGGTGGCGAGCTGACCCTCGAGGATCTCGACCTCGTTTTCGATCCCTCATCTCAGGTGCATCAGGCGCCATTCCAGATGAAGGCGAACGGCGGCGTGCTCCTCATCGATGACTTCGGCCGGCAACGCGCATCGCCCGAAGAGCTCTTGAACCGCTGGATCGTTCCGTTGGACCGGAACGTCGACTTTCTGACGACGAACGACGGACGCAAGATCGAGGTGCCGTTCGACCTGCTCCTCGTATTCGCCACCAACCGCACCCCGTCGTCACTCGTCGACGAGGCGTTCCTGCGCCGGATCCAGTACAAGATCGAGATCAAGGCGCCCTCGCAGCCGGAGTTCGCGGAGATCCTCCGGCGGGTCTGCGAATCGCGGAACATCGCCTTCTACCCGCAGGCAGCCGACTGGATCGCGCAGTACTGCGCTCAGCGGAACATCGCGCTTCGCTCCTGCCACCCACGGGATCTCATGGAACATCTCGACGCCGCAGGGCGTTTCCTGGGCAAGCCGTCCGAGATCACGCCGGAACTCGTCGAGCTGGCCTGTGAGACCTACTTCGTTCCGCTCGAGGGCGCGCCGGCCTGACGCGATCCCCGGCTCGGGGCCGGGGTTCCCCTTGCAGCACGCCGGGTGTACGACAAGGTCGGTAGCGATGGGCGCGGAGCCGATCAAGGACAAGACCGCGCGCTGGACCTACGACGACGGTGCTTTGAAGGGCAATCCCATCCGGGCTACAGAGCCCGTCGTTATTGAGTTCTACGCAATGCTCGAATCTACCGGTGTCGCGATCCGCGCTCAGTAATCGCCCTAGGCCGCTTCTCTCGACGCCTTCCCTCTCAAGGAAGAGGTGACGAGCGGCGCGAGGAGCTACGCAGCCTGGTGACGCTCTGGCCCGACGCGACGGCTGACGAGCACCGACGACTACTCGCGAGCATCTTCGAGCGGATCGAGACAGACGAGCGCGGTTTCTCCGCCGGACGGCTGCGCGAGGGCTGGCGGCCCTACGTCGCAACCGTCCTCCGGTTGTACCAGGAGCGGAAGACGGGACTCGAACGCGCTGTCCGCGCCCGCGCCGTCCGCACCCTTCGCGTCCGCGACGGTGGGCTCGACCTGCTACGCCGCGCCGCCTAGCGACGGGGTGACGGAGACCATAGATCGCCCGCCGGACCGGGGTTGAACCCGCCAGTATTTGCCACTGGCATCGCCGTCGAGGGCATCGATGAACTGCGCTGACTGTTGTCCGACCACACAGCGTAGACGCGTTGCCGCTGGGGATGGTTGTATCGTCTGGCCTCTCGTTCAGAGACGACGGAGGGGCAGATGGCTAACGCAGCTCCTGATCGCGCCCAGATCGAGCGCGCGATCAAGCTCTATATCGACGGCGCGCGCGCTGGCGACGCGGCGAAGTTGCGCCAGGCGTTCCACCAGGACGCGCGGATGTTCGGGAGCCTCGGCGGGGCGCGGCTCGACG
>DASYVN010000110.1:0-35977 GCA_035937095.1 Candidatus Limnocylindria bacterium
AGGACCGCACGCATGATCCGCGCCGTCGCGATGACCACCGCGAAGAAGACCCGCTCGCGCTTCCGGTAGCGCAACCCGAGCGGCCCACGGAGGCCCGCGGGGACGAGCGCCGCGGCGATCGCGTCGCTCGGCCAATAGAACGGTGCGGGGATCCAGCCGAGCGGCCGACGGACATCTCGCGCGACGCGAATGCTTGTCGCGTCCGGCCGCACCGCCGTGGCGAGCATCACACCCTCATACCGCTCGAGGTCCGCGATCGTCACCGGCTGGAGATCGGTCGGGATACCGAGGGCCGCGGCGATCGGACGGGTCTCCTGCCAGTACGCCTCGCGGTCGGCCGGCACCAGCCGCCCGAGCACCGCCTCGTACAGGCGGAGTGACGTGAGCACGAGCGCGGCCTGCACCCAGAGGAGGAGTGCCGGATCGCGAGCTTCGTAGGCGCGGCCGTCCGCGGCGGTGCCGCGCACCGGGCCGTGCCGCCGATCGATCCGCCGCAGCGCCGCCCGCGCCTCACCGGGGTCGGCGAAGACGACTGCGAGCGTGGTATTCAGCGTGCGCCGCAGCCGGCCGATCGGATCACGCCGGAAATCGGAGTGCTGCTCCACCCCCGCGGCCACGAGCGGGTGGGCGACCTGCATCAGTAGGGCTGCCGTCCCGCCGAGCAGCAGGAACAGCTCGCGGTTCAGCCGCCGCGCGACCGAGCGCTCGGGCAGGACCGGCTGCGGCACACTTCCTCCATGCGCTCATTCGGGTACGCCATCGAGGGCCTCGCGTATCTCGTCCGGACGCAGCGCAACTTCCGCATCCATCTGCTCGTCGCGCTCGCCGCGCTGGCGTCCGGCGCGGCGTCCGGCCTGAGCGCCGTCGAGTGGGCGATCCTCGTCGTGACGATCGCGCTCGTCATCATGACGGAAGGCCTGAACACCGGCATCGAGCTCGCAGTATCACTGGTCTCGCCCGAACGGCGGCCCGAGGCGAAGGCCGCCAAGGACATCGCCGCCGGCGCGGTCCTTGTCGCGGCGATCGCGTCCGTCGGCGTGGGCATCGCGCTGTTCGGTCCGCGGCTCGCAGCGCTCTTTCGCCCGTAAACTGAGGGCATGCTGGCCATCGACCGCAGCCGCGTCGAGCACGTCGCCGGCCTCGCGCGCATCGCTCTCACCACCGAAGAGCTCGATCGATTCACCGGTCAGCTGCAGGTCGTGCTCGGGGCGATCGAGCAGCTGAAGGACGTCGACACCTCGGCGGTCCCGCCGAGTGCGTCGGTGCTGCCGCTCGAGAACGTGATGCGTGAGGACGAGCCGCGGCCCAGTCTCCCCGTCGAGGTCGTGCTCGCCCAGGCGCCTGACCGCGAAGGCGACTTCTTCCGCGTGCAGGCGAGCCTCGAGGAGCGGCCGGATGCGTGAGCTGCCGCGCACCATCACCGAGACCGCGCAGCGGCTGCGCGCGCGTGAGGTCTCCGCAGCCGAGCTGGCCGAGGCGTTCCTCGATGCCGCGCGCGCCGATCCATTCAACGCGTGGCTCTCCATCGAGCCTGAGCACGCGAAGGCCCAGGCCACGGCCGCGGACGCGCGTCTCCGCACGGGAGGCGACGCGCCCGTCCTGACCGGGGTGCCCTGGGCCTGCAAGGACATCATCGGGACGAAAGGCATCGCGACGACCGCGGCGTCGAAGATCCTCGCGGGATACAAGCCGGCGTACTCGGCGACCGTGGTCGAGCGCCTCGATGCGCGCGGTGCCGTGATGCTCGGGAAGACCAACCTTGACGAGTTCGCGATGGGGAGCTCGAACGAGAACTCGGCGTTCGGCCCGGTGCGCAACCCGTGGGATCCGACCCGCGTCCCCGGCGGCTCGTCCGGCGGGTCCGCGGCCGCGGTCGCCGCGGGCCAGGCGGTCTTCGGCCTGGGCACGGACACCGGCGGCTCGATCCGCCAGCCTGGAGCGCTGACCGGCCTGGTCGGGATGAAGCCGACGTACGGCCGGGTCCCGCGCTATGGCGTCGTGGCGTTCGCCTCGTCGCTCGACCAGGTCGGGCCGCTCACGACGTCCGTCGAGGACGCCGTCACCGTCTGCGAAGCGATCTTCGGCATCGACCCGCACGACGCGACGACGATCGAGCGTCCGATCGACGTACGCCGCGATCTGGAGGCGGGCGTCCGCGGGTTGCGGCTCGGCGTGCCGCGCGAGTACTTCAGTCCAAAGGGCGTCGAGCCCGGCGTGACCGCGGCCGTTCGCGCGGCGATCGCGCAGTTCGAGAAGCTCGGAGCCGAGATCGTCGACGTGTCGCTGCCGTCGACGGACAAGGGGCTCGCCGTCTACTACATCGTCCAGCCGTGCGAGGCATCGGCGAACCTCGCGCGCTACGACGGGGTGCGCTATGGACTTCGCGTGCCGGGACGGGACCTCGTCGACACGTATCGGAAGACGCGCGGCGCGGGCTTCGGTCCCGAAGTGAAGCGCCGCTTGATCCTGGGCACCTACGCCCTGAGCGCCGGCTATTACGACGCGTACTACGTGAAGGCGCAGAAGGTGCGCACGATCATCAAGCGCGAGTTCGACGCCGTCTTCGAGAAGGTGGACGCGCTCGTGACCCCGACGTCACCGACGGTCGCCTTCCCGATCGGGGCGAAGACGAACGATCCGTTGCAGATGTATCTGAACGACGTGTTCACGCTGCCGGTGAACATCGCCGGGCTGCCCGGGCTGTCGATGCCGTGCGGGCTCAGTGACGGACTTCCGGTGGGCCTCCAGATCATCGCGAACTCCTACCAGGAGCGGATGCTGTTCCGCGTGGCGGCGGCGTTCGAGCGCGCGACGGAGCATCATCAGCTGCATCCGATGAAAGCTGCGGCGGCATGACCCTCGCCAAGCGATCGCTCACCAGCGAGCGGGTGGCTCGACTGCCCGCGAGCGGTATCCGCCGGTTCTTCGACCTGGCCGCCGGCAAGGCCGGGGTCATCTCGCTCGGGGTCGGCGAGCCGGACTTCATCACCCCGGATGCGTTCCGCGACGCCGCCGTCCGCTCCATCACGGAGGGAAAGACCCAGTACACCTCGAACTACGGGATCCTGGCGCTCCGCGAGGCGATCGCCGAGCACACCACGAAGCTGCGCGGCGTGGCCTACGACCCGAAGACCGAGATCCTGGTGACGGTCGGCGTCTCCGAGGCTGTCGATCTCGCGCTCCGAGCGACGCTGAACGAGGGCGATGAGGTCATCCTCGCCGACCCCTCGTATGTCGCGTACGTGCCGGGCATCGTGCTCGCCGGCGGCGTGCCGGTGGCGGTCCCGACCGAGGAGGCTAACGACTTCCGGCTCATGCCGGCCGACGTGCGCAAGGCGATCACGCCGCGCACGCGGGCCATCCTCCTGGGTTTCCCGAACAACCCGACGGGCGCGGTCCTCGAGGCCGAGGACGTGCGTGGGATCGCGGCGCTCGCGCGCGAGCACGACTTGCTCGTCTACGCCGACGAGATCTACGACCGTCTCGTCTACGGCGCGGAGCATCGCTCGATCCTCGACGAGGCCGGCATGAAGGAGCGGACCATCTACCTCGCCGGCTTCTCGAAGGCCTACGCGATGACCGGCTGGCGGGTCGGCTACGCGTGCGCGCCGGCCGAGATCATCGAGCAGATGATGAAGATCCATCAGTACACGGTGATGTGCGTGCCAACGGCCGCGCAGTACGCCGCGCTCGAGGCACTGCGCAACGGCGAGGCCGACGTCCAGCGGATGGTCCGCGAATACGACAAACGCCGGAAGCGGATGTACGAGCGATTCAACGCGATGGGTCTCCACTGCTTCGAGCCGCGCGGTGCCTTCTACTGCTTCCCGAACGTGACGAGCACCGGCTTGGCCGACGGCGAGTTCTGCGAACGTCTCCTGAACGAGGAGCAGGTGGTCATCGTGCCGGGCAGCGCGTTCGGGGCGCGCGGCGTCGGGCACGTGCGCGCGTGCTACGCCGCCTCGATGGAGAAGATCGACGAGGCCTGCGATCGCATCGAGAAGTTCGTGGCCCGGCTTCGGCGCTGATCGACTGGGAGCGCTCCTTCGAGAAGGCGCTCGTGACGGGCGATCCGATCG
Organism: Candidatus Limnocylindria bacterium; assembly: GCA_035937095.1. Lineage (GTDB taxonomy): Bacteria > Chloroflexota > Limnocylindria > P2-11E > P2-11E > UBA4735. The sequence continues at coordinate 4,080 of DASYVN010000110.1, forward strand.
CCGCGTCGGACATCCTGCGGCGCACCGGCCAGCGCGGGTGGGTGAAGAAGGCCGAGTTCTCGCGAGCCGCCGCCATCGTCCGCAGTCAGAGCGCCTCCACGCTCGTGCGCCGCGACTGGGCCACCCGGCTCCTCCAACACCCGCGCCGCGTCGACAAGGAGCTCGCCGCCGTCATCCTCCGTCCGCTCATCACCACGAACCGGCCGGACGTCGAGCGGGCGATCCACCGTCTCGCGCGCGATGAGGACTGGGAGGTGCGCGAGACGGCGGCGTCGCTCCTGGGCGATGCGCTCGAGCGGGCGTTCGCCGAGTACCTGCGACCGGCGGAGCTCTGGATGGCGGCCGGCGATCCGCGGCTTCGTCGCGCGGTGGTCGTGGCCGCGAAGTACGCGGCGCGCTCGCGACACCCAGAGCGGGCGGAGCCGCTCCTCGATCTCATCGAGCCCGCGCTCGCGGATCATGACGAGTACGTGCGGCGGAACCTCGGCCCGTTCGCTATCGGCGACCAGTTGTTGCGTTCATACCCCGATGACACGTTCGCCCGCCTCGAGCGCTGGGCACGCGAGCCCGATGAGAACGTGCGCTGGAACGTCGCCTCCGTGTTCACGAGCGCCTCAGGCGCGCGTGTGGCCGAGCGCGGCTTTGGGATCCTCGCGTTCCTCGCGACCGATACTCGGCCGTTCGTGGACCGCGCGGTGAGCGCGGCGGTGCGCAACATCCTCAAGCGCCGGCCCGAGCTGCGCGACGCCGTCGCGGAGTGGGACGGCGGGCAGCGCGCCGTGCTGCGCGAGGCACTCGGGGCGAGCGTCTGATGGGGACGCGCTACGAGGATCAGCCGGTCGAGCAGTGGGCCGGCCCCGGGTCCCTGGATCCGACCCCCGTCTGGAAGCAGTACCTGCTCGTCGCGGCGTTCGTCCTTGTCGCACTCGTCCTCGTCGCCGTCGTCGCGTACAGCGCGCTCGCGGTCGAGCTCGCGACGCCGCCGGCAAGTGTCATCGGCGGCCGTGTCGTGCTCGCCACGAGCGACGCCCCCGCCGTCGGCGCACGCGCGAAGCTGTATGGCGCGCCACTTGTCGACGCGCAGCACGCGTTCTATCTCCTGCAGTACAAGCCAGGGGTGTTCCTCGCGATCCGTGCCGCGGGCTCTCCGGACCTCACCCGAGGCGACGTGGGCGTCTCGGTGAGCGACGCGCCCGGCGGTCCGCCGCCCACGTTCGATCGCTATCTTGTCTCGGTGGAAGGGTCGAAGGTCGTCGTGAACACGAGTCGCGTGCTCAACGGTACCGAGGTGGTCCCCGCTCCATCCGACCCCACCTTCAGATGACCACGGTGACCGCTGCCGAACGCTACGAGACGATCATCGGCATCGAGTGCCACGTCGAGCTCGACACGCGCTCAAAGATGTTCTGCGGCTGCTCGGCGAAGTGGTTCGGCGCGCCGCCCAACACGCTCACCTGCGAGGTCTGCCTCGGACTCCCCGGCGCGCTGCCGTACCCGAACCGCAAGGCGATCGAGCTGTCGATCACCGCGGGCATCGCGCTGCACTGCGACACACCCGAGCACACGAAATTCGATCGCAAGAACTACATGTACCCGGACCTGCCGAAGGGCTACCAGATCTCGCAATTCGATCTGCCGCTCTCGGTGAACGGCTGGCTCGAGATCCCGGCGGACGACGGGTCGACGAAACGCGTTCGCATCCGCCGCGCGCATCTCGAGGAGGACACCGGCAGCCTGCTGCACGCCGGCGGCGCGACGCTCATCGACTTCAATCGCTCGGGCGTACCACTGCTCGAGATCGTGTCGGAGCCCGACCTTCGCTCGGTCGGCGAGTCGCTCGCGTACCTGGAGGCCCTTCGCGAGCGGCTCGTCTACGCCGGGGTCGCTGGCTTCCGGCTCGAGGAGGGCGGGGCGCGGTTCGACGTGAACGTGTCGATCCGTTTCGAGGAGGGTGGCGAGACCCGCTGGCCGCCGCTCAGCGAGATCAAGAACCTGAACAGCTTCCGCGCCCTCGAGGAGGCCGTGCCCTACGAGTCCGCGCGGCTGTGGGACGAGTGGGAGAGCGGCGGTCCCCTCCGCGCCCGCACCGGGAAGATCACGGTCGGCTGGAGCCCCGAGTCCCATCGCACGTATGTCCAGCGGACCAAGGAAGAAATCGACGACTACCGTTACTTCCCCGAGCCGGACCTCGTCGCGCTCGCACCCGATCGCGCGATGGTCGAGCGCATCCGCGCGGCGCTGCCGGAGATGCCGGCGGAGCGGCGGGCGCGATTCACGACGCAGTACGGCCTCTCGGACTACGACGCCCGCGTGCTCGTATCTGACCGCGACCTCGCCGAGTGGTTCGAGCAGGCGGCGAAGACCGCACCCGCGCAGGCGAAGCGGGTCGCGCACTGGGTGACCGGCGAGCTCCTCGGCCATCTGAAGGCCGCTGGCACACCCCTTGGGGCGCTCACGCTCACCCCACGGCAGCTTGGCGCGCTCGTCGGGCTCATCGAGGCGGGCACGATCAGCACGACCGCCGCGAAGACGGTATTCGCCGAGATGCTCGCGTCCGGACGGGATGCCGATGCGATCGTGCAGGACAAGGGGCTGTCGCAGGTATCGGATGAGGCGGCCATCGCCGCGGCCGTGGACGCCGTCATCGCCGCGAATCCGAAGGCCGTCGCCGACGTGCGCGCCGGCAATGCGCGCGCGCTCGCCGCGCTGTTCGGGCCGGTGATGAAGCAGATGGGCGGCAAGGCGAATCCGGGCGTCGTGCACCGCATGATCGCGGAGCGCGTGAAGTGAGCGTCCCGCTCGACGACGTCGTCGCGTTCCTCGATACGAAGCTGGAAACGCACAAATTCGACGAAGCGGCCTCGAACGGACTGGTGCTCCGATCGTCCGAGTCGGTGAGCCGGGTCGCCTGCGCGGTGAACACGTCGTTCCACACGATCGCGCGCGCGAAGTTCACGGACTCCGATCTCCTCATCGTCCACCACCGCACCTGGCCGGAGATCGATCTCGACCTGGCGCCGCAGAAGCTCGACCGCCTGAAGGACAACGGGATCTCGCTGTACGGCGCGCATTCGGCACTCGACGGCGCCGCGGGGTTCGGCAACCCCGACCTCCTGGCGGCCGCCCTGGGCGTCACGGTGCAGGAGCGATTCCTGCCGTATCACGGCGGGATGGCCGGCATCGTCGGCCGGCACGATCGCACGTTCCCCCAGCTGTGCGAGCGGATGCGCGACGTGCTCGGTGTGCCCGTCGACGCGTGGGAGAACGTGCGGACCTGCAACCGCGTCGCGATCGCCACGGGCGGCGCGGGTCTCACGACGATGCTCGAAGAGGCGCGCCAGCGCGGCGCGGACACGTACGTGACGGGCGAGGGCAGCATGTACACGAAGCTCTACGCGCGCGAGCGCGGGATCAACCTCATCTTCGGCTCGCACTGGGCCACCGAGACGCTCGGCGTGAAAGCCCTCGCCGCGCAGCTTGAGGAGCGTTTCGGCCTTCCGTGGGTGTTCATCGCCGAGCAGGACGACATCCGCTAGCGACCGCCTGCTAGGAGAAGCGCTCCTCGCCCCGCATGAAGAACGTGCCGACGAGCGCCGCCAGCGGCACGACCGCGATCACGCTCCACGCCGCGCTAAAGCCGAACCGCTCGATGGCCGCCCCCATGGCAGGGGCGCCGACCACCGCGCCGAAGGTCCCGCCCACCGCCGTAAGCGATTGCGCCGCGCCTGGCGCGCGGGGCAGCGAGGCCGCGGCGGTGTTGAACACGGCGGCGTACGGCAGCGCGACGCCGACTCCGACGGCCAGCCCGCCGGCGAGCGCGACCGGGAGCGGGCGGCCCGGCGTCGCGAGGAGCGCGAGGCCGATGAGATTGAGGACCTGCGAGCCCCGCATGAGCGCGATCGTCGTGGCGCGCTCGCGAGCGATGAGCCAGCCGCCGAGCGGGCGCATGAATAGTCCGGCGATGAGGACGAACGCACCGAGTGCGCCGGCAAGCACGAGCGAGGTGTCGAACTCCCGCAGCATGTACACGCTGATCCACGACCCCGTCGCGAGCGCGAGCCCGAAGCCGGCGGCGTGCTGCACGAAGCACCACCACGAGTTGCCGTCCTTCGCCGCGTCGCGGATATCACCCGGCACGGCGGCGCGCGGCACCGTCGGCGCGAGCCACGCGTAGACGACCAGCACCGCGGCCAGCAGCGTGCTGGACGTGAGGAACGCGCCGCGCCATCCGCCGAACGCGAGCGCGAGCGGCGGCATGAGCTGGAGCCCGATCGCGGTACCGAGCGGGTACCCCGCGCCGTACACGCCCTGACCGAAGTGGGAGCGCGCGCCCGAGTACAGACCGGCGATGTATCGCACGCCGCCGACGAACGCCATCCCGCTGCCGATGCCGCCGACGGCTTTGGCCACGAGCAGCGTCTCATACGTCGGACTGATCGCGAAGAGGAGATTCGAGAGGAGCGAGAAGAGCACGCCGCAGACGTTCATGCGCTTCGCGCCGATCCGGTCGGCGAGCGTTGCCGTTGCGAGCATGGTGACGACCGCGCTGACGAAGAGGGCGGTCGGAAGCAACCCGGCCTGGACGTCGCTGATGCCGAGGTCGGCTACCAGGAGCGGGACCAGCGCGGCCTGGTCCGTGTACGTGATCCCGACGGCGATGGCCGTCAGCGCCGCGAGGAGGACGCCGCGAGTGCGTTCGGTCAGGACAGCCGGTCGTAGCCGGGGAGGGTGAGGAACTCGATGAACCGGTCGGCCAGCGCGACCTCTTCGAACAGGGCGAGCGCGTCGGCGAACTTCCGGCCGGGGCCGTCGAGGCGCGCGACCTCGTCGCGGCCGAGCTTCTTGATCAGATCCTTCGTGACCGGCGTGCCCTCCACGGTCTTCGCGCCGTGATGGACCCACTGCCAGACCTGCGACCGTGAGATCTCGGCCGTCGCAGCGTCCTCCATGAGGTTGTAGATCGCCGCGGCGCCCACGCCGCGCAGCCACGATTCGAGGTACTGGATGCCGACCGACACGTTGCTCTTCACGCCTGTGTCGGTGATCGTGCCACCGGGTACGCCGACGGCCCGGATCTGCTCGTCCGAGACACGTACTTCATCCCGTGTGCGCTCGAGCTGGTTCTTGCGCGTCCCGAGCACGCGATCGAACTCCGCCATCGCGATGGGGACGAGGTCCGGGTGCGCGACCCAGGTGCCGTCGAACCCGTCGTTCGCCTCCCGGATCTTGTCCTCGCGGACCTTCGCGAGCGCGACCTCGTTCACCTTCGGGTCCTTGCGCGTCGGGATGAACGCCGCCATCCCGCCGAGGGCGAACGCGCCGCGCTTGTGGCAGGTGCGCACGAGGAGCTCGGTATACGCGCGCATGAATGGCACCGTCATCGTGACCTGGATGCGGTCAGGGAGCAGGAAGTCCGCGCGGTGGTTGAACTTCTTGATCGCGCTGAAGATGAAGTCCCAGCGCCCGGCATTGAGCCCGGCAGAGTGATCCCGCAGCTCGTAGAGGATCTCCTCCATCTCGAATGCCGCGGGGAACGTCTCGACGAGGACGGTCGCCTTGATCGTGCCGTTCGGAATGCCGAGCCGCTCCTCGGCCCGCACGAAGATGTCGTTCCACAGGCGCGCCTCCTTGTGGCTCTCGAGCTTGGGCAGATAGAAGTACGGACCACTGCCGCGCTCGAGCAGGGCCTTCGCGTTGTGGAACATGTACAGGCCGAAGTCCATGAACGCGCCGGCGATCGGCGCGCCGTCGACCAGCAGGTGCTTCTCGAGGAGATGCCAGCCGCGTGGGCGCACGATCATCGTCGCCAGATCCGCGTTGAGCGTGTAGCGCTTGCCCTCGGGGCTCGTGTAGTCGATCTTCCGCCGCACTGCGTCGATGAGGTTCGCCTGGCCCGAGACCATGTTGTCCCAGGTAGGGGTGTTGGCGTCCTCGAAGTCCGCCATGTACGTCGACGCGCCCGAGTTGAGCGCGTTGATGATCATCTTCCGGTCGGTCGGACCGGTGATCTCGACCTTGCGGACCTGCAGGTCCGACGGCACGGGCGCCACGCGCCATTCGCCGTCGCGAACGCCCGTCGTCTCGGGGAGGAATCCGAGATCCCCGCCCGCGCGCAGCTCCGTCTGGCGCGCCACGCGCGCGGCGAGCAGCTCGGTCCGCGTCTGCTCGAAGGTGCGCGACAGGTCGGCGACGACGTCGAGGGCCTGCGGCGTGAGGACCTCGCCCGATCGCTCCACGGCGGTGCCCCGCATCTCGACGCCCTTGCCGATCGACGTGGCCACGAACACCTCCGACTTGCGCGATGCGAAAGGCTCGCACCGCCATGCGCGACGTCCAGCCCGCGCGCGGCCATGGTACCCGCCTCCCCCGAGCCCGGCGTTGGTACTCCCCCGTGTGACATACCCCCGTACGGTGAGCCGACTTCGGCACGCGTCCCGTACAAACGGATGCGTGGAGCCGCTCCAGATCGTCACTGCCACGCCTCCGGTGGAGGCGACCCTCCGCATCCTTCTCAACAGCGTCCCGTACCTCATCGGCTGCGCTGTCGTGCGGCAGCCCGCTGGGCCGGACGCCGTTGCGGCGGAGGTCGGCCGGAACCCGTGGCTGTTCGATCGGCGGCTCACGACGCTCCAGCTTCCCGACGACACGCTGCCGGCGAACCGTGCCGTCGCGCTCGACTGGCCCGTGCCCTATCAGGCCGAGTGGGTGGGCGTCCCGCCGCGCCTCCTGATCGCGCGGCTCGTATCCGGCGACCGCACCGTCGGCGTGCTGCTCGGCACGCTCATCACGCGCGAGCCGCTCAGCGCGCAGACGCGCGAGGCGATGGACCTCTCCTCCGAGCTGATCGCGTCAGCGATGGCGATGCACTCCGCGGCCGCATTGGTCGCGCCGGCCATGGCCTCCGCGGAGGCTGCGGACCAGCCCGCGGTGCCCGCGCCGCGTTCGGATGACACAACGCCCCTGCCGGTGTTCGCGAGCACCCCAGAGGTCCGGCAGCCGGTTGCGGCTCAATCGAGCCCGGCGCCGGCGCCGGTCATGTCGGCCGAGGCCGTCACGCACATCGATCGGATCGCGGCGCAGATCGGCTCGCTCGTTTCGGCCGTCGACGACGCCCGGGCCATCGGCCGGATCCTGCGGGACGCGATGAACGAGGTCAGCGAAGCATCCGCGTTCGCGGTCGCGCTCTTCCACGCCGACCGCCCTGAGGTCGCATACCGCTACAAGGTCGTGGGCGTGGATCCGGCTTCGAGCGAGCTGGGCAAGCAGCCCGTCGACGACTCACCGAGCTGCTTCGCCGTCCGCAACGCCGAGCGCTGGCACGCCTTCGACCGCACCGTCGCGGTCGGCGACGAGGACCGTCGCGTCGGCGTTCTTCAGGTCCCGCTCGGCGACGGAACGGATTCGATCGGCGTCGTCACGCTACAAACCTTCCGCGAGGGCGGCTTCGCGAAGGGCGAGCTCGAGCTCATCGCCGCCATCGTCAATGCGACCGCCCCGGGCTTCGTGCAGGCGCGCGCCGCCGGACGCTTCCAGCCGTCCACAGCCGCGGCGGCCCACTCCGCGAGCCCGCCGGCCGCGTCGGCCGCGCCGGCACCGCCGGCCGCGCCGACGACCGACGACATCCTCGGCGACCTCTTGGCCCAGTGCGCCGCCGCCGGGACGCCGACCGCATTCATCGTCGGTCTCGACCCAGAGGCAGGCATCCTCCGCGGCGATCGCGTGAGCGGCTCCGTCGAGGCGGGCGGCATCGACCGCCTGCTTGGGATCTCCGACGGCCGCTTCGCCGTGAGCGTCGACGATCGGTACAACGCCATCGCGCGCGCCTGCCGCGAGGCGCGCGTCATCAGCGCGCCGACCGTGCACGAGCTCGTCCAGCCGGCCCACGACTGGAACGAGGCGACGCTCATCGAGCGCCTCGCGGGCGGCGGGCGCTCGGCCATCGCTCCCATCGTGGTGAACGGCGATGTCGTCGGCGCGCTCATCGCGGGGCCGCGATCCGAGGAGTTCGCTCCCGCGGATCTCGACCAGCTGCGAGCGCTCGTCGGCGCCGTCAGTGAACGGCTCGCGGCCGCGTGGCGCGCGGCGACGCTCGGCGGCACGGCCGGGGCGGATGTGACGGCGGATGCGCTGCACGCGGCGCGCTCGGTGTACGTGGCCTAGCCGCCTAAACTCCGCCGCGTGATCGGCCCGGCGCTCTTCGCGACCATCGGCATCCTCTTCCTGCTCAACGCGATCCACGTCTTCACTGCGACGCTCTACCAGTCGTTGTTCGGCACGCTCCCTAACACGTCGCTCGGCGCGCTCGCGTTCGTGATCTTCGGAGCATCCCTGCTTGCGATCGTGCCAGGGCGCAGCCTCGGTCCTCGCAGGTCGATCGCCACGACGGCTAGCGTGCTTGCCGTCGCGATGCTCCTCGTCACCGCGGTGCGGCAGGAGTGGCTCGATCTGGTCGCCTCGGCCGCCGCGGTCGTGGCCGGCACGCACTGGCTGGCGCTCACGCACGCCGCGCGGCTGCCCAGCCGGACCTCGCCCGTGCCGATCGCCTTGCCTATTGCGCTCGCGGTCGATCTCGTCCTGCGGAGCGCGTTCGTGACGGTCCCGGTCGTGGCCGCGCCGCTCCCGCTCGCCGTGCCGTTGGTGCTGGTCGCCGCGCTCCTGTTCCTCGCCGGCGGCATCGCGACCCTCGGCGACGGGCTCGTCTGGGCGTCGTCCGGACCGCGGGGTGCCCTCGCGCTCGCGGCGATCGGTCCGCTCCTGCTCGCCGCCGAGACCGCCGGGCTGAACGGCGCGCAGGTCGCCAGCGCAGGTGGCCTCGGACGGGATGGGGGACCGAGCACCCAGATCGGTCTGCTGGTCGTCGGCGTCGGCGTTGCGGCCGGCGCGATCGTGCTCGCGCGCGGCCTGCCCGCGCGTCCGGCGGCCGCAGCCGCCATCGCCGTCGGCGCCACGCTGGTCTGGCTCCACGTGCCGCTGCTGTCGCTCGCGGCCGGTGCGGCGTTCGCGGCGGGCGTCGTCATCGCCGCGGCCGCGCTCAGCTCCGCGCCGCAGGTCGACGCGCGGTCGCCGTGGCTCGCCGTCTTGGGGTTCGGCGCCGGATGGGTCCTGTTCGTGGCCGGGACGTTCGTGCACTACGCCTACTTCGCGAACCGTGAGGCCCTGTGGCTGCTCACGGCAGTCGTCGTCGTCGCGGTGCTGCTCGCGCCGCCGTCGCCGCTGCCTCGCTGGCGGCCGATGCTCGCGGCGGCTGTGGCGGCGCTCGCGATCCTCATCCCGGCCACGGGGCTGCTCCTGACGCCGGCCGCGGCCATCCAGCACGCGCCGGTCAGCTTCCGCGTCATGACGTACAACGTCCATCAAGGGTTCGACGTCGGTGACATCCCGGCGCTCGACCGCATCGCCGACACCATCTCGCACGAGGCGCCGGATGTCATCGTGCTGCAGGAGGTCGTGCGCGGCTGGCTCATCGACGACCAGCAGGACGTGCTCGGCTACCTCGCCGGCCGGCTCAGGATGACCTACGTGTTCGGCCCGACCATCGGAGACCTCTACGGCAACGCGATCCTTTCGCGGTTCCCGATCACCGAGGTGCGACGACTCTCGTACGCCAAAGAGCCCGGCCTGCGCTATCAGCCCCGCGGCGCGATCATCGCGCGCATCGGTGATGAGACGACGGCCGTACGCCTCCTCATCGCGGGCACGCATCTCGACGAGAACGACGATGCGAGCGCTGTCCGCATGGAGCAGGTGCGCGCGCTCCTCGGGGAGGTCTCGAACGCGACGCCGGCCATCATCGCCTGCGACTGCAACGCGAAGCCGGACGCTGCTGAGCTGAAGCTCATCACGGACAGCGGCTTCGGTGACCTCGCGCTCCAATCCGGCGGCGGGGACGGCACGTTCCCCTCCGATCGCCCGGTCAAGCGCATCGACTACCTGTTCGGCGTCGGCGTGACCGCGTCGCAGGGCCACGTCGTGAGCTCGACCGCGTCAGACCACCGGGGCGTGGTCGTGAACGTGACGCTGTCCGGACGGTGAGCGTCTTTAGGGTGATGCCCGCCCGGTAGACTGGAGGTCCAGCGCTTCCGGAAAGGGCCGCCATCTCGCAGCCATTCGTCCACCTGCACACCCACAGCGAGTACAGCCTGCTCGACGGGCTCTCGCGGTTGCGCGACCTGGTCGCGCGCGCGAAAGCGCTCGAGATGCCGGCGCTCGCGCTCACTGACCACGGCGCCCTCTACGGCGCGGTGGACTTCTACACGACCGCGAAGGCCGCGGGGATCAAGCCGATCGTCGGCGTCGAGACCTACGTCGCGCGGGGCAGCCGCGTCGACCGGGACGCGAAGGTCGAGGGTCACGGAAAGCCGTTCCACCTCGTTCTCCTGGCGAAGAGCTTCACCGGCTACCAGAACCTCGTCTCGCTCGTGACGAGCGCGCACCTCGAGGGCTACTACTACCGGCCGCGGATGGACAAGCAGCTCCTCCGCGAGCACAGCGAGGGCCTCATCGCGCTCTCGGCGTGCCTCCAGGGCGAGGTCGCTCGTGCGCTCCAGGAGCAGGGCACCGACGCGGCCTGCGCGGCCGCGCTCGAGCACGTCGCGATCTTCGGGAAAGGCAATTACTACCTGGAGCTCATGGCGCACGGCATCCCCGAGCAGGAGTCGGTCAACGCCGGGATCCGCGAGGTCAGCCGGAGGACCGGCGTGCCGCTCGTCGTCACGAACGACATCCACTACGTGTACGCGGAGGATGCCGAGGCTCAGGACATCATGGTCTGCATCCAGAGCGGCAAGACAGTGGACCAGCCCGACCGGCTGAAGATGATCGACCACCCCGAGCTGTACATGAAAAGCGCCGCGCAGATGGCCGAGCTGTTCCCCGACGATCACGAAGCGCTCGAGAACACGCTGCGCATCGCCGAGGCCTGCGACCTCGAACTGCCGCTCGGCAAGCTCATCCTGCCGCATTTCGAGGTGCCGGCCGGCCTGACCCAAGACCAGCAGCTCCGGAAGCTCGCCGAGCAGGGGATCACGGCGAAATACGGGGCAATGACGCCGGAGCTGAAACAGCGGATCGAGCACGAGCTCAGCGTCATCGCGAAGATGGGGTACTCGGGCTACATGCTCATCGTGCAGGACTTCGTCGCGTTCGCGCAGGCCCGCGGGATCCTCACCGCCGTCCGCGGCTCGGCCGGCGGGTCGCTCGTGAGCTACGCCATCGGCCTCACCGACATCGACCCGCTCACCTATGGGCTCATCTTCGACCGCTTCCTCAACCTGGAGCGATACACCCAGCCCGACATTGACGTGGACTTCATGGACGACCGGCGCGACGAAGTGATCGCGTACGTGACGGAAAAGTACGGCTCGGACCACGTCGCGCAGATCGTCACGTTCAACACGATGCTCGCGCGCGCCGCGGTGCGTGACGTGGCTCGCGTCCTCGGGATGAGCTACGGCGAGGCCGACCGGGTGGCGAAGGTCATCCCGACCGGCCCGGCCGCGCCGACGCTCTCGGAATCGCGCGTCGACGTGCCCGAGCTCGAGCAGCTGGCGCAGGAGCCCGAGGTGTCGCGGCTCATCGACCTGGCGGAGAAGGTCGAGGGCCTGGTGCGCTCGACGGGTACGCACGCTGCGGGTGTCGTCATCACGCGCGATCCGCTCACGACGCTGGTGCCGATCGAGCGGCCGAAGGGCAAGGCTGAGGGCTATCAGACGCAGTACGAGGACAAGCAGATCGAGAAGCTCGGCCTCTTGAAGTTCGACTTCCTTGGCTTGTCGAACCTGACGATCCTCGACCACGCCCTGAAGCTCATCCAGCGGCAGCGTGGCATCACCATCCGCAGAGCGGACATCCCGCTCAGCGACGCGAAGACATTCGCGCTCCTGGCCTCCGGCGAGACGACCGGCCTGTTCCAGCTGGAGTCGGCGGGCATGCGCCGGTACATCCAGGCCCTGAAGCCCGACCGCGTCGAGGACGTCATGGCGATGGTCGCGCTCTTCCGGCCCGGACCGATGGAGTACATCCCGCGGTACATCGCGCGGAAGCACGGCCAGGAGGCGGTCACGTACGCACATCCGTCGCTCGAGCCCGTCCTGCGCTCGACGTACGGCGTGATGGTCTACCAGGAGGACGTGATGGCGGTGACGCAGGCGCTCGCCGGCTTCACCCTCGGCGAGGCCGATGTCCTCTGCTACGCGATCCGCAAGAAGATCCGCGAGAAGCTCGACGCCCAGAAGGAGAAGTTCGTCACCGGCGCGCTCAAGGCGGGCGTGTCCCCCGGGATCATCGAGACCGTCTGGAAGGACTTCGAGCCCTTCGCCCAGTACGGCTTCAACCGCGCGCACGCCGCGATCTATGGCCTCATCGCGTACCACACCGCGTACCTCAAGGCGAACTACACGGCCGAGTACATGACCGCGGTGCTCTCATCGGACATGGGCAACTCGGAGCGCGTCGCCATCGCCATCGCCGAGTGCCGCCGGATGGGTATCCCGGTCATGCCGCCGGATGTGAACGAGTCGCGGTTCGACTTCGTCGTGACGGGGGAGGAGATCCGGTTCGGCCTCGGCGCGATCAAGAACGTCGGCGAGGGCGCCATCGAGAACATCGTCGCGGCTCGTGAGAGCGGCGGCCAATTCCGCTCGCTCGACGACCTCTGCGGGCGCATCGACCTGCAGCGCAACAACAAGCGGGTGCTCGAGTCGCTCATCAAGGCAGGCGCCTGCGACGCGTTCGGAGCGCGTTTGGCGCAGCTCACCCGGCTGGACGCGGCCCTCGCGACCGGCCAGCGCGAGCAGAAGGACCGGGCGAGCGGGCAGGTGTCGCTCTTCGATCTCGCCATGGAACCGGGAATCGCCGCCCCGCCGACGGGGCCGGAGGCGTCGCGCAAGGAGCTCCTCGGCTGGGAGAAGGAGCTGCTCGGCATCTACGTCTCGGACCATCCGCTCACCGACATCGCGCAGCGGATCGGCGACGTGCCGGGGATCGTGTACCTCGCCGAGCTGAAAGAGGTCAAGGACGAGCTCGTGACGATCGTGTGCGTGGTCACGAGCGCGCGGAAGCACATCACGATGAAGAACAAGGCCCTCATGCTGTTCGCGCAGGTCGAGGACCTCACCGGCTCATCGGAGGTGACGGTGTTCCCGCGGACGTACGAGCAGACCGCGGGGGTGTGGAACGCCGACGAGATCCTCCTGCTGCTCGCGCGCGTGGAGCTGCGGGACGAGACGCCCAAGCTCCTGTGCGAGCACGCCGTTCCGTTCACCGAGGCGGGGATCGCCGAGATCACGCGGGTCGCCGACGAGCGGCGTGCCTCGCTGGCGAAGAAGCGGCAGTTCGTGGAGCGCAACGCCGCGCCCGCCAACGGCAACGGCGGGAACGGCAACGGCCATGGATCCGCGGGCGGCGACGTGGTCATCCGTTTCCGGGAGGCGCTCGACTACGACCGCTCGATCGCCGTGTTCCAGCGCATCCAGCAGGTGCTCGCGCGCTACGCCGGCCCGCTCCCGGTCTACCTCGAGCTCCCGCGCGCGGGCAGCGGGATGCGGCGCGTCGCCACCACGTTCCGGGCGCGCGCCGCGGACGAGCTCTCCCGGGAGATCGACGCCGCGGTCGGTGCCGGCGTCGTCGACGTGGTGCTTCCGGAGGCGCGAGTCAGCTCCTGACCGGCGGCGCCGATGTCGCGCTGGCCCGGTACGTGCGATGTGCGTCGACAGTGGGATCCTTGCGCGCGTGGACCGGATACTAGGCACGCATGCCCGAGCGCATCCGCATCCTCCACGGCATCACGGCGGCGATGCTCCGCATCCTCGAGCTGGACCGGTTGCTGCCCGAGATCGTCCGGTCCGCGACCCTCCTCGAGTCCGCCGACGCCGCGTCGGTGATGCTCGTGGATGACGCGCATGAGGCGCTCCATATCGTCGCCCATCACGGACTGAGCGACGAGTACGCGGCATCCCAGCGCGTCGCCATGGATCGGGCGATGGCGCTCTACCGCGGCGTCGACACCCACGTGGAGATCGACCTGCGTCGGGAGCCGGTCGGTGACCCGGCGCTCATCGAGCGCGAAGGCCTCGCCCGGGTGGTCGCGATGCCGCTCGTGCACGACGGCGCGCTCATCGGTGGGATCAACGTGTACACCCGCGAACCGGACCGTCGATTCGACGAGATCGACCTCGACCTCCTGCACGTCCTGGCCGCGCAGGCCTCGATCGCGATCACGAACGCCCGCTTGTACGAGGCCGAGCGGCAGGCCCGGCGGCTGCAGGAGTCGCTGCTCGAATCGCTCGGCGACGGCGTGATCATCGCGTTCCCCGACGGTCCGCTGCGGATGAATCGGGTGGCCCGTGAGGCGTTCGGCGTCGACGAGGGGGAGCGGCCGGACCGCGCGGAGTTCCGCAACGGCTTCGAGCTAAAGGATGAGGAAGGCAACACCGTCCCGGCCGGCGCGTCGCCCATGGATCGGGCCCTCGTGGGCGAGGCGGTGACCGGCGTCTACGTCGAGCGTGACGTGCGTCGGGGGGTCGAGCGCGCCTACCGAATGGTCTCCGCTCCTGTGCTCGGACCGAGCGGGCTGGTGGTCGCCGGGATCCTCTCGATGCACGACCTCACCGCGCAGCGCGAGTCCGAACGGCAGAAGGACGAGTTCCTATCGATCGTGTCGCACGAGCTCAAGACGCCGCTCACGCCGTTGAAGGCGCTTGCCCAGCTGCTCCGGCTCCGGTTACGGCGGCATCGCGACGACGGCCGCCCGCTCGATCTCGATTCGCTCGACGCGAACCTCCGCACCATCGAGCGCCAGGTGGATCGGATGGCCGGCCTGGTGAACGATCTCCTCGAAGTGTCACGCGCGGGTCAGGGGCGCTTCGAGCTGCAGCCGCAGGAATTCGACCTCGTACCCATCGTGCGCGAGGTCGTGCAGCGCCATGATGAGATCGCCGCCGAGGATCGCCGCCACCGCTTCTCGGTCGAGGCGCCGGACTCGTTCCTCATGACCGGCGACGCGGTGCGGATCGCGCAGGCCGTCACGAACCTCGTCGGGAACGCGGTGAAGTACTCGCCCGGCGGCGGTGCGGTGCGGGTCGCTGTGCAGCCGCGCGCCGGCGCCACCGTCGCGATCGCTGTCGCCGACGAGGGCATCGGCATCGACGCGGACGAGCTGCCGAGCCTCGGGCGTCCGTTCGCGCGTGGATCGCGGCGCGCGCGCACGTTCAGCGGGATGGGGATCGGGCTGTACCTCGCGCGACTCGTCGCGGAGGGGCACGGCGGGACGCTCGTGCTCGAGAGTGCCGGCGAGGACAAGGGGACGACGGTGACGATGCAGCTGCCGCGTGAGGCGACGCCGCCCTAGGCGGTACCGGAGGAGGTGTGCGAGTTCACCTCATAGTGGACAGATGTCTCGGGACATAGTGGACACCCTTCAAGGAGAGGGGTGGGGCGATGGGGCTGGGACGGTACGTCGTCGATGCGGTCGTGCTGGAGGGGCGCAGTCCGACCGAGCTCGCTAAGAGCCACGGGCTCTCGCGAGCCTGGGTGTACGAGCTGGTGAAGCGCTTCCGCGCCGGCGGGTACGCGGCCCTCGAGCCGCGGAGCCGGCGACCGAAGTCCTGTCCGCACCAGCACGGCCCCACGGTGGAGGCCGCGATCCTCGCCCTTCGGAGCTCACTCACCGCCGCCGGGCACGACGCCGGCGCGGCAACTATCGCCCACCACCTGAACGGGAAGGTCGCGCCCGTCCCTGCGGTCTCGACGATCTGGCGGATCCTCTCCCGCCACGGCCTGGTCCGCCCGGAGCCGCACAAGCGCCCGCGCTCGTCATTCATCCGGTTCGCGGCCGCCCTGCCGAACGAGCTCTGGCAGACCGACGCGACCCATTGGGCCCTCGCCGATGGCAGCCCGGTCGAGATTCTGAACGTGATCGACGACCACTCGCGCCTCTTGGTCGCCTCGGTCGCGTTCGCCACGGTGAAGGCCGCCGACGTGGTCGCGGTGTTCCACGAGGCCGGCCAGCGCTGCGGCTACCCGGCCGGGCTGCTGAGCGACAACGCCGCGGTGTTCTCGGGGTCGTCGCGCAAGGGCAAGGTCCTCCTCGAATCGGAGCTGGAGCGATTGGCCATCGCCTGCAAGCACTCCACGCCGTACCACCCCCAGACCTGCGGCAAGGTCGAGCGGCTCCACCAGACCCTGAAGCGGTTCCTCGCGAAGCAAGCGCCGGCGCAGTCGCTCGGGCATCTGCAGCTCCAGCTCGACACCTTCCGCCCCTACTACAACCAGCACCGCCCGCATCGCGCATTGGACGGGCGGACCCCGCTGGTCGCGTTCGCCGCGCGGCTGAAGGCCGGACCCGCTGGGGCGAGCGCAGCGATGCACTTCCGCGTGCGGCAGGACCGGGTCGACACCAGCGGCACCGTCACCTTGCGCTACCAGAGCCGCCTGCGGCACATCATGGTCGGCCGGGCCCACAAACACCAGCCGGTCCGGCTGCTCATCGCCGGCGACCACGTCCGGGTGATCCGCGAGGATGGCGCGCTGCTGCGCGAGCTCACGATCGATGCGGGGCGCGACTACCAGTCTCTAAAGTTGTCCACGATGTCGTGAGACAGGTGTCCACGATGTACCGAGACATGACACGGTGAGGGGCGAGGGATTCGAACCCTCGACCAAGGGATTAAAAGTCCCCTGCTCTACCGCTGAGCTAGCCCCCCGTTGTCACTGCGCCTTCGGCGGATCCGCCGCAGGCGCTTTATCACTGCAAACGCGGTCCTAGTACTTGAAGTCTAGGAGGGACCCCCGTGCGGGTGACGCCATTCGGGGGCCTGACCAGCAGGATTCGACGCCTATGGCCAGGGGCGAGCGCGCCGCGTCGATCCTGCGCGCTTCGATGCGCGCGTCGGAGGACCGCCTTCGGCACGTGTACGAAGCCGTCGGCTGCGGCCTCCTCGTGCGCGACGCGAGCGGCACGATCATCTTCGCCAACGAGCAGGCCGCACGCCTGTTCGGCGTGCCGGCCGAGCAGCTCGTCGGCACCGAACACGTCCCCGGGGTACGCCGCTACGCCGAGGACGGCACGGAGTTGACGCGGACCGAGCTCGCGTCGCACGTCGCGCGTACGGAGCAGCGCGCGATCCGCGACGTCCGCACGCGCCTGGTCCGCGCGGACGGCGTCGAGATGTGGCTGCGGGTCGACTCGGTGCCGGTGCCCGATGCGAACGGCGCGCTCGAGTACGTGGTGACGAGCTTCTTCGATGTGACCGAACGGAAGCGAACGGAAGAGCGGCTGGGCCTGCGGGTCCGCCAGCAGGCCGCCGTCGCGGAGCTCGGACGGCTCGCGCTCGCGGCCAACCATCTCGATGCCCTGTTCGCGGAGACGGTGCGCACCGTCAACGGCCTCCTGGGCGCTGAGGCCTGCCGCGTCATCCAGCACAGCCCCGCCGAGCGACGCCTGTCCGTGCGCGCCGGGACCCGACTCGCGCCGGGGTCCGCGCTGGAATGGATCCCCGACGACGCCACAGGCTCCCAGGCCGGCTACACCCTCGCCCAGGCCACCGACGTGATCTCGAACGATCTCGGCGCGGAGAAGCGGTTCGCGGTCTACGCGCCGATCGTCGCCGCGGGCTTCCGATCGACCGCGACGGTGATCATCCCCGGCCACGACCGGCCGTTCGGGGTCCTCGCGTCGATCAGCCGGGCCACCGAGTTCTCTCCTGACGACGTCGTCTTCATGCGCGCGATCGCGAACATCCTCGGCGAGGCGATCGAGCGGCTGTCCGCGATGCAGCGGGTCCGCGCGAACGAGGCTCGTCTGCGCACCGTCGTCGAGCACCTGCCGCTCGAGCTCATGGTCTATGACGCGAATGGCCGGGTGACGCTCACCACCGGACGGCGGATCCTCGGCCGCATGCCGTTCCCGCCGGGGATCGGCGACTCGATCTTCGACATCAACAAGCTCAATCCCGATGGCCTGAACCGGATCGTTCGCGCCCTGCGCGGCGAAGAGGTCCACGAGGAGGTCCGCTCGGGCGATCACGTCATCGACATGCGCCACCAACCGGTGCTCTCGGCCGACGGGGCGGTCACCGAGGTCGTCGCGCTCTCTCTCGACATCACCGACCGCGCGACGGCCCAGTCCGAGCTCGCGCGCAAAGAGGCGTTCGTTCGCGCGATCTTCGACTCGGTCGACACGCACCTCGCGGTCCTCGACCGCGCCGGCGTCATCGTGGACGCGAACGAGCACTGGCTCGGCGACGTGCGCTCGGGCGAGGCCGACATGAAGGACGCCACCATCGGCGACGACTACCTCGCCTTCCTCCGGTCAGGCGACACCGAGGACAGCCGTGAGGCGGCCATCGGCATCGAGGCCGTGCTCGAGCGCACGCGGCCAGGCTTCAGCTTCGAGTTCCCGCTCGATCGGGACAACGGCCGCCGCTGGTATCAGCTGTCGGTCCAGCCCCTCCGCTCGCCGGACGGTGGCGTGGTCATCGGTCACCGCGACATCACGGAGCGGAAGCGCGCCGAGGAGGCCCTCGAGCACCAGGCGCTCCACGACATCGTCACCGATCTGCCGAACCGCACGCTCCTTCGCGACCGGCTCCGCCAAGCGATCCTGGCCGCGCGGCGCCGCACCACGCAGGTCGCGCTCCTCTTCATCGACCTTGATCGGTTCAAGGAGCTGAACGACACCTTCGGCCACCAGGCCGGCGATGTCATCCTGCGCGAGGTCGGCGAACGGTTCGTGAACGCGGTCCGGGCATCGGACACCGTGGCGCGCCTTGGCGGCGACGAGTTCGCCGTCCTCATCCCCCTGGCCACCGACCGCGACGAGGCCGTCATGGTCGCGCGCCGGGTGCTGGCGTCGTTGCAGGAACCATTCATCGTGGAGGGCGAGAGCGCGTTCATCGAGGCGAGCATCGGGATCGTCCTCTGCCCCGAGCATGGCGAAGACGTGCAGACCCTGATGCGCCGCGCGGACGTCGCGATGTACTCCGCGAAGCGCGCCGGCGCCGGCATGCAGGTCTATGAGCAGGAGAAGGATCTGCACAGCCCGAGCGCCATCGGCCTCGCCGGCGACCTTCGACACTCGGTCGAACGCGGCGAGCTGGTCCTTCACTTCCAGCCGATCGTCGATCTCGCGCAGGGCCGCTGCGTCGGTGTCGAGGCGCTCTGCCGGTGGCAGCACCCGATCCGGGGCCTGCTCCTGCCGGCGCTGTTCATCCCGCTCGCGGAGGAGAACGGCTTCATCCGCCAGATCGGTCTGTGGACGATGCAGGAGGCGATGCGGGTCCTTGGCGGCGCGAACGGCGCGAGCGTGCCGATCGTGTCGGTGAACCTCTCGATGCGGAACCTG
Source organism: Candidatus Limnocylindria bacterium (assembly GCA_035937095.1). GTDB lineage: Bacteria > Chloroflexota > Limnocylindria > P2-11E > P2-11E > UBA4735. Next base: position 23,419 of record DASYVN010000110.1, read on the forward strand.
CGGGGTACCGATCTCGCGGCGAATCTCGCGGAGATGCTCAAGCGCACCGGCGCTGACCCATCGCGCCTGAAGATCGAGATCACCGAGACGGCGATGATGGCCGATGCGGAGCACACCCTCGCGGTGCTCGGCGAGCTGCAGCGCATGGGCATGCGAATGTCGATCGACGACTTCGGGACCGGCTACTCGTCGCTCGCCTACCTCCAGCGGCTTCCGGTGGACGACATCAAGGTGGATCGCTCGTTCGTGTTGAACATGCTCAAGAACTCGAGCGACGAGGCGATCGTGCGCTCGACCATCGAGCTCGCCCACAACCTCGGGTTGCGCGCGATCGCCGAAGGCGTCGAGGACGAGCCGACCCTGGATCGGCTGCGCGAGCTCGGCTGCGATCTCGCCCAGGGCTACTTCATGGGTCGCCCGATGTCACTCCCGCAGCTGGTCGACTGGCTGCAGCGCTCGCCGTGGGGTGCGGGCCGCTAGAGCATCGCCAGGTGCTGGAACGCCGTCGGCGGCGGTCCCTCGACCAGCCGCCGTCGGATCGCTTCGGCGCAGCCCGCCGGGTCGAGGACGGACGTGTCCACCTCCAGGTCGTACGGGCCGACGCTGTGGACCTCGCGCTGCCACCGCTGGACCGGAAGCGGGACCGGATCGTCGGGCGTTCCGCTGACGTAGTCGCCCGCTCGGCCGGGCGGTTCGGCGGTGCGGCGCTCCATGATCACCTCGATCGGACAGCGCACCCCCACGAACAGCACCGGGAGGCCGTCGAGCAGCCTCGCGCACTCGGCGAGGGTCAGACGATCGTGATGCCCGACGTCGACGACGACGTTCAGGCCTTCGAGGCTGTGCGCCGCGATCGAGCCGTACATCGCTGCGTACAGCGAGGGAACGAGCGGCTCGAGGTCCGGCCGGTCATGACCTGGGCGGAGGCCGATCCCCGGCCGGTAGCGCTCCGGTGTGACGTGGCGGACGAACGCGTCGACACCGAGATTCATCCACGGACCGTCGAAGGTCTCTTGGATCACCGCCACGATGCTCGACTTTCCCGATCGCGGCGCGCCGTTCAGGACGACGATCTGGCCCACCTGTGTTGGACTGGTCAGCGGATCCCCTTCACCAGCTCGGCGAGCGTCACGTCGAGCCGCTTCGCGAAATGTGCAAGGGCCGCGAGCGACGGCGCCACCCGGCCGGTCTCCATCTTCCACACGTACTGGCGCTGGAAGTACACGATGCCGCGAGCGCTCCGACCGAGCTCGGCCATCGTCAGGCCCTGCTTCTCACGCAGCGCCCGGATCCGCTTCCCCACCGCACGAAGGAGCCTCGCTTCGCCGGGCACATCGGGATTGACGCGGGCCGGCATCAGGCGCGCCCCGCGACGAAGTCGAGGATCGCCGCGATGACCTCGCCACCGTACGGCGCGTGGAACATCCCGATGGAATGCTCCTTCGCGCCGAACATGAGCAGGGTCTTCGGCCTGTCGCAGACCTCGAACGTGTGGCGGACGTGCGGGGCGGCGCCCATGGTGTCCTGATCCGCGCAGATGAACAGCTTTCGGCCGGTCACCTTGCGTGACAGGGCATCGTCCACGGCCTCCACCGGCGCGGACACGCTCACGACGCACTCGACGTCGCGCTCGAACGAGGACGCGAGCACGGCGTGGCCGCCCATCGATGCGCCGACCAGGGCGATCTCCTTCGCGCCGGCCTGCCGGAGCCACGCCTTCGCGGCGTGCAGATCCGCGACGGTGGACGACGGGGTGGTCTTCCCCGTCGATCCGTCGTAGCCGCGGAAGTTCAGGGCGAGGGCCGGCACGCCCCGCGCGACGAGCTTCGGCCCGATATCGCGCCACCCGGTCGCGTCCCAGCTCTGCCCGTGACAGAGGACGGCCGCGCGCGACGCCGGAAGCGCGCCGTAGAGGTCCGCCTGGAGGGTCTCGCCCTCGCTCGTCAGCTCGACGGTGGTCGGATTCACGGGCGTCGCACCTACGGCACGGGATCGAGGAGCGGTGTTCCGTTGAGGAACGCGAGCACGTTCCGCGCGGCCCGGACCGCCATCTTGGTGCGGGTCTCCTCCGACGCCGAGGCGATGTGGGGCAGCAGCACGACGTTCTCGATGGTCATGAGCAGCTCGTCGACTGCGGGCTCTCGTTCGAAGACGTCGAGCCCCGCTCCGGCGATGACCCCGTCGCGCAGCGCTTCGGCCAGGGCGTGCTCATCGACGACCGGGCCCCGCGAGCTGTTGATCAGGATCGCCGTTCGCTTCATCTTGCGCAGCCGCTCCGCGTTCATGAGGTGCCGGGTCTCCGGAAGCAGCGGGGTGTGCAGCGAGACGAAGTCACTCCGCGCGAGGAGGTCGTCGAGCGTCACGTACGTCGCATCGAGCTCGCGCTCGGCGTCCTCGTTCCGCCGCGCGTCGGTGTACAGGATCGTCATCTGGAAGCCCTTCGCGCGACGGGCCACGGCGCGTCCGATCCTGCCCATCCCGACGATGCCCAGCGTCGCGTGATTGACGTCGCGACCGGTGAACAGGAACGGGGTCCAGCCGCGGTACTTCCCCGCCCGGAGATACCGCTCGGCCTCGCCGAGGCGGCGGGCGGCGGCGAGCAGGAGGGCGAATGCGCCGTCGGCGGTGGTCTCGTCCAGGATGCCCGGAGCGAACGTCACGGGGATCTTCCGCTCGCGTGCCGCAGCGATGTCGATGTTGTCGTAGCCGGTGCCCATGGTGGCGATGAACTTGAGCCTGGTCGCGCCGCGGATCGCGTCGCCGTTCACCGGGTTCGCGGGCAGCGTGTACACGATGTCGGCGTCCTTGATCAAACCTCCGACCTCCTGCGGCGTCGGGATCGGCGGGTCGTCGGGGCCGATCGTGATCTCGGCGCGCGGCCGGAGGAGCTTCAGGGCCTCCTCGCTGATCGGACGCGTGACGACGATGCGCGGGCGATCGGGCACGCGCAGACAATAGCCCGGTCATGAAAAAAGCGACGAAGCGCGTCGCGGTCGACGACGTCGCCGCGCACAACCAACGGATGTGGGACCGGCTGTCCGCGGCGGGCATCCCGTACACCCGGCCGCAAGGCACGCCGCCGAAGACGGCGGCGGGCAAACGGAGGTTCCTCGACCCGCATGACCGCCTGGCCGGTCTGCCGATCAAGGGCCAGCGCGTGCTCGCGCTCGCCGGAGGCGGTGGCTGGCATCCGGTGCTCTTCGCCGAACTGGGCGCGGACACGACGGTCCTCGACATCAGCGCGCGCCAGCTCAAGACGGTGCGCGAGCTTGCTCGGGCCCGAGACGTGACGGTCAGGCTGCTGCAGGGCGACATGCGCGATCTTTCCGCGTTCGCGGATGGCTCGTTCGACATCGTGTGGCACAGCCACTCGATTGTGTTCGTGCCGGACGCCGCTCGCGTCATCGCCGAGGTCGGCCGGGTCCTCGCGCCCGCCGGCGTGTACCGCGCCTCGACGATGCATCCGGTCACCCTCCGGATGTACGGGACCTGGAGCGGCACGGGCTGGGGATTCCGGCAGAGCTACTTCGAGGACGGCGCCGTCCCGTTCGATGACCCGACCTGGGAGTTCAGGGACGTGAAGGTCGACGCCCCGACCCTGGAGTACGGCCACCGGATCTCGGACCTCATCAACGCCTGCGCGGACAGTGGCCTCGTGGTCGACGGGTTCTGGGAGACGACGCCCGGTGAGATATCGACGCAGGTGCCGCTGCGCGCGCTCTCTCGCGAGCAGCTCGTCGCCGGGCGCGATGACCTCGAGCCCGGGTCCGACGATGCCCTGGAGCGCTACCTCCCCGCGTTCATCGAATGGCGGGCGCGGAAGGTCAGCCTGCCGAGCCTCCGCCGCGCCGCACCGCGCTCGCGTACTGCGACCCGATCTCCGAAAGCTTCCGCATCGCGACGGGCAGGTTCACCGACCAGCCGACCCCGACGACCTTCTCGGTGAACAGGACGTCGCTCTCGGGATCCCAGTAAGCCGCTCGCAGGCGCTGCAGATCGGGCAGCCGGAAGTCGTACGGAACGATCCCGGCGACCTTGCCGTGCCAGGTGCGCTCCTCCGGGGGCTTCTTGAGCTCCTGATAGATGGCGCCGAAGAACGCGAGCCAGATCGCGGCGCGGAGCAGATTGAGGATGTCCTTCATACGGCAAGTATCGGTGCAGGTGGCGTGCCGTCCTGGCCCGGGCGGTCGCCGAGCACCCGGAGGCCGGACCCGAGCACGAACGCCGCGACGTACAGCCCGGCGACGACCAGGAGCAGCCCGCGGTAGCCGGTGATGAGGGCGGCGTATTCGAGCACCCCGCCGAGCGTCGCGCCGATGAGGTTCGACGCGAACGCCATATCCGCGTTTCTGGTGTCCTGGAAGGAGCGCGTGAACACGAGGTTCGCGAAGAACACGGGCGCGAACGCGACGAGCGCGGACAGGCCGTAGCGGAGCCACGCCGGATCCACGAGCAGCGCTGCGGGCGGCAGCACGAACGCGACGACGAGCCCCAGCCCGAGCCCGGCATAGAGCGGCGCACGTCGCGGGCGCCAGCGGGCGTTCACCCCGATCGCGAGCAGGACGCTCAGCAGGATCGCCAGGAAGACGAGCGCGTTCACGAGCCAGGTGGTGCCGAAGAGCAGGCCGAACGTCGCGAGGCTGCGCGTCTCGAGGAGCAGGAACGCGGCGCCGAGCACGAAGAAATGGGGGCTGAACGCCGCGATCGGAGTCCGGCTCTCGCGAGCCACTACGAGCGTGCCGAACACCGCGGCGACCAGGACGAAGCCGAGCGCGGCCAGGTAGGCGGGGTCGATCCCGCGCTCCCGCAGGTACAGGAACGGCCAATCATCGGTCGCGGGCGCCGGAGCGTCTGGCGCGGCGCGCGCGCCGCTTGCGCCTCCGCTCGCTGTGGGTCCGGCCATCAGGACCGCCGCCGATCCGATCCCGATGTTGAACTCGCTGATCACCGGCGGGGCGCCGAACACGTCGGTGAGCATGCCGGCGATCTTGTCCCGGAGCCATTGCTGCCGGTAGTAGTTGTAAAGGACGAACACGCCGTCGGGGGTGAGATGGTCCCGCGCACTGGCGAACGCCTCCTCGGTGAAGAGGTAGGACTCCAGCCGCAGGTTGGCGGTCGTGCTCACGAGCGTGAGCGAATCCGGGAGGGCGAAGATGATGAGGTCATAGCGGGTGCCGTCGGAGCGCAGGTAGGCGCGACCGTCGTTGACGTGGCTGCGGACCCGCGGGTCGTCGTACGGCCGGTTGGGATGCTGCTCGAGGCCGATCTCGAGGATCGTGGGGTCGATCTCGACCGCGTCGATGAGACTGACGCCATGGGCGCGGGCGTACGCGACGTCGGTGCCGCTTCCCGCTCCGATGATGAGCGCGTGCGCGAACACGCGGCCCGGGAATTGGGCGTAGACCTTGTCGTAGAACGCCTCGGGCTGGGGACCCTCGAGGCTCACCGCATGCATCGCCTGGTGCGGGATGCCGTTCACGAAAATGGACTGGTCGAGTCCCGCGACCGGCTTCACGTAGATCCGGTAGTACGGCGACCACACCTCGCCCGGATAGCCGTACGTGGCGGCGGCGTAGATGACCCCGACCATGATCACCGCGTTCAGTACGGCCGGCCAGCGCGACACCCGCCGCAGCTCGATCGCGACAACGAGCAGCGCCAGGACCGCGAACCACGCCGCCGGCGGGAAGCTGAGGGCGGCGAGCACGCTGAAGGCAACGATGCCCACGATCGAGCCGGCGATGTCCAGCGCGTATGCCCGCAGCGGTGGCTGCGAACGGAGCAGGCCCCCCAGCGGCAGCGAGACCGCCATGAGCACGAGGACCACGAGGACGAACACGAGCGGGAGCACGATGAAGTTCGCGTCGGCGGCGTGACTCTCGGCGAGGCCGAAGAAGATCTCGTTGCCGGGCTTGAACTGGAACTCGAGCTTCTCGTGGAGGATGACGCCGACGACCATCGCGAGGAGCACGGGGAACGGTGACACCGTGGGATGCAGCGCCCGGCCGACCATGATCCCGAGCCCGATGCCGAGGAAGCTCGCCATCAGGATGTAGTTGGAAAAGAACCCGATGTAGACGACATTCGCCGGGATCCAGCGCAGGAGGAGAAGCTCCGCATACAGGACCGTGGCGCTCGTCAGGACGAGCTGGACCCCCGGGCGAGCGAGGGCTCGCGCGAACGGATCGAGCGGGTCGCGACTACGGATCGCCGGTCTAGCCGACGGGCGCGGGAGCCGGCGTCGTCCCCGGCTGCACCAGCTCCAGGCCCTGGGCGCACTGCGGGCACGCATCCGGCGCGTAGGCCGGGATCGCGACGTCCCACAGGGCGATGAGCGGGAGGCCGTCGAAGCTCGCCTGACCGGCGGACCGATCGACGAGCACACCGACGCCCACGACCGCTCCGCCGCCCGCGCGGACGGCGTCGATCGTCTCCTGCACGGACCCGCCGGTCGACACGATGTCGTCCACCACGAGGACCCGCTCGCCGGGATTGATCCGGAAGCCGCGACGGAACTCTCGACCGCGTCCATCCGCCGCGCGCTCGGCGTAGACGGCGCGCACGCCGAGCTGCCGGGCCACCTCGTGGGCGAGGATGATGCCGCCGGTCGTCGGGCCGGCGACGGTCTGCACGCCGAGCCCGCGGGCGGATTCGGCGATGGACTGGCAGAGCCGCTCGGTCTCCTGCGGCCACTGCAGGACCTGGAACTTCTCGAGGTACAAGGGCGAGTGCTTGCCGGACGAGAGGAGGAAGTGTCCTTGGAGGTAGGCCCCGGCTCTGGAGAAGATGTCCTCGACGACGGTCGATCCGATGCGCATCCGCTGAAAAGTATGCTGCCTTCGAGCGAGATGCGACTTCCGACGGTCTATCCCGACGCCGAGCGACTGGCCGCCGCGGCCGCGATGATCGTGGCCGAGACGCTGCGGTCCTCGTCTGCCGTTCGGCTCGCGCTAGCCGGCGGCACCACGCCGAAGCGGTGCTACACGCTCCTCGCGGCGATGGAGCTCCCGTGGGGCCGGGCGACGGTGCTCTTCGGCGACGAGCGCTGCCTGCCGCCGCTCGATCCGGAGACCAACTACCAGATCGCGAACGACGCGCTCCTGCGCATCGCCTGCCCAGCGACGGTCCACCGAATTCCCGGCGAGCTCGGGCCTGAGGAGGCCGCGATGGCGTACGAGCCGATCGTCGCGGCCGCGCCGTGCGACCTGGTCCTGCTCGGTATCGGGCCGGACGGCCACACGGCGTCGCTGTTCCCGGGCAACGACGCGCTCCGCGCGACCGGCTACGTCGCGGGTGTGCGGAACGCGGCGAAGCCGCCGCCCGAACGCGTGACCTTCACGTTGCGGGCGTTGCGCCAAGCGAAGCGCGTCGTCATCCTCGCAGTGGGCGCAGACAACAAGGACGCGGTGCGTCGCGCGTTCGCGCGTGAAGTGCCCGCCGGCATGATCGATCACGCGGAGTGGCTGGTCACCGCAGATGCAGCGAGCTGAGAGGTAGCATCAGACCGATGGCGATCGCACAGCGGCCCCTCGTGACGCGCCGCGACATGCTCAAGATCTTCGGGGAAGACCGACTCATCGCGGTCATCCGCACCGCGACGCCCGAGCTCGCCGAGCGCGCGGCCCGGGCGGTGGCCGAGGCCGGGGTCCGGCTCGTCGAGATCACCCTGACGGTGCCCGATGCGTTCGAGCTCATCGCGAAGCTCGCGAGCGACGACGCGTTCCGCCAGACCGGGGCGGTCGTCGGTGCGGGGACGGTGCTCTCCGGCGCCCAGGCCGAGGAGTCGCTGCTCGCCGGCGCGCGGTTCCTCGTGAGTCCGGCGCTGATCCCGGACATGATCAGAGTCGGCCGCGCCCGGGACGCGATGACGATGCCGGGCACGCTCACGGCGACCGAGATGGTCGCGGCGGCGGACGCGGGCGCGGACTTCATCAAGGTCTACCCGGTCGCGACCGTCGGCGGGCCGGCGTACATCGCGAACATCCGTCGCGCGCTGCACCTGCTTCCGCTCGTCGTCACGGGAAATATCGGATACGACGAGATCCCGGAATATCTGAAGGTCGGTGTGGTCGGCTTCGGGATCGGCGGCCCGCTCATTCCGGCCGAGCTGCTCGCGAGCGGCGATCACACGGGTCTCGTCACGAACGCCCGGCGGTTCCTCGCGGCCACGCGCGTCTAGCCGCGATGCCGCGCGACCTGCCGCTCGGGAACGGCGATCTCCTCGTCACCTTCGACAGCCGCTATCAGCTCCGCGACATCTATTTCCCACAGGTCGGCCTCGAGAACCACACCGGGGGCGAGCCCTGCCGATTCGGGGTGTGGGCCGACGGGCGCTTCGCGTGGACCGGCGACGACGGCTGGGAGCGGGACCTGCGGTTCGCCCACGAGACGCTGGTCAGCGAGGTCACCCTCGGGCACGAGGGCCTCGGCGTTCGGATCCGCTGTCGCGACACCGTGGACTTCGACCGGAACCTCTACCTGAAGGAGGTCACCGTCGAGGACGTGACCGGGCGGGATCGCGATGTCCGGCTGTTCCAGCATTTCGACGCGCACCTCTATGGCAACGACATCGGTGACTCGGCGTTCTACGACCCACGGACCCGCGCGGTCGTCCATTACAAGGGCCGTCGCTACTTCCTGATGACCGGAGTGAACGCGAAGGGCGAATCGGGCCTTACCTCGTTCGCGATCGGTCTCAAGGAGGCACTCGGCCGCGAGGGGACGTGGCGCGACGCCGAGGACGGCGAGCTCTCGCGCAACCTCGTCGCCCAGGGGTCGATCGACAGCGTCGGCATGCTCGGCCTCCGCGTGCCGGCGAACGCGCTCGCCACGGCGACGTTCGTCATCGCCGCCGGCCAGACGTACGACGAGGTCCGCGATCTCGACAAGCTCGTCCGCGAGCGCGGCGTCGGCTCGTTCATCTCGCGTACCGGGGACTACTGGAACCTGTGGGCGAACAAGGACGAGACGATCGCGGACCACCTGCCCGATCCGCTCATCCACCTGTACAAGCAGTCCACGCTCGTGATCCGCACCCAGGTGGACAACCGCGGCGCGATCATCGCGGGCAACGACTCGGATGTCCTGCGGTTCAACCGGGACACGTACTCCTATCTGTGGCCCCGGGATGGCGCCCTCGTCGCGCACGCGCTCGACCTCGCGGGATACGGCGAGGTCACCCGACGGTTCTTCTACCTCTGCGGCGAGCTCATGACGCGCGACGGGTACCTTCTCCACAAGTACAACCCCGACGGCTCGCTCGGGTCCTCGTGGCACGCCTGGTCCACGCCCGACGGACGCCTCGAGCTCCCGATCCAAGAGGACGAGACCGGCCTGCCCATCTGGGCGCTATGGCAGCACTACGACCGGGATCGGGACATCGAGTTCGTGCGCCCGCTGTACCGCAAGCTCGTCCGCACTGGCGCCGATTTCATGTCGAGCTACCGCGAGCCGCGCACGAAGCTGCCGGCGCCGTCGTTCGACCTCTGGGAAGAGCGCCGCGGGATCCACGCCTTCACGACCGCGGCCGTGTGGGCCGGGTTGTCGGCGGCACGCGACTTCGCGGCCGCGTTCGGCCAGCACGATCTCTCAAAGCGGTACGGCACGGCGGCCGAGGAGATCAAGACCGCTGCACTCACGCATCTGTACGACGACGAGCGCGGCCGCTTCGTCCGCACAGTGACCGTGCTGCCGGACGGCACGGTCGCGAAGGATGCGACGCTCGACATGTCGATTGCCGGGATCTTCCTCTTCGGCATGCTGCCCGCAGACGATCCCCGCGTCGTGGCGACCATGCGGGCGCTCGAAACGCGCCTCTGGGTGAAGACCGCGATCGGGGGCTTCGCCCGGTACGAGAACGACAGCTACTTCCAGCAGTCGTCGGACATCGCGAACGTCCCGGGGAACCCGTGGTTCGTCGCGACGCTCTGGATCGCGGAGTATTACATCGCAGTCGCGAAGTCGATCGCCGACCTCGATCGGCCGCGGGAGCTCCTCGAATGGTGCGCGACGAAGGCGAACCGGTCCGGGGTGCTGGCCGAGCAGGTGCACCCGCTCACCGGCGATCCGATGTCGGTCGCACCGCTCACCTGGTCGCACGCGGCGTACGTCGGCGCGGTCCAGCGCTACGCGCGCAGATCGCGGCTTCTGAAGGACATGCTCCGCGCCCGGGTGAAGAGCGCCGGCGAGGTCACCGCCTGAGACGCGCGCTCGTGGCGCTGGCGCTCGTGCTGGCGTCGTGCAGCTCGGGCCCCACGCCCGTCCCGAGCGCGGCCGGCGCGTGCGCGGCGGCCACGTTCATCCTCGCGAACCCGGCCGGGCTGCTCTGTCTCGACGATACCGCGCGGATCCTCGGTCGCGTGGTCGAGCTCCCGCCGACGGCCGCCCCAGCCCTCCCGTCGCTCAGCCCGGACCGCAAGCAGGTGCTGTTCGCGCTCACCCAGGCGCCCGATCCGAAGACCGGATTCGGCACCGACATCTACGCCGTCAACCTCAACGGCACGGACATGCATTCGGTGGTTCCGCACGAGGCCGAGAACGTCTTCTACGACACCCCGCGCTATGACTCGACCGGCACGTTCCTGTACTTCCACCGCAACGCGGCCATCGTGAAGAATGGGACCTACGTGGGGAACGACTCGACCATCGAACGGATCAACGTGAAGACCGGCGAGCGGGTCCGCCTGCTGACCGACGCCGCCGATCCGTCGGTCTCCCGCGACGGCAAGCTGATCACATTCATCCATCTGAAGGACGGCCAGAACGACAACGTGTGGATCGCGAACGCCGATGGGACGAACGCGCACGTGCTGCTCAGGGACACGTTCTTCTACGTGCAGGCACCCCGGTTCTCGTCGACGACCGATGAGATCGTGTTCTGCGCGGCCGGCCACAGCGCGCCGAAGTCCAGCGACCGTTTCCTGCCGCACGGAGCGCACCTCGGCATCCCGTCGGAGATCTTCGTCGTGAAACAAGACGGCACCGGGCTCCGCGCGCTCGCGCAGACGGGGGACGACACGTTCCCGGCGTGGTCGCTCGACGGATCGAGGATCGCGTACGTCTCGACCGGCGCCTTCTTCGAGATGTCGATGCAGGATTCCTCCATCAAGACGCTCGCCTCCGGCGACAACTTCTTCTTCGGGGACATCACCTGGCTCAAATAGCCGCCTGATGCGGCTGCTCCCCGGGCTGTCGCCGCTGCGACACCGTGACTTCGCGCTCTATTGGATCGGCCAATGTGTCTCGCAGGTCGGTACCTTCATCGAGCTGACCGCGACGACGTACCTCCTGTACGCGATCACCGGCTCGCCCCTGCTCCTCGGGCTCGGCGGCCTCGTGCGCGGGGTGCCGATCCTCGTGCTCGCGCTCTTCGGCGGCGCGCTCGCCGACCGCATCGACCGCAAGCGGCTGCTCCTGTACACGCAATCCGCCCAAGTCGCCACCTCGATCATCCTCGGCACGCTCGTCGCCACCGGTGCCGTGCAGTTCTGGCACATCTACGTCATCGGCTTCGTGAACTCGACGCTGTCGGCGTTCGACGCTCCGGCCCGGAACTCCTTCTACCCGTCGCTCATCCCGCGCGCGGACTTCCAGAACGCGGTCACCCTGAGCTCGGTCATCTTCCGGCTCTCCACGCTGCTCGGCCCGGCGATCGCCGGCATCCTCATCGCCACGGCCGGCCCGGCCAGCCCGTTCTTCGTGAACGCCGCGAGCTACTTCGCGATCATCTTCGCCCTGCTCCTCATCCGGACGAAGATCCCCGCCGTCGCAGGGCCGCGGAGCTCGCTTCGGTCCGCGGCGTGGGGCGGCATCCAGTACGCCATCCAGAGTCCGGTGCTGCCGCTCATCCTCGCGACCGAGGCCGCGCTCTCGATCTTCGGACACAACAGCGCGCTCATCACGATCTTCGCGCGCGACGTCCTGCACGTCGGCCCAGACGGCCTCGGCCTGCTGCTCTCGTCCGTGGGCGCGGGCGCGATCGTGGGCACGGTCGTGTTGGTGGCCACGGGCGAAGTCCGCCCGAAGGGGGCGCTGATGATCGTTTCCGGCTCGCTCTACGCCGTCGCGCTGCTCGGCTTCGCCGTGTCGACGTCGTTCGCGCTCTCGATGGCCGTGCTGTTCGTGCTCGGCGTCGCCGACTCCGGGTGGGGCGCGATGCGCAACACGATCGCCCAGCTCGCAACGGCCGACGCCTACCGCGGTCGGGTGATGTCGATGATCACGGTGACGAGCCGCGGGCTGACGAGCGCCGCGCAGCTCGAGACCGGCGCGATCGTCGCGGCTGCGGGCCCGGCGGTCGGCGCCGCGATCAACGCGGTGCTCGTCGGCCTCAGCGTCGCGACCGTGGCGCTGCGTTCACCACGGCTCCGTGGGTTCCGCTCGAGCACTCATGTAGACGTCGACGTCGCGGCGCCCGCGGCTCCCTAGACGCGCCGGGACTGCGGGTACGTGGCAACCGCGGGCTCGCCGCGGAGCGTGGCGTAGCCGGGCTTGATGCGGTCGTAGATGACCGCGACGCGCTCGTCGTAGCCGACGAACGCGCTCTTCATCGCGTTGATCG
>DASYVN010000111.1:0-7797 GCA_035937095.1 Candidatus Limnocylindria bacterium
CTCGCGGCGCTCGAGACCTCGATGCCGATCTCGTTGAACGGCCGAAGCACGTTCGCGTCGGTGAACGGCGCCTTCGTGTCACCGAGCCGTGACAGCTGCGCCTCGGCGCGCGCGAGTCGCGCTCTGTTCCGTTCGAGAAGGTCGCTCGCAACGGAATTCGTCGACGTCGTCATTGCGCAACGCGGAGTTTACGGCCCGGCTCGACCTCTACCAAAAGGGCGCGCACGTCGTCGTCCCCGAGAACTACCGATCGCGCTCAACATCCCTTGCTCGAAGCGCGTCCGCGATCGCGAAGGGCGGAGTGTGACGGTCGACCAGGCCGAACGGCCGAAGTTGCTGGCGCAACTACCTCTGTGCTATGATATGCGTCCGCGCGACACCGTCGCGCCACGTGCAGCCGCTCCATCCCAAGTCGGGCCATTCGTGCGGCCGCCCACCGAACGATCTACCGGATACCAATTTTGGAGGATCCACCATGAAGACGTCAGGACTCCCCTGCCGCGCCACGATGGACTGCGATTCGGTCTTTTCGCCCGCCGACGACAAGACCCTGAAGCTGCTCCTCGCGGCCGCCGCCGAGCGTGACGCGCACGAGCTCGCCGTGCACGGCTACACCCACCGCGTCATCGATGTCGCCAAGCCCGACTTCGCCGCCGGTCCTCGGGGCCGTCGCAAGAAGGAAGTCGCCGCGTAGCGCGGCCCGTCGTGAGCACGATCGCGTCGGTCAACCCCGCGACCGAGGCGGTGCTCGCGCGCTTCGACACGCATTCCGCCCGTGACATGGAGGCCGGTCTCGCGGACGCGGACACGGCCTTCCGTCGCTGGCGCGAGATTCCAATCGCAGACCGCGGGGTCCCGATGCGCGCGCTGGCCCGGATCCTCCGCGAGCGCAAAGAGCGCTACGGGCGGTTGATCACGCTCGAGATGGGCAAGCCCATCACCGAAGCCAAGGCCGAGATCGAGAAGTGCGCCTTGAACTGCGACTTCTACGCGGAGCATGGCGAAGGCTTCCTCCGCGACGAGCCGATCAGCACGAACGCCCGAGAGAGCTTTGTCGCGTTCGAGCCGCTCGGCGTGATTTTGGCGGTCATGCCGTGGAACTACCCATTCTGGCAGGTCGTCCGGTTCCTGGCACCCGCCTTCATGGCCGGTAACGCGGCGCTCCTCAAGCACGCCTCGAATGTCCCACAGTGCGCGCTGGCCATCGAAGAGGCGGTCCGCGACGCCGGCTTCCCGGCCGGGCTCCTGCGAGCGCTGCTCGTCCCCGGCGGAGCGATCGAGCCGGTCATCGCGGATGACCGCGTGCGCGCGGTCACGCTCACCGGCAGCACCGTGACCGGTTCGCGCATCGCGGAGCTCGCGGGCCGCGCGGTCAAGAAGGCCGTCCTCGAGCTCGGCGGGTCGGATCCGTTCATCGTGCTGCGCGACGCCGACATCCAGGCCGCGGCGGGGACCGCGGTCCGCGCCCGCTACCAGAACGCCGGCCAGTCTTGCATCGCGGCCAAGCGGTTCCTCGTCGAGGCTCCGGTCGCCGCCGACTTCGAGCGGCGCTTCGCGGACGGCATTCGCGCGCTGCGGGTCGGCGACCCGCTCGATCCCGCGACCCAGGTCGGCCCGCTCGCTCGGGCAGATCTTCGCGATGCGCTTGAGCAGCAGGTCGCCGACTCGGTGCGGATGGGCGCGCGGGTCGTCGTCGGCGGGGCGCGCTGCGAGGGGAAGGGCTGGTTCTACCAGCCGACGCTCCTCGCGGACGTCACCGAGGACATGCCCGTGCTCAAGGAGGAGACCTTCGGTCCTGTCGCTGCGCTGCTCTCCGTGCGTGACCCAGAGGAAGCGGTGCGGGTCGCCAATAGCTCCCCCTACGGCCTCGGAGCAGCACTCTGGACGCGGAACGACGCGACCGCGAAGGCGCTCGCGCGCCGGATCGAGTCGGGGTCCGTCTTCATCAACGGCATGGTCGCGTCCGATCCGCGTTTGCCATTCGGCGGCGTCAAGAAGAGCGGGTACGGCCGCGAGCTCTCGGGCTTCGGCATCCGGGAGTTCGTGAACATCCAAACGATCTGGATGGGCCCGGCGAAAGTGGCCGCGAAAGTCGCCAACGCCGAATAGCGGCACGGCTAGGCTCATCCGGTGAACGTCGCCCAGCTCGTCGTCGAATGTCTTGAGAACGAAGGCCTTCGCCATGTCTTCGCGCTGCCCGGTGAGGAGACGCTCGCGCTCGGGCTCGCGCTCGAGGACAGCGAGAAGATCGACCAGGTCATCGTCCGCCACGAACAGGGTGCGGCGTTCATGGCCGACGTCGCCGGCCGGCTGAGCTCGTACCCCGGCGTCTGTCTCGCGACGCTCGGACCCGGCGCGACGAATCTGCTGACTGGGGTGGCCGACGCGACGCTTGACGGCGCACCGCTCGTCGCGATCACCGGGCAGGCCGGCCTCGAGCGCATCCACAAGCGCTCACATCAGTACGTCGACGTGCGCGGCATGTTCGCGCCCGTGGTCAAGTGGGGCGCGCGCATCGAGCTCGCCGACGGCGCGCCCGAGGTGATCCGCACGGCATTCCGCATGGCACGGCTCGAGCGACCGGGCGCGACGCACGTCGAGCTGCCCGAGGACGTCGCGGAGCGCGAGGCCGACGGGCACCCGATGCCGGTCCGGCGGACGCGGTCTCCGGCGGCGCGCGACGACGCGGTCCGGGCGGCGGCGGACGCGATCAATGGCGCGTCGCAACCTATCCTTCTCGTCGGCAACGGCGTCATCCGTCGAGAGGCGGCCGGCCACGGCGCGGTCGCCGCGCTACGCGCGTTCGTCACGCGGACGCGGATCCCCGCGACGCACACCTTCATGGCGAAGGGCGCGATCGACGCCCGCGATCCCCTGGCGCTGCCGGCGGTCGGACTCCAACTGCCCGGTGCCGACCTCGCGGCGCGGAAGGAGCTGGCGCGGGCCGACGTGGTGGTCTGCGTGGGATACGACCTCGTCGAGTGGTCGCCCGAGCTCTGGAACCCACGCGGCGAGAAGCGCGTCGTCCACATCGACAACCGGCCCGCTGAGATCGACGCGAGCTACGTCATCGCGACCGAGGTCGTTGGCGAGATCGCCGATTCGCTCGACGCGCTCACGCCACTCGTGACGGCGCGGCCGGCGAGGGCACACAAGCGGCACGAGCTGCGCGTGCCCGGGGACGGCGCGTTCCCGCTGTGGCCGCGGCGGGTCGTCGCGGAGCTGCGCGCGGCGCTCGGGGACGAGGACATCGTCATCTGCGATGTCGGGGCACACAAGGTCTGGCTCTCGCGGCTCTACCCGGCGTACGCGCCGAACACCGTCATCGTCGCGAACGGCTTCGCGCCGATGGGGATCGCCGTTCCGGGTGCGATCGCCGCGAAGCTCGTGCGACCGGAACGTAAGGTGGTCGCGTTCTCCGGTGACGGCGGCTTCCTCATGAACGTGCAGGAGCTCGAGACGGCGAAACGACTCGGCACCGCCATCGTGATGGTCGTCCTCGTCGACGGCCGCTACGGCGTCATCGAGGCGAATCAGCAGCGTCGGTTCAAGCGCACCGGCGGCGTCGAGTTCGGCAACCCCGACCTCGTGCAGCTCGCCCGCGCGTTTGGCATTCGCGGGGAAGCGGTCGCCGGCGCGGACGACCTGCTCCCGGCTCTGAAGCGCGCGCTCAAAACCGACGGGCCCGCAATCGTGGCGGTGCCGATCGATCCGCGGGAGAACGCGAAGCTCGGAGACGCGCTCTAGCCGGCCGTCGCCTCCGGAATGGCGCGGAGCTGGAGGAACGCGGCCCAGTCCGCGATCACGCGCGGCCACGCTCGCAGAGGTAGCGGTGCCAGAGGAGGCGCGCGGCCACCGCCCGATGCGGCCGCCACGCCTCCGCGCGGCGCGCGAGCGCGCGGGGCGACGGTCGGGTGCCGAGGCACCACAGCTGGCGGACCGCCTCCATGAGCGCGAGATCCGCCGCGGGGAACACGTCGTGACGGCGGAGCGCGAAGAGCAGATAGCACTGCGCGGTCCAGGGACCGACGCCGTGCAAGGCATCGAGGGCCTCGGCGGCCTCCGCATCCGGAAGCCCGTCGATGGCGCCGAGGTCCAGCTGACCCGCCGGGAGCTGCGTCGCGAGTGCCGCGAGGTACGCCGACTTCTGGCGCGTCACCCCGATGGATCGCAGACCGGCTTCGCCGAGCGCCGCGATGGTCGCCGGCGTGACCCCACCGGCCGCGGTCGTGATGCGCCCATACATGGCGCGGGCCTGCGCGAGCGACACCTGCTGCTCGAGCATGAGCAGCGCGAGCGCCGCGAAGCCGGGCTCGCGCGGCCAGAGCGGCGGGAGGCCGTGCCGCGCAATCACCTGTGCGAAACGCGGCTCGGTCCGGGCCAGCCTGCGGGCGGCGCTGGCGAGGAGTCGCTCATTAAGGGGGACCCGCGCCGGCCTGTCGGTGCGCACAGCGACCAACGGTATTGGTATCCTTGGTCTTCAGTACGCGGAAGTGGCTCAGTTGGTAGAGCATCACCTTGCCAAGGTGAGGGTCGCGGGTTCGAGTCCCGTCTTCCGCTCCGAAGTGGTAACAGGCACCGGGGTGTCCTGCGCTTGCCGCTGTCGCGCCAGGACCGCCTCCACGTAGGGCTCCCAGACCGGCCTGGGTCTGAACTCGATCTTCAACCCGTTGACGGTGTGATCAGCGCCGATCTCGCTGAAGATCATCTGTAGCACGCGCTTCTTCTCCTCGTCCGTCATCACGGACCAATCGTCGACGATGGACTCCAGGCGCTGGCGCTGCAGCGCGATCGATGCGGCTGCCGGTTGAGCCTCGAGCTGGTTGCGTTCGATGAGCAGGTCGTTCCTGCGGGCGACATATTCAGTCTTAGTGCGGTCGCCCAGCTCGAAGAGGTCCGCGAGGCGCTTGAGCCGCTCGTCGATGCTGCGCCGGCGAGTCTGGCGGTTGGACTTGCGCTCCTGGCCGGCATAGCTGGCGATCGCTGCGTCCACGGCCTCGGCGAGGCCCGGGATCATCAGCGCCTGCAGAAACTTGAGGGTGGCCGCCTCGATCTCCGGCTGGCGGAAGTAGGGCTGGGCGCAGCCCTCCCGGCCCAGGTTCCGGTGGGTGGCGCAGATGTAGTACGGCCACGTGCGGTTCGCGCTCTTCCGCCCGCTCTCCCGGTGCAGAAAGCCGCTGCAGCTGGTGCCGCAGCGCGCGCAGTGCAGGATGCCGGACAGCAGGTAGTTGCGGTTCTTTCGGTTCACTCGCAGAGGCTTGTGCGCGCCCATGCGGATCCGCACACACGCCGACCACGTCGAGGCATCGATGATCGCGGCGTGGGTGGTCTCATAGCGGCGACCGCGGAAGGCGTACGCGCCGGTGTACTTCTCGTTGCTAAGGAGGCCGCGGACCTTCTCCGGGGTCCACTCCGCTGACTGCGCCTCGCGCGGTGGCGCGTCCACCGAGCGGGGCAGGGCATGGCCGCGGCGGCTCATCTCGCGAGCGAGGCTGCGGAAGGAGTGCGACCCGCTCGCGTACTCAGCGAAGAGTTCCCGGATCGTGGCCACGTGCGTCGGGTCCCACGCGATGCCTGTCGTCCGACGTCCCTGTGCGTCGCGCTCCTCGGTCCGGACCAGTCCAGGCAGTAGCCGCCCAATGCTGTCGCCGCGCTCACGCTTGCGCTCAATGGCGTCGCGTACCCGTCGCTGGATCTGCTTGCGCTGGAGCTGGTTCGAGCCGCCGAGGATGACCGCGCCGAACTCGCCCTCAGGCGAGGACACGTCGATGTGTTCCCGCGCTGAGACGAACTCGACGCCGCGTGCCGCCAGCCGCTTGAAGAAGTCGGCCTGGTCGCCCACGTCGCGGGTGATGCGGCTGAGCTCGTACGCTACGACCTTCGTGATCACGCCGTCGTCGACGAGGCGCAGCATCTCGAGGTACGCACTGCGCTTGCTGGTTTCCTTGCCCGAGCGGTTGAGGTCGCTGAAGACCTGGACCTCGTAGCCGTCGAGGAGCTTGCGGCACGCCTGCTCCTGCATGTCGGGGGAGATGTTGTGCGTCCCAGCGTCCTCGTCGGTGCGGCTCTGGCGGACGTAGATCGCCGCGAGCGGCCGCGCTACCTTCTCGTGCGAGGGCGAGCTGTTCATGCAGCTCTCCTTCTGGGCCGCCGGCGTTAGCGCGTCGGCGGCCTTCTTGCTGACTGATACTATAATCGGTAGCAGTGCAGACGTGTAGGACGTTGTGTCAGACATGAAAAACTCCTTCCAAAGTCGTACTGGCTGATGCGGCATCGCCCAAACATCTCAGAAGCGTTTCTCGTCCTCGGCACCCGGTTCTGAACGGCTCTCGGTGGACTGATCGTCAGCCGACTGAGCACCCAAACCCACTGGGAGGATCCGTATGAGCCGCTTCGCCCGACGCTGGCCCTTGCTATCGACGAACTCGACCTCCAGACCGAAGCGACGCAGATGCGGAGCAAGCCTTCGCAGCTGACCTCCCAGTCGGGCTGCATCTCGAGGCCAGCTTTTTGACCTTGATGCCTCGAGATCCACGTTCGCGAGCCGCGTGAGCAGTTCACTAGCTGTGCCAGTGACTTCGCCCGCCGCGACCAACTTGAGCAAGGCCTGCGCTAGTGGCGAGGCGTCGAGCACCGTCGCGTCCGCTGTGTCCCGACCTTCTGTGTAGGCCGCGAGGAATGTTCCTGGTGCTATGGGAAGGCACGGCTCTGCCGCAACAATCCACGTGACCATGTCGGCCATGCGGGGCTTCTCTGCAAGATGTGTTGACTCGACGTTCGCGAGCGCGCACGAGACGGCGTCGTACAGAGCGCCGAGCATTTGCGGTTGCCAACTCCTGAGGTCGCTCCAGAACTCGGCCTCTGTTCGTCGAGCACCGTCCGCGATTGGCGGGAGCACGACCACGATCGCGCGATCTAGGAGGTCCCCTCGAGTCGCTAGCGCCGAGATCCCATTTAGGACAACAGGGCGTGTGGCCTCGAAGATCATCTCTTCGTCATTGGTGTAGAGCTCCCGGGTCGCTAGTCCGCCGCCCGTCGAAAGCTGGCAGAGCGAGTCCGAGAGCCACGGCGGAAGTGATGACAGATTGTCGTAACTCAGCATCCACGAGTTGCCGGCCGCGATCGCCAGGTCTCGCGGTTCGCGAGGTGCGGAGCGGACAGCGGCCTTCGATGGATCGACGAGCTCTTTGATCACGCGAGCCGCAGTGGTCTTCGCTGCGCCCTGCTCGCCGTTCAGGACCAGAATGGGATACGGCCCGGTTGGACGAAGCGAAGCCACGATGAAGCCGAGAAGCAGCGCGAACTGGCGATCGTCGGCCGCGTTCAGGAAGGGTCGCAGCACCGCCAGGTCGCCTCCCGGCTGCGGAGCCGGAAGCTCTCTGAGGCCTTTTGGACGGATGAACTTGACCCCATGGCCCGGGGCTAGTCGCCAGCCGGACGCATCGATCTCGACGGCCTGCCACGCTGCATCCCCGAGGTCGACATAGATGCGGCCGTCTCGTCCGGCTAGGCGGACGAACACCTGTTGGAGCGGGCCAGCGTGGATCGCTTCCCCTTGGAGGACGTTCAGGGCGTCCTTGAGGGCCTGTTGTGTTGGAGCCTTTCGGTGCGCGACGTAGAACTCGTGCGAGAGCCAGTGGCTGAATCCTTTCGATGACAGCGCGTATGTCTCTTGGTGCTCGCCGATCGTGATGGTCGCGTAGGCCTTGTTCTCGGAGTCATGAAATAGCTCGCTGTTTGAGGCCAGCGCCGCAATCTGTGTTGCCGGTGAGGTCTTTCTCTTCTCAGAGCCGCCGC
>DASYVN010000112.1:0-2089 GCA_035937095.1 Candidatus Limnocylindria bacterium
GCTCCGGCGTTGTTGGCATCGCGTCTGACCGGTTGTCGCGCCGCCTCGAGCGCGGCCTGTTCGCCGCCGCTGGATCCGTCACCCGACTGCGCCTGACGCGTCCGACTTACAGCCAGGCTTTCCCACGTCGTCGGGTCGTACGGTGCCCGTGACGCTGCTTCGGCGTATGCGTCGCCCGCTGCCTTCCACTGGCCCTGCAGGTCGAGGCCCCGGCCGAGGATCGACCAGTACGTGGCGCGGCCGCGATCCTCGGCAATCGCGGAGCGTGCTGCCGCGACGGCTAGTGCCCCATCGCGACGCTCGACGGCGACGCGAGCGGCGAGCGCATCACGATTGGCCGCCCATGCCGGGTAGCCCAGCACGAGCCCGACCGCACACACCCCAAGCACGAGCTGCTCGACCGTCCGGCGTTGACGTCCGGGACGCGCTACGACGGTCGGCTCGACCGCGCGCGAGGCGGCCGCACCGAGGACGACCCAGGGGATCCAGTCCACGCTGATCGACCCGACGGTCACGAGGCCGTGCGCCCAATACGCCACGGACGCGAGGAGGAGCGGCGCGGCGAGCCACGTCGCATCTCGCGTCATCCGCAGCAAGACGATCGTTTCCGCCACGATGAGCGCGACGAGTGCGACGAGGCCAAGCGTCCCCGTTGTGACGGCGGCCTGGAGCGGCCAGCTGTGCGCGGAGCTCAGGATCGGATTGACGCCAAGGACGCCCGGGGTCTCCGGGAACGTGAATGAGGGATAGGCGGCGGCCGTGCCATCCGGGCCCCAGCCCACGACCGGACGAGCGACGTACGCGTTGAACGCGCTGCGATAGATGAGCAGCCGATCGGTGACCTGCGTCCCGGCGAGCGTGGCCCGGACGCGGTCGCCGAGCGGTGTGAGGGTCACGATCGCCACGCAGGCGACCGCAACGGCCGCGAGCCCCAGCCCGCCACGCACGACGGGCAGCCGCCGCAATCCATGGACGAACAACCAGAGCGGCACAACGACAGCGAGCGCCGCACCCATCCCGATGGCCGACCCGCGGGTCGCGACGATCGCGCTTGTCGCGAGCGCAAGGACGGCGACCGCGCCGCCGGCTATGCGCGCGGCGCGAGCCGGCACGAAGAGCGCGACGCCCAGGCTGGCGGCGAACGCGACGCTCAGGTACTGGCCGTAGATGTCAGGGTTACCCATGGTCGCAAAGGGTCTTGACTGTGGGTCGTCCGTCCACCTGACCGGATCAAGCCCTGCTCGCTGAACGAATGCGTACGTGGACATCGCGACCGTCGCGCACGCGGCGGCGACGCCGAGGGCGATCCAGTCGCGAGGCGTGCGGAACGCGGTCGCGACGGCGAAATACAAGATCACCATGTCCAAGACGAAGGTCAACCCGAGGTAGCGCTTCCACTCACCGAACAGTGCGACGTAGTGGTTCTCGGCGAAAAGCGCGGCGAGGACATTGGCACCGATGAACGCGAACACGACAAGGTGCAACCGTGACCGGGGAATGACCCGGCGCCCGAATCGCACGATCGCTGCCCCCAGCACAGCGGCAATGAGCCACGCGACGGCATGGCTATAGAGGGTCTTGGGAAAATCGAACGACTGAATACCGAGCGTGTCGACCAGCAACGTAATGCCCACGATCTTCGCGGCGACGAGCCAGACCAACGCGCGCCGATGCCAGGACTCCGCGAATGCGTCGTGACCCACGTTTCTGACGCCGGCAGCGCTGGCGACGCGGCGAACCGTCGATCTCTTGCGCTTCGCCACTCGCCGAGAGGCTAGCAGCGGAAATGAAGGACCGGGGCCCTTTCGGGCCCCGGTCCAGGTATCGCCAGATCGCGTTCCCTACGACGGGGTTACGGGTTCGTGAAGGCCCTGGTGGACGGGTTCGGATCGATCGTGTTGCCCGAAAGATCCTGCGCGTCCTTGACCGTCACGGTGTGCGTGATAGCCGCGCTCCAGACACCCGTGCCCGAGCACGAGATCGTCCAGACCTGGCTGCCGTTACCAGCGACGGCGCTACCAGTGATCGTCGGCGAGCCAGCGCTGCAGATGTTGCCGAAGGTGCCGTTGTCGATGCTGTAGTTCGACGG
>DASYVN010000113.1:0-1956 GCA_035937095.1 Candidatus Limnocylindria bacterium
TTCTGGATCCCGCCCTCCATCACCGCCATCGCGTCGTGGCCGTACCGGCGGAGCGCCAGCCAAAGGCGTGCGGCGTGGTGGCCGCCTTCGGCGTCGTAGCCGATGACCAGCGTGTCGTCGCCGATACCGAAGCGCGCCATCGTCGCCGCGAAGGCCGCCGGCTCTTGGAGCATGTACGCCGGATGGCCCGAGGCGGGTGGGGGAGCGGCGATATCGCGGCTCCAGTCGATGTGCACCGCCCCCGGCAGGTGCGCCTTCAGGTAGTCGGTCCGGGCGTCGGCGTCGGAGCTGAAGAGGCAATCCACGATCCGTACGTTCCGGTCGTCCAGCCGCGCCGCGACGCGCTCCGTGCTCCAGAAGAGGTCCGGGCGCGCGAATGGGCTCACGGCGACAATCTAGTCGTGCTCCGCGGGAATCTGAGGCGTGGCCTCGCACTCGTGCGCTTGCGGACGTATCGCGGCGCGCCGCTCGCGGTCACGCTCTACGAGCGGGCCGGCTGCCACCTCTGCGAGGAGACGCATCGCGCGCTCCGGCGGATCGGTCTCGACCGCCCGCTCGACGTGCAGCGCGTCGACATCTCGAGCGATCCGGCGCTGGAACGGGGCTACCTCATCAGGATCCCTGTGCTCAAGGTGGGGGAGCGCGAGCTCGATGCCGCCGGCCTGAGCGACCGCGAGATCGGGTCCTGGCTCCGCGACGGGGGTAACGATTGACGGAGGCAACTATATTGTTGCCATCGGCAAGCATCCGGCCCGAACGCGTTCCAGGTCGGCTCCGGCGTTCGACCGCCGCGTCGCCGACGTCCGCGGGTTCAGTCGCTTCTACACGCGCCAGGTCGGGCTCCTTCGTGACGGGTACCTCGAGAGCCCGTTCTCGCTCACCGAGGCGCGGGTGCTCTACGAGCTGACGAACCGGGAGCACGCCGTCGCGGCCGAGCTGACGAAGGAGCTCGGTCTCGATGCCGGCTATCTCAGCCGGATCCTCGCGTCGTTCCGGCGCCGCGGGCTCATGGAGAAGCGTCCGTCGGCCGAGGACGGCCGCCGGAGCGAGCTGCGGCTCACCAAGCGGGGCAGGACTGTGTTCGCGTCGCTGGACGCCCGAGCGCGGGATGACATCGGCACGCAGCTCGCGCGGCTTGCCGTACCGGACCAGGAGCGACTCGTGGGCGCCATGGCCACGGTCGAGCGCCTCCTGGGGGAGCCCCGGCCCTCCGGAGCGTCGTACGTGCTCCGCGAGCCGCGCAGCGGCGACTACGGCTGGGTCGTGCAGCGTCACGGCGCCATCTACGCCGAGGAATACGGCTGGAACGAGGAGTTCGAGGCCCTCGTGGCGGGGATCGTGGGAAAGTTCGTCGAGGACATCGACCCGAAGCGGGAGCGCTGCTGGATCGCCGAGCGCGACGGCGAGAACGTCGGATGCGTGTTCGCGGTGAGGGAGTCGGCGAAGGTGGCGAAGCTGCGGCTGCTGCTGGTCGAGCCGAGCGCGCGCGGGCTCGGGATCGGCAAACGGCTCGTGGACGAGTGCATCGCCTTCAGCCGCGCCGCGGGTTACACGAAGCTGCGGCTTTGGACGAACGGCGTGCTGCGTGTGGCGCGACACATTTACGAGGAGGCCGGCTTCGAGCTCGTTGCCGAGGACTCGCATCACAGCTTCGGCAAGGACCTCGTCGGCGAGACGTGGGACCTGAAGCTATAGGTCGTGCCGGCCGTCCGACCGCCGGTCGTCGGCAAACGCTGCTCATCGCGCGGTGCGTGGGCCGCCCGGATGAGGCGCCGCCCGGACGGCACGCGGCAGCCGACCTGCTTCGGCCGTGCGCGCGGCCCGACGGGGAAGGGTCGGCGGGGTCGGCCGCGGCTGACTTGAGCCACTCCAATACTTGTGTCCAAGATAGATTATCATTTAGATTAGGGGAGTGACCACGACCATCGCGCAGTTGAAGGCCGCCTACCTTCAGCA
>DASYVN010000114.1:0-1614 GCA_035937095.1 Candidatus Limnocylindria bacterium
CGAGCTGCGTCGCCGGAGGAAGCGGTACGGGCTCATCACGATGTGTGTCGGTGGCGGCATGGGAGCCGCTGGGCTCGTTGAGGCGGTGCACTAGCTGGTGTCTCCCCGGACCCGGGTCACCAGCGCGAGTGGGACGGCGTCGCCCGGGGAATCGGGCGCCCCTTGAGAACCGCGTCGGCGACGACCGGGTGCTGGCGTCCGAGCGCGATCGAATCCGCGGAGTGAACGTCCACTACCGGGGATTGTCCGCTCGGGTTCTCGCCGATTTGCTCAGTCATGTCGCCGATTCGGCGTTGTCCAGCCGAACGCCTCGGCAACACCCCCCGGGGCAGCTGCGCGCCCTCGGTCAGCGGGTCGCACCGCGATCGAGGCCGACCGCGGCGATCGCCACGCGGTGGGGGCGTGGGCCGCCCACCATCGCGGCGGGGTTGGTTGTGACTCAGGTCCTGGGAGACCGCACCGAGCCCTCGGGGGATCCGGCGAGCTGACGGGCGAGCGTGCCGGAGTCGTAGTAGATGCGTTCGCCAGCGAACCGCTCAGCGCGCGGATCCCAGGGGAAGTGGATGACGATATCGAGCTCGGCCCGGTTGCCGGTCGCGGCCTGACCCTGCCACGCCGACTGCTGCGTGCCGCGCATCGTCGCGATCTCGATGACCCCCTGCGGACCGATCACGATGTCTCGAAGGTCGAACCGCACATCGGGAAAGGCCCGCAGGAAATTCGTGTAGAACGCGCGCGCGCCGGCGTGACCGTCCCAGCGTTCACCGGTGGGCACGATCTCATAGACGCAGTCCTCGGACAGCGTGGCGATGAGCCCTGCGAGGTCGCGCTGGTCCTCGGCTTTCGAGTGGTCGATCCACAGCCGCCGGATCCGCGCGTGCAGCTCCGGCGTCGCCTCCCACGCCAGGCGCTCCCGGACGGTCGTCGCCGCTCCCACGGCCTAGCCGAACTCCCACGGTCGCCCCGCCCGATACGAGCGGAGGATGTCCCGGCTCACCACCATGCGATGGACCTCGTCTGGTCCGTCGACGAACCGCATGCCGCGGGCGACGAGGTACATCGCGGCGAGCGGTGTCTCGTCGGTCAATCCGAGCGCGCCGTGCACCTGGATGGCGCGGTCGATCACGTCGTGCAGCACCCGTGCCGCGTAGAACTTCACGAGCGAGATCTCGACGCGCGCCTCGTCGCCCGCGTCGAGGCGGTGGGCCGCCTGGAGCGTGAGCAACCGGCAGGCTTGGATCTCGGCGGCGGAATCGGCGATCCAGTTCTGGACGGTCTGCTTGTCGGCGAGCGGGCTGCCGAACGCCTCGCGCGAGAGCGCGCGTGCACACATGAGGTCGAAGGCCCGCTGCATCTGCCCGAGCCAGCGCATGAAGTGATGGATCCGGCCTGGACCGAGCCCCTTCTGCGCGATGTGGAACCCATCGCCGGGTCGGCCGAGCGTGTTCGCGAGCGGGACGCGCACCTGCGTGAACCGGACCTCGCAGTGGGTGTTCCAGCCGCGACCGCGGTGGCCGAGCGTCGGGATCGCACGCACGATCTCGAGTCCCGGGGTGTCCGTCGGCACGATGATCTGGCTCATCCGGTCGTGCTGCGGCGCGTCTGGGTCGGTGA
>DASYVN010000115.1:0-2820 GCA_035937095.1 Candidatus Limnocylindria bacterium
CGGGCCGCGCGATGCACGTCGATGCCGACGTAGTCAGCGCCGGCCTTCTCGCTCGCGGGCCTGCCTTCGCCGGTGTGCATGCCCATCCGCACGCGGATCACCGCGCCGTGTGGGAACACGGTCGCGGCAAGGGCCCGCTGCCCTTCCGCCGCCGCCCCCAGGGCGTCCTGCGCGGTCGCGAACACCATGAACAGCGCGTCACCCTCGATGCGGACCTCGTGGCCCTTGCCGAACGTTCGGCGGAGAGCGTCGGTGTGCGCCTCGAGTACCTCGTGGTAGCGCTCGCTGCCGAGGGCGTTGAGCAGCTTCGTCGAGCCCTCGATGTCGGTGAACAAGAAGGTGAGGGTGCCGCGCGGCAGCTGGCCGGTCGCCACGGGTGAATTGTCCGCCCGCGACCCTCCGGTTGCCACGCCGCCCGCCGAGCGGTTAGACCTGCATCGTGGCCACCGCACGGGGCGAGCTGACCGACACCCTCGCCGGCATCTCGCTGTTCGCCGACGTCGGCGCGGCGGAGCTGAACTCGATCGCCCACATCGTCGAAGAGCGCCGCTACGCGGACGGCGAGCGGATCCTGCGCCAGGGTATCAGCGGCTCGGCGTTCTACCTCATCCTCGAAGGCGAGGCGACGATCCGCGTCAACGGCAAGGACTACGGCACGCTCAGACGCGGCGAGTTCTTCGGCGAGATCTCGGCGTTGCTCGGCGAGCCGCCGGTGGCCGACATCGTGGCCGCGCGCACGCTGCGGTGCGCGATCATCCCCGGTCCGGAGATCGAGCCATTCATGCTGGCCCACCCGACGGTCCTGTACCGGATGCTCAAGGCCGAGGCGCGCAAGCTCCAGAGGGCCACGAGCTGGCGGACCTGACCAAGCCCCATCCCCCCGGCGAGTACCCGGTCATCGTCGTCGGCAGCGGCCCGGGCGGATTGCAGACGTCGTACTCGCTCGGCCGCGCCGGCGTGCGGCACGCCGTCATCTCCGCGGATCCGTCGCCGGGTGGGATGTTCCGTACATGGCCGTTCTTCCAGCGCCTCTTGTCGTGGACGAAGCCCTTCGCGCCCGAGGAGCGTGGCACGCGCTATTACCAGCGCTACGACTGGAACTCGCTCATCGGCGACGAGGACCGGCTGCGTGCCATCCAGCCCGGACTGATGGACGGAACGTCGTACTTTCCAGCCCGTGCCGAGATGGAGCAGAACCTCGCGACCTTCGCCCGCGAGGCCGGACTACAGGTGCGCTATGGCTGCCGGTGGACCGGAACGCGCCGCGAGGGCGATGGCTTCGTCCTCGAGACCACCGATGGCGAGTACCGCTGCCGCGTGCCGGTGTTCGCCTTCGGCATCGCACAGCCCTGGAAGCCCGACGTCCCCGGGATGGCCGACGTCCCGCACTACGCCGACACACGCGCTCCGGAGACCTATGCCGGAAAACGGATCCTCATCATCGGCAAGGAGGTCTCCGCGTTCGAGCTCGCGAACGGCTTCCTCCCGTGGGCGAAGCAGATCGTGCTCGCGTCGCCGCGACCGGTCGCGCTTTCGGTCATCACGAAATCCCTCGTCGGCGTGCGCGCGCGCTACGTGCAGCCGTATGAGGATCACGTCCTCGGCGGCGGCGTGGTGCTGGTGAACGCGTCCATCGACGGCGTCGAGCGCACCGCGGACGGCTTCCGGGTGCGCACCGCCCGCAGCGACGGAGGCGGTGCGCTCGTGTTCGAGGTCGACGACGTCATCGCCACGACGGGCTTCACCCCGCCACTGGGCGACCTGCCGGCGCTGGGGGTCCCCGTCGCCGGTCGGGAGCGCATCCCCTCGCAGACCCCGCTGTTCGAGAGCATCGGCGCCCCCCACATGTACTTCGCCGGCACCGCGACGCGTGGGGCACCCGGCCTCAAGAAGCACGGGCTGCCGAGCAGCTCCGGCGCGGTGGGCGGCCACCGCTACAACTCGCGGATCCTCGCGCGGCACCTCGCGCAGAAGTACTTCGGCATCGATCCCGCTCGTCCGCAGGTGAAGAAGGAGGACGTGCTCCCGTACCTGCTCGCCGAGGCGACGCACGCGCCCGAGCTCTGGCATCAGAAGTCGTACCTCTCGCGCACGATCCTCGTGGACGCCGACCGCGGGATCATCGACGACGGCATCCTCCCGCTTCAGCTCTTCGTCGACAGCGATAGACCTGACGGCGTCGCGGTCGCGGTCGAGGCGAACCCGGCCGGCGACCTCTACCCGGCGATCTACGTCCGCAAGGGCAACGCGATCACGGAGCACCTCTTGCCGTCGAATCCGCTCCTCGACTTCGAGACCGCCGAGCACCGGAAGCAGCTCGCCGACGCGCTCGGACCGCTCGGGCTCTAAGCCGCCGCGCGCTCCGCTTCGGCGAGCTGGGGCGCGGGCCTGTTCTCGATCCCGAGCGCGTTGACCGCGGCGCCCACGGCGAGCAGACCGGCGGAGATGAGCACCGCGAGGTGGAACGCGTCGGTGGACGCGTCCCGATACGCCAGGAGCTCGCGATACGCCAGGAGCCGCAGGAACTGCTCCTGCGGGCCGTCGCCAGGGCGCGCTATCGGGCGCACGTTCAACGGCGCGACATCCTTTCGGAACGTCGGATCGTCGACATTCAGGGTCGGCACGCGCTCGTGCACGCCCGCGTAGAAGCTGGTGGTGATCGCGATGAAGATGACCGCCCCCGCGAGCTGCGGCCCGACCCGCGAGATCGCGTTGTTGATCGCCGATGCCACGCCCGAGTTCTTCGAGGGCACGCTCGTCATGAGCGCGGTCGTGAGCGGCGCGACCATGATCGACAGCCCAAGACCGAACAGCAGGCTC
>DASYVN010000116.1:0-3960 GCA_035937095.1 Candidatus Limnocylindria bacterium
CAGATAGGGAACGTGGCGGCTGTCGCGCAGCAGGAGCATCGCGAGCTGCCGAGTCGTCTCGTCGAGGCCGAGCAACAGGAGCCGCCGATGGAGGGCGGACCAGTTCATCAGATAGCGCAACATCAGCCACCGCCACAGCACGAGGCCGGCGAGGACCGGCAGGGGGGTCGCGATCGCCGTGCTTCGGGGGAACGTGAACGGGACGAAGAAGTACGCGGCGATCGTCACGACGGCGACGATCGAGAGCGCTCGTACGAGCGAGCCGCCGTGACCGCGGCTCACGTCGGGTGAGAGCAGGTCGTAGGCGCCGCCGACCCGGAGCGCGAGGAGCCACAGCGCCCATGTCGCGCCGATCCAAACGCCGAAGAACGGCGTCGGGACGAAGCTCGGGAATAAGGCATCCCAGGCGCGAACGGCCGCCAGTATGGCCACGAGAACGACCGCGGCATCCGCGACGAACAGGAGGATCAGGAATTCACGCCAATGGAGCCCCACCCCCGATCGGCCCAGCTCCGACGAGCGAGACCCTGCCGAGGCCGCTCCGCCGACGATCCGTTGATCCCCGCGGACCGCGGTTGGGCTATCGACGATGCGCTCCACGTTCCCCATGCCGAAACTCTATCGGCCCGTGGCCGGTGCGACCACCGAATGGACGGCGGGCGCGCCTACAACCGGGCCCGCAGCGTCTCGAGCGCCTCACGCGTCGGCAGGAATGACATCCCGGTCGCTGCCTGGATCTTGTCCGTCCGCAAGCCGGCGCGCATCGGTCGAGCGGCGGGCTGGGCGAGCTGGGCGGTCGGGATGGGCTCGATGAGCGTGGGATCGAGGCCGAAGACGTCTGCGATCATGCGGGCGAACCCATCGCGACTCAGCAGATCGGGCCCGGCGACATGCCAGATGCCAGGCTTGTCGGCGACACGCACTGCCGCTCGGCCGAGCTCCTCGGACCAGGTGGGGGTGGAGAGCTGGTCGTAGGGGATCGTGGTCCGCCGGCCCTCGCGCAGCGAGGCCACGAGGCGTAGGACGAAATTTTTCCCTGGCGGCTGCTCCTCGCCGTACACGGTCGTCGTCCGTACGACGGTGCCAGCTGCCTCCAGCACGTGCTCCTCGACCTCGAGCTTGTGTCGTCCATACACCGAGAGCGGAGCGACGGCGTCGCCCTCCGCGTACGGTCCCGCCAGACCATCGAAGACGTAGTCAGTGGAAAAGAAGACGAACCGGGCATCCCGCTCCCGTGCGGCTGCGAGCGCCTGCAGCGCCGGCTCGACGTTCGCGGCTCGCGCGTCATCAGGATGCGTTTCGCACCAGTCGACATGCGGCTCGGCGGCCGGGAAGAAGACCGTCGGCGGGCGCAGCTCATCAAGCAGCCCGCGCAACGCGCTCAAATCGCGCGCGTCGAGCTGTCGGAGTGCGGGCTCGGGGCGTGCGCGATACGTCCCGACCGCCGACGGGTCCAGAGCCCGCAGCACCGCGCGACCCACTTGCCCGGACGCGCCGATGACCAGCGCCGATGCGGCCGCCTGACGCACGCTCACCCACCGGCCATGCGCAGGATGTCCTTCGCCTCGGCGTTGTCCGGTGCGAGCTGCAGGGCCCGGGTTGCGTGCTGGATCGCGGCCGCCCGGTCACCGAGCTGCAGCGCGAGCCGCGCGTCCACGACCTCCAGCGTGACTGACTCCTTCGCGGCCAACGCCGACTCGACGAGCTCGCGGGCCTGGGACTTGTCGACCGCTTGACCTGCGGCCTGCGCAGCGACCGCATCGAATCGCGGATCAGCCGGGTATTGGCGGATCGCGATGACCGCCTCGGCGAGACCCTGGTCGAAATGCCCGAACGCAGTCAAGAGCTGCGCAAGTACCACGTGGGCTCCGGCGTTGTTGGCATCCCGTCTGACCGCTTGTCGCGCCGCGTCGAGCGCGGCCTGCTCGCCGCCGCTGGATCCGTCACCCGACTGCGCCTGACGCGTCCGACTCACCGCCAGGCTTTCCCACGTCGTCGGGTCGTACGGTGCCCGTGACGCGGCTTCGGCGTAGGCGTCGCCCGCTGCCTTCCACTGGCCCTGCAGGTCGAGGCCTCGGCCGAGGATCGACCAGTACGTGGATCGGCCGCGATCCTCGGCGATCGCGGAGCGTGCTGCCGCGACGGCTCGTGCCCCATCGGGACGCTCGACGGCGACGCGAGCTGCGAGCGCATCACGATTGGCCGCCCACGCCGGATACCCGAGCACGAGCCCGACCGCACACACCCCGAGCACGAGCCCTTCGGCCCACGGCCTCGGATGAGCCGTGCGCGGCGTCGTGACGGGCTCGACCGCGCGCGAGGCGGCCGCACCGAGGACGACCCAGGGGATCCAGTCGACGCTGATCGAGCCGACCGTCACGAGGCCGTGCGCCCAATACGCCACAGACGCGAGGAGGAGCGGCGCGGCGAGCCACGCCGCTTCTCGCGTCATCCGCAGCAAGATGATCGTTCCCGCCACGATGAGCGCGATGAGCGCCGCGAGGCCAAGCGTCCCCGTCGTGACGGCGGCCTGGAGCGGCCAGCTGTGAGCGGAGCTCAGGATCGGATTGACGCCAAGGACGCCCGGGGTCTCCGGGAACGTGAACGAGGGATACGCGGCGGCCGTGCCATCCGGGCCCCAGCCCAGGATCGGACGCGCTACGTATGCGTTGAACGCGCTGCGATAGATGAGCAGCCGATCGGTGACCTGCGTTCCGACGAGCGTGGCCCGGACGCGGTCGCCGAGTGGTGTGAGGAGCACGATCGCCGCAGTTGCCGCCACCACGGCGGCGAGCCCAAGCCCGGAACGCATGATCGGCAGCCTCCGGAACCCATGGATGAACAGCCACAGCGGTACCGCGACGAGGATCGCCGCGCCCATGCCGATCGTCGAGCCACGGGTCGCGACGATCGCGCTCGTGGCGAGCGCGAGAACGGCGACCGCAGCGCCGACGAGACGCGCGGCGCGAGCCGGCACGAAGAGCGCGATACCGAGGCCGGTGGCGAATGCGACGCTCAGGTACTGGCCGTAGATATCAGGTTGGCCCATGGTCGCAAAGGGTCTTGGCTGCGGGTCGTCCGCCCACCTGACCGGATCAAGCCCTGCTCGCTGAACGAATGCGTAAATGGACATCGCGACGGTCGCGCACGCGGCTGCGACGCCGAGGACGATCCAGTCGCGGGGCTTGCGGAACGCGGTCGCGACGGCGAAATACAAGATCACCATGTCCAAGACGAAGGTCAGCCCGAGGTAGCGCTTCCACTCACCGAAGAGTGCGACGTAGTGGTCCTCGGCGAAAAGCGCGGCGAGGACATTGGCACCGATGAACGCAAACACGACAAGGTGCAGCCGTGACCGGGGAACGATCTGGTGCCTGAATCGCGGGATGGCTGCCCCCAGCACAGCGGCAATGAACCACGCGACGGCATGGCTATAGAGGGTCTTGGGAAAATCGAACGACTGAACACCGAGCGTGTCGACCAGCAACGCAATACCCGCGATCTTCGCGGCGACGAGCCAGACCAACGCTCGCCGATGCCAGGACTCCGCGAATGGGTCGTGACCCACGTTTCTGACGCCAGTGGCGCTGGCGACGCGGCGGACCGTCGATCTCGTGCGTTTCGCCACCTCGCTTGAGGCTAGCAGCGGAAAAGAAGGACCGGGGCCCTTGCGGGCCCCGGTCCAGGTATCGCCAGATCGCGTTCCCTACGACGGGGTTACGGGGTCGGGTTCCCGAAGGCCCTGGTGGACGGGTTCGGATCGATCGTGTTGCCCGAAAGATCCTGCGCGTCCTTGACCGTCACGGTGTGCACACTAAGCGCGCTCCAGACACCCGTGCCCGAGCACGAGATCGTCCAGACCTGGCTGCCGTTACCAGCGACGGCGCTACCAGTGATCGTCGGCGAGCCAGCGCTGCAGATGTTGCCGAAGGTGCCGTTGTCGATGCTGTAGTTCGACGG
>DASYVN010000117.1:0-5588 GCA_035937095.1 Candidatus Limnocylindria bacterium
ACGAAGCAGCGCTGCGTCGAGTTCGTGCCGCAGATGCGGCGCGCCGCGGGCGAGCTGGCCGAGGCCCTCCGAGCGCGCGAGGGCACCGCGACGTGACCGCGACGCCGGCAACCGTTCGCGCCGGGCTGCGGGGCGCCGAGCTTGCTGCCGGGCTGCGCGACCTTCTCGGATCCGAGAAGGTCCTCTGGGCGCGCGAGGACCTGCTCCTGTACGAGTACGACGGGGCGGTCGACATCGCGACGCCGGATGCGGTCGTGCTGCCGAACGAGACCGTCGACGTCGCGAAGCTCGCGCGCTTCTGCGCGGAGCACGGCGTACCGCTCGTCCCGCGCGGCGCGGGCACTGGCCTGTCGGGCGGCGCGATCCCGGTCGAGGGCGGCGTCGTCATCTCGTTCGCGCGGATGGCGCGCATCCTCGAGATCGACGTGCCGAATCTGCGCGCCGTCGTGCAGCCCGGGCTCGTGAACCTGCACCTCTCCACGGCGGCCGCGCCATACGGCTTGTACTTCGTGCCGGATCCCTCCAGCCAGAAGGCCTGCACGCTCGGCGGCAACGTGGCCGAGAACTCCGGCGGTCCGCACACGCTCGCGTACGGCGTGACGACGAACCACGTGACCGGCCTGGAGCTCGTGCTCTCGGACGGCTCGATCGTCCGGCTCGGCGGGAAGGCGCTCGAGTACGACGGCTACGACCTCGTGGGCACATTCGTCGGATCGGAGGGCACCCTCGGCATCGTCACGGAGATCACCGTGAAGCTGACGCCGCTCCCGGAGGACAAACGGACGCTCATGGCCGCGTTCCCGACGATGGACGACGCCTCGAACACGGTGTCCGCGATCATCAGCGCCGGCATCGTCCCGAGCGCCATGGAGATGATGGATCAGCTCTCCACGCAGGCCGTCGAAGCGTCGGTGGGCGCGGGCTATCCGCTGGATGCGGGCGGCATCCTCCTCGTCGAGGTCGACGGGGTCCGCGACGGGCTCGACGACCTCCTGGAGCGCATCGAGGTCATCTGCCGCGCGGAGCATGCCCAGGAGCTGCGCGTCGCGACGACCGCGCTGGAGCGCGACAAGCTGTGGGCCGGCCGGAAGGGCGCGTTCGCCGCGATGGGCCGCCTCGCGTCCGACTACTACGTGCAGGACGGTGTGATCCCGCGCACGAAGCTCCCCCAGGTCCTCCGCCACGTGATCGACGTCGGCGAGCGCTACGGCCTGCGCATCGCGAACGTGTTCCATGCCGGCGACGGCAACCTGCATCCGCTGATCATGTTCGACGGCTCGAAGGGTCCCGCCGAGATCGAGCGCGTGAAGGCGGCCGGCCGCGAGATCCTGGAGATGTGCATCGAGGTCGGCGGCTCGATCACGGGCGAGCACGGCGTCGGCATGGAGAAGAACTGCTACATGCCGCTGCAGTACTCGCCGGTCGACATGGCCGTCATGCGCCGTGCCAAGGATGCATTCGATCCGCTCGGGCTCATGAATCCGGGCAAGGTGTTCCCCACCCCAGGCCGATGCAAGGAGTTCTCGCTGAATGCCGCGCACTGAGCGCCCCGACAGTCCCGAGCGATGCGCCGAGGTGCTGCGCGAGTGCGCCGACGCCGGGTGGACGGTGCGCGTGCGCGGTGGCGGGACGAAGGACCATCTGGGCGCGCGACGCGAGACCGACGTCGTCGTTGAGACCGCCGGCCTCGGCGGCATCGTCGATCACGTGCCCGACGACCTCACCGTGACGGTCCGCGGCGGCATGCGGTTCGACGCGCTTCGCGCGGCGCTCGCGGAGCACGGCCAGCTCCTGCCGCTCGACCCACCGCACACCGCGCGCGGCGCGACGGTCGGCGGGATCATCGCCGCGAACAGCAGCGGCTTCGGCCGCTACCGCTACGGCGGCGTGCGGGATCTGCTCCTCGGCCTGCGCGCCGCGCTGCCGGACGGGACGATCGCGCGGGCCGGCGGGCGCGTCGTGAAGAACGTTGCCGGCTACGACCTGAACAAGCTGTTCATCGGCTCGCTCGGGACGCTCGGCGTGATCGTGGAGGCGACCTTCAAGATCCTTCCGGTCCCTCCGGTCACGCGGGCCGCCGTGGCGTCGTTCGCGAGCTCGGCCGACGCGTTCGCCGCGGCCGACGCGCTCGTCCGCACCTCGTTGCGGCCGACGGCCGTCGTCGTCGAGCGCGCCGATCGGAGCTGGCGCCTCATCATCGCCGCCGCGGGCGAGCGCGCGCCGGTGGACCGCGCGATGGACGAGCTCTCGCGCGTCGCCATCGCGAAGGGCGCGACGGCGGAGCCCCTCACCGATCCGGAGCAGACCCTGGGACCGCTGCGCGAGCTCGTCGACGCGGCAGCCCCCGGAGTGGTCATTCGCGCGGCGCTGCCGCTCTCCGCGCAGGCGGCGTTCGCCGAGGCCGCCGCCCGCGGCGAACGCGCGCGCCGCATCGTCGCCGACGCGGCGAGCGCGATCATCCACGTGTACCTCCCCGAGGGCGCGGACGCCGCGGCGGCGGAAACGCTCATGGCCAGCGCTCGGGTCCTCGGCGGCAGCGCGCGCGTCGAACGCGCGGGGATCGGCGGACTGGAGCCGTTCAGCGGGCCGGAGCCCGCAGGTGCGTTCCTCATGCGCCGGCTCAAGGACGCGTTCGATCCGAGCGGCATCCTCGAGCCCGCGCGGAGCGCGATCCGATGATCCGCGAGGTCCGTTCGGTCGGCTTCCCGAACACCGACGCGCCGCTGCCCGAGCTCATCGCGCGGTGCGTGCATTGCGGCCTCTGCCTGCCGACGTGCCCGACCTTCGCGGAGCTGGGCGTGGAGATGGACTCCCCGCGCGGCCGCATCCGCCTCATGAAGAACGTCTGGGACGGCCGGCTTGACGCGGACAGCGCGGCGTTCGCCGATCACATGGCGAAGTGCCTCGACTGCCGGGCGTGCGAGACCGCGTGCCCCTCCGGCGTGTCCTTCGGGAAGCTGATGGAGGCCGCCCGGTCGCAGGTGGTCGCCGCGCGCAGGCCGAACCTCGCCGAGGCCCTGCTGCGGCGCGTCGCGTTCCGCGGGCTCATCACCTCCCCGACGCGGCTCGCGCTGTTCGCCCGGTTCGGCTACCTCTCGAAGCGCCTCGGCGCGCGGACCGTCCTGCGCCTGATCGGGTTGAAGCGGCTCGCCGAGCTCCTCGACCTCGTGCCCGACAAGCCCCCGACGAGCGCGTCACTCCCGGCGCGCTTCGCGGCGGCCGGAACGACGCGAGGCACCGTCGCCCTCTTCACCGGCTGCGTGATGCGCGCGGCATTCGCCGATACGAATGCCGCGACGGCTCGCGTGCTGGCGCGCAACGGCATCGACGTGCTCGTGCCCGCCACGCAGACCTGCTGTGGCGCCCTGCACGCGCACGCCGGCGAGCGCGGCGACGCCCGCGAGCTCGCGAAGCGGAACATCGAAGCCCTCGAGCCGCTCGCCGTGGACGCGTTCGTCGTGAATGCGGCTGGCTGCGGCGCGAATCTCAAGGAGTACGGGTGGCTCCTGAAGGACGACCCCCAATGGGCCGAGCGCGGGGAACGGTTCTCGGCACGGGTGAAGGACGCGAGCGAGTACCTCGCGGCCGTCGGACTCGCCGAGCAGCCTGGACCGGTGCGCGCGACCGTCGCGTACGACGACCCGTGTCACCTGATCCACGGACAGAAGATCAGCGCGCAGCCGCGCGCGCTGCTCGCAGCGATCCCCGAGCTCCGGCTCGTGCCGCTCGCGGAGGCCGACTGGTGCTGTGGCAGCGCGGGCACGTACAACGTGACCCAGCCGGAGCTCTCCGCACGGCTCGGACACCGCAAGGCCCAGCACATCGTGCGGAGCGGCGCCGAGATGGTCGTCACCGCGAATCCGGGCTGCCAGATGCAGATCGAAGCGGCGCTGCGCCGCGAAGGCGCAAAGACGCCAGTCGTCCAGCTGATGGACCTGCTCGACCAGGCCTATGCAGCGAAATGAGGATGGCAGGGGCGGCGCTACGCGCGCAGGGGTCGCTGCCCCTGCTGCGATAACTGAGCGCGGGCGGGTCGCGTCGGTCGGCGTCATGGCCCTCGCCCACCTGACGAACGACTCGTACGCGTACATGCTCCCCGCGCTCCTGCCGCTGCTCCTCGGCAAGCTCGGGATCGGCCTCGGCCTCGCGGGGGTCCTGATCACCCTGTATCAGGCGTCCTCGTCGTTCACCCAGCCGCTCTTCGGGCACATGTCCGATGGCGGCGGGCGCACCCGGTGGATGGCGTGGACGGGCGTCGCGCTCTCCGGCATCGCCGCGGCGGCGCTCGGCCTCGCGCCGAGCCTGGCCGTCGTCGCGATCGCGCTCCTCGTCGGCGGCCTGGGGACTGCGCTCTATCACCCGGTGAGCGCGGCCCTCGTCGCAGGATCGGTCCCGCAGCGCTCGCGGGGCCGCTGGATGAGCGTGTACATCAGCGCGGGTAACTTCGGTCTGCCGGTGGGGCCGTTCCTCATCGGCGTGATCATCGCGACCATCGGGCTGGACGGGAGCTGGCTCGTCGCAGTCCCCGCGATCGTGCTCGCCGCGCTCGTGTGGCGGGTGGGGCCCCACCTCCCCGCGCGGACCGCGGCGCCGCTGCCGCTCCGCGCGGTGCTGCGCGCGAACCAGCGGATGCTCGCCGGGCTCATCTCCGTGTCGGCGACGCGCGCGTGGGCCACGGCGCTGGTGAGCTCGTTCCTTCCCGTCTACGCGGTGACCCGCGGGGCCTCGATCGTGGACGCGTCGCGCCTCCTGACGCTCTACCTCTTGTCGGGCGCCGTCGGCGGGCTCCTCGGCGGCTGGCTCGCCGATCGGGTCGGGCGCGACCGCGTCATCGTCGCAAGCCTGCTGTGCGCTGCGCCGTTCTGCGCGCTCCTCGCGCTCCAGGACGGCGTCGGTCCGGCGTTCGTGTTCGCGACCGCGGTGAGCGGGATGCTCCTGAACGGCTCGTTCGTGGTCCTGGCCGTGCGCGGTCAGGAGAGCATGCCGGGGAGCCTCGGCATGGTGAGCGGCCTGATGCTCGGGCTGTCGATCGGCCTCGGCGGGCTCGCGGTCGCGCCGATGGCCATCGTGGCCGAGCGCGTCGGGATCGAGCCCGTCTTCGTGGCCGCCGGCGGGCTTGCCATCGTCTGCGCACTCCTCATGCGCGCTGTGCCACGGGTGCCGGTGCGGGCCGAGGCACCCGCGATGGCCGGCGTCGGCTGAGGGCTGGCCTTCGCGCGGGAACCGCGATACTCGGCGCAACACCGAAGGAGTGAGCTGTGAATCTCGGCGTCCTCGCCATCGCGGCGTTGCCGGCCTTCGTCGCGAGCGCGGTGGAGTTCGTAGAAGCGACGACGATCATCCTCGCGGTCGGCGTGACCCGCGGCTGGCGCGCCCCGCTGTACGGCACGATCGCCGCGGCATTGACGCTCGCGGTGATCATCGCCCTGCTCGGCGTGACCATCGTGACGGTCGTGCCCGAGCATGCGCTGAAGGCATTCGTCGGGGCGCTGCTGCTGCTGTTCGGCCTCCGCTGGCTCCGCAAGGCGATCCTGCGGTTCGCCGGCATCGTCGCACTGCACGATGAGGAGCGGGTCTACCTCAAGGAG
>DASYVN010000118.1:0-7932 GCA_035937095.1 Candidatus Limnocylindria bacterium
CGTGACGCGCGTCCATCAGTTCCACCCGGTGCTCGCGCCTGGGGACGCGATGAGCAGCCACGTCTTCGCCCTCCAGAAGCGGCTGCGCGGCTGGGGCCACGACGCGCACGCGTACGCGGTCGAGGTGAAGTCCGGAGCCGATGGCGTCCTGCCGTACCGCCGGCTGTTCCGCGACGTCGGCCCCGACGATCTGGTGCTCCTGCACTTCTCTATGGGGAACGAGGTCTTCACGCAGCTCGCGAAGCTGCGCGCGCGGAAGGTGCTCGTCTATCACAACATCACGCCTGCGGAGTTCTTCCGTGGGATCAACGCCCACGCCGCCACGCACGCGCGCCTCGGCCGCCGGCAGCTCGTCGCGCTCGCGCCGGCGATGGATCTCGCGATCGGCGTCTCGAAGTACAACCAGCACGAGCTCGACGCGGCGGGATACGCGCGCACCGCGCACGTGCCGATCCTCATCGACTGGCAGCGCTACGACCAGGCACCTGACGACGCGGTCATGGCGCGCTGGGAACAGGTGCGGCCGCTGCTCCTGTTCGTCGG
This sequence comes from Candidatus Limnocylindria bacterium, assembly GCA_035937095.1. Taxonomy (GTDB): domain Bacteria; phylum Chloroflexota; class Limnocylindria; order P2-11E; family P2-11E; genus UBA4735. The sequence continues at coordinate 544 of DASYVN010000118.1, forward strand.
CCGCGTGTCGCCGCACAAGCGGCAAGACGATCTCATCCGGATGCTCGCGTACTACCGCGCCTGCATCGATCCGAACGCGCGTCTCGTGCTCGTCGGTGGCTACCGCGACCAGCCGCAGTACGACGCGCGTCTCGAGGAGCTCGTGAAGGCGCTCCACCTCGAGCCTGCGGTCACGTTCGCCGGCGCGGTCTCCACGGCCGAGCTCGTCGCCTACTACCGCTCCGCGAGCGCGTTCGTGTCGCTCTCGGAGCACGAGGGGTTCGGCGTGCCGCTGCTCGAGGCGATGCGCTTCGATGTGCCGGTGATCGCGTACGACGCCGCCGCGGTCGGCGAGACGGTCGGTGGTGCGGGCGTCCTGCTCGCGGACCGCGATCTCGCGCAGGCGGCCGAGGCCGTCGGGCTCGTTCTCGAACGGCGCGAGCTGCGCGAGCGGCTCGTCGCGGCGGGCCGGCGGCGCCTCGAAGACTTCGACCCGGACCTGGTCGCCGAGCGCACGCGCGAGGTGCTCGGGCTGTGAGGCTCGAGACCGCGCACCAATTCGCGCCGACGATCGCGTACGGCGACGCCGTCGGGAACGACTGCTTCGAGCTGCAGCGCCTCTACTGGTCGCGCGGGGTCCGCTCCGACCTCTTCGCCGCGGAGGCGAAACCAGAGGTCCGCCAGTTCGTGCAGCCGTGGCGCGATCTCGAGCAGCTCCCGACCGACGGCACGTCCCTGCAGGTCCACATCTCGATGGGGAACGACGTGCTCTGGGACGTCGCGAAGCTGCCGCACCGCAAGACCGTCATCTACCACAACATCACGCCGGCGCAGTACTTCGAGGGGCTGAACGAGCACGCCCGCCGCTACTCCGAGATCGGCCGCGAGCAGCTCGCGGAGTTCGCGAAGGTCTCGGAGCTCGGCATTGCGGACAGCAGCTACAACCGCAAGGAGCTGGTCCGCGTGGGCTTCGCGAAGACCGCCGTCGTCCCGATCATCATCGACTGGTCCGCGTTCGACGTCGAGCCCGATCCCGACGTGCTCCGCGAGCTGTCGGACGAGCGGACCGATATCCTCGCGGTCGGGCAGATCCTTCCGCAGAAGGCGGTCCATAAAGTCGTCGCGGCGTTCGCCCGCTACCGCGAGAGCGATCCGACCGCGCGGCTATGGCTCGTCGGGTCGTACGCGATGTCCGAGGGCTACCTCGCGCAGGTGCGCGCGGCGATCCGCGCCCACGGCCTGGACGGCGCGGTCACGCTCACCGGCTCGGTCCCGATGGCCGCGCTCGTCGCCTACTACCGGGCCGCGACCGCGCTCGTGACGCTCTCCGAGCACGAGGGGTTCTGCGTGCCGCTCCTCGAGGCGATGCGCTGCGGGCTGCCGGTCGTGGCGAGCGACGCCGGCGCGATCCCCGACACCCTCGGCGACGCGGGGATCCTCCTCGCGGACACGGATCCCGACACGGTGGCCGCTGCGCTCGAGCGCGCCGTTCATGACGCGGCGCTCCGCAAGGACCTCATTGCGCGCGGGCACCGTCACCTCGCTGAGTTCAGGCCCGAGGCCGTGGCCGACGACCTCGCGCAGGCCCTGGCCCTCGTGGGCTGGCAGCTGCCCGCGTACCGGAGCCGCGAGGTCGCGGTCGTCTCCAGCGAGCGGCGCTCGGGGATCCACCACTACGCGCTTGCGGTGTGCGACGGGCTGCGCGCCGCCGGGCATCGCGCGACCTTCGTGGGGACGAAGCACCTCGACGCGAAAGATCTCGCCGCGAAGCTGCGGTTCATCGCGACGAAGACCGACGCGGTGATCTTCGAGCACGAGGCCGGCATCTACAGCGACGTCCCATTCGTGCGGGCGCTCGCGCGGCTGCGGCTCCGCGGGATCCCGTCGGTCCTGTCGGCGCACGAGATCGAGCCGGAGAAGTTCCATCATTACCGGAAGCTCTCGCACGCGCTGCACTACCGCCCGAGCTACGCGTGGTACCTCGAGTGGGTCCGTGCACTCTCCGTCGCCTTGCGCATCGGCGTGTGGTTCCTCGCGTACCGCGCGATCCTCGCGCTCATGGGTTGGCTGCCGGCGCGCATCGTCGTGCACTCGCACCGGTCGAACTTCTGGGTGAGCCTGCTCACGCGCGATGAGCGCAAGCGCGACCTCGTGCCGCTCGTCGTCATGCCGCTCGAGGACACTGTGCTTCCCGCGAACGCGGAGGAGAAGCGTGCGCTGCGCGCCCGGCTCGGGCTGCCCGAGGATGCGTTCGTGTTCGTCTCGCCCGGCTTCTTCTTCAAGCGCAAGCGGTACATCGAGGTGATCGAGGCGTTGCCCGACGACGCGGTCCTTGTGCTTTCGGGCACCGAGTCGCAGTGGGAGCGCGGGTACGTCCAGGAGGTCCAGGATGCCGCGACGGGGAAGCCGAACGTCATCGTCAACCTCGAGTACGAGACGATGGGGCAGCTCGTCGCCGCATCGGACTGCGTGGTCCTCTTCTACGAGGACGTGTTCCAGAGCGCCGTGGTCACCCAGGCGATCTGGGCCGGGCTGCCGTGCATCTTCTCGGACACCCCGGGGTTCCGCCTGTACGAGGGCGCGGGCCTGGTCGCGCGCGACACCGCGCAGCTCGCGCGGGCGATGCGCGAGATCCGCGAGCCGGAGGTGTACGCGCGCTGCGCCGGGCAGATCGGCATCCTGCGGCGGCTCCTGTCGCCCGAGCGGAACGCGATGCGCTACCTCATCGGCCTGCGATGACCGCCCGGCGGCTGCTGCTGGTCGTCCAGCGCTACGGCGCCCTGGTGGTCGGCGGGTCCGAGCAGCATGCCCGCCTGGTCGCGCAGCGTCTTGCACAGCGGCACACGGTGGAGGTCGCGACGACGACGGCCCTCGACTACTGGACCTGGGCCCCGTACTACGCGGCCGGCGACGACTTCCTGGACAGCATCCTCGTGCGGCGCTTTCCCGTCGCGGCCGGACGCGATCCGGAGTTCAAGACCTTCGAGCACCATGTCCTCGAGGAGGAGCATCACCTCGTCGACGAGCTCGCGTGGCCGCGCCGCCAGGGCCCCGACTGTCCGGAGCTCCTCGAGTTCCTCCACGCCCACGGTCGCGAGTACGACGCGGTCCTGTTCTACACATACATCTACGCGCCGACGGCGCTCGGGCTCCCGATCGTCCCAGAGCGGGCGGTGCTCATCTCGACCGCGCACGACGAGTACCCGCTGCGCCTGGCGCCGTACCGCGCGCTCTTCCATTTGCCGCGCGCCATCGGGTACCTCACGCCCGAGGAGCGCGCGATGGTCCACGCGCGATTCCACAACGAGCAGGTGCCTGACGAGGTCCTCGGGTACGCGGTCGGCGAGGCGCCCGCGGCGGACGTCGAGGCCTTCCGCGCGACTCACGGCGTCGGCGGCCCGTACGTCCTCTACCTCGGGCAGGTGAGCGAGGGGAAGGGGTGCGACGAGCTGCTCGCCGAGTGGATCGCGCACCGCGAGCGCGGTGGCGCGGCCGGTACGACGCTCCTGCTCGCGGGCACGGTGCGCATGGAGATCCCGGACCGCCCGGACGTGCAGGTACTCGGCCGGGTGAGCGAGGAGGACAAGGCCGCTGCGCTCGCGGGCGCGGTGGCGCTGGTGCAGCCCTCGCGCCTCGAGAGCCTCGGGATCGTGCTGTTCGAGGCCTGGCAATACGGCACGCCGGTGCTCGTGCACGCGGCGAACCTTGTCACGGCCGGGCAGACCGAGCGCGCCGTGGCGGGCCGCAGCTACGCCGACGGCGGATTCGGCGCCGCGCTCGATGCCCTGGGCGCCCGGCGCGATCGATACGGCGCGTCCGGTCGGGCGTACGTCGAGCGTGAGTGCTCGTTCGCGGCGTTCGACGAGCGGCTTGAGCGCCTGGTCGAGGCGGCCGTCGATGCCTGACCGGCCCAGCGTCCTGGTGGTCGTGCAGCGCTACGGGGACGTGAGCGGCGGCGCGGAGGCCCATGCCCGCGGGCTCGTGACGCACCTGCGGCCGCACGCGGATCTCGCGGTCGCGACGACGACCGCGGCCGACTACTGGACCTGGGAGAATGCGTACACCGCGGGTATCGATTCGGTCGACGGGGTGCCGGTCCATCGGTTCCCCGTCGAGTCCGGCCGGGCACGCGACTTCCGGCTGCACGAGCACCGCGCGTTCGCGAAGGTCCATCGGCTCGCGGCGGAGGACGCATTCGTCCGGGCGCAGGGCCCGGTCGCACCGGAGCTTCTCGAGCACCTCCGCCGCCACGGCCGCGACTTCGACGCGATCCTCTTCTTCACGTACATCTACTACCCGACCGTGTACGGCTTGCCGCTCGTGCCCGAGCGCGCCGTCCTCGTGCCGACTGCGCACGACGAGCCCGCGCTGCGCCTGTCGGTGTACCGGCGGCTGTTCCATTCCCCTCGCGCCATTGCGTTCAATACAGTCGAGGAGCGGCGGCTCGTCCATCGCACGTTCGCGAACGAGCGGGTCCCGGGCGACGTCGTCGGCGTCGGAGTCGACGTCCCCGCGGAGCGCGACGCGTCGCGGTTCCGCGCGCGCTTCGGGATCGAGGGGCCGTATCTCCTGTATCTCGGGCGGATCGTCGAGAGCAAGGGCTGCCGGACGCTGTTCGACCACTTCGTGCGCTGGCAGCGCACGACCGGCGCGTCGAAGGCGACGCTCGTGCTCGCCGGCCGCGGAGAGCCGGAGATGCCCGTGCCATCCGAGTGGGGCATCCGGCACGTCGGTGGGCTCAGCGACCCGCAGAAGTTCGACGCGCTCGCCGGTGCGACCGCGCTCGTCATGCCGAGTCTCTTGGAGTCACTTTCGATGGTGACGCTCGAGGCCTGGGCCACCGGTCGCCCGGTGATCGTCGATGCGCGCTCGCCGGTGCTGTCGTCGATGGCCGCGCGGGCGGGTGCCGGCCTCGCCTATCGGTCGTGGATGGAGTTCGCGGAAATCGGCGAGCTGCTGCTCGCCGACACCGGGTTGGGCGACCGCCTCGGTCGCGCGGGCGAGCGGTTCGTGCAAGCCACGTACACGTGGCCGGTCGTGGTGGAGAAGTACCGCGATTTGTTCGCCGAGGTCCGCGTCCGGAACTGCTAGCTGAGGTCTACGGAGACCTCAGCGAGAGCGCGGGTCCCACCCGGAGATCGACTGTCGCGCGGCGTTGACTCAAGCCACCGGCGGGATCAGCTGGTGATCGCCCGCGAGCTTTCCAGCCTCGCAGTACGCCCATCCGCCCGTGTAGACGAAGACCCGATCCCAGACCTGCGCCCGGTCACGGTGCTCAGGACGCGCGCATCGATATTCGAGGAGCTTTGAATCGACCGCCGTTTTCGATCGCGACGAGCACCGCGAAACGCAGCTCCGGTCGCATCCGCCACCTGCTCGACATGCCGCTCATCCGTTTGGGTGATGTCGGCGCGTGCGTCGCCCGCGATAGTCAGGGACGCCGGGGGACGAGTGCATGCGGGATCGGTGGGTAACCGCCGCTGCCACTCGTCACCCCGGCGCACTCGTTTCTAGTCGCTACGCGTTGCGCCGCGGTTGCGAGAGAGGGTCAGTCGCGGTCACGGTTGCCGCCCTTCGGCCGGGTCGCCTCTGCTAGCGACTACAGCCAGACGCGGTCCGGCGATGCCTAGCCGGGGAGCGTGAACCGAGGCAGCCGGAGCTCGCCCGGGCTGGATCCGAAGAGCGGCTGCCGTCCGACCTCCTGGCCGTCGATCTTGTAGATGAAGTTCCAGTTGATCGGCCCGGCCGGGATGTCGGTGAACCACACGCCCTCGGCATCCGTGGCGATGGGACAGATGCCCTTCTCGAGCACGACGCAGATGCCTTGCGCGGGCGATCCGTCGCGGTGGACGACCAGGCCGATCACGCGGGCGCTGCCCGGCGTGATCGTCGGACCGGGCGTGGGGAAGGGGGTGGTCCCTGGAAGCGGCGTCGCCTCTGCGGTCGGCTCGGGCGGGGTGCCCACCTCGTCGAACGGCAGCGGGCTGGGGAGCGGCGCACCGGCGGCAGCGGTGTACGGGGTCGGGGATGGGCTGTCGGATGCCGCGGCTTGCGACGGCTGCGGCTCCACGGACCCCGCGCAGGCCGCCAGTAGGACCGCAGCGCCGAACACGAGTCCGAGGCAGGTTTTCGTTCGCATACCTAAATGTTCGGGCATCGGCCCGAGCCACCGGTCGCCCGCCCGCCACCTAGAGTGAGGCGGTGAGGAACGGTCCCGGTCGCGGCGACTGGGGGAACATCGACTGGTCCCGCGTCGACCTGCCGGGGCTCCGCCGGGCCCGCGGCCCGCGCCGGCCGGCCAACCGGCTCTCGACGGTCATCACGATCGTCGTGCTCGTGCTGTTCCTCGTGCCGCTCCTGTTCGCGCCGATCGTCGGCTTCCTCACCGATCTGCTCTGGTTCCGCAGCCTCGGCCTCGAGGACGTGTTCCTCCGCCGCTACACGGCCGGGTTCTGGGCGTTCGTCGTGTTCCTCATCGCGTTCTTCCTCATCGCCCTGCCGAACCTGTACTTCGCGCTGCGGCCGCAGGTCCCGCGCATCGTCGTGGACACCGACGCGCCGCGGCGCACGGGCGCGCTCGCCCTCACCCTGCGGATCATGCCGGTGCTGCTCGTTCCGGCCTTCTTCTTCGGGCTCGCGGGCGGGGACGAGTGGGACCCGCTCCTCCGCTGGCTGAACGGCGTCCCGTTCGGCACGACCGATCCGGTGTTCGGCCGCGACATCGGGTTCTACTTCTTCACGTTGCCGGTCCTCGAGTTCGTGCGCGGCTGGCTGCTCGCGGCCATCGTGCTCATCGCGATCGGCGTGGTCGCCCTGTACATCGTGCGCGGGGTCATCGGCGTCGCGACGCAGCCGCTGGCCGGCGCGGACATCGGCGTCTCCGCACGGAACGCGCTCGCGCTCGCGCGGCCGGCCCGCGCGCACCTCTCGATCCTCGGCGGCATCTTCCTGGCGCTCATCGCGTTCGGGTACGTGCTGGATCAGTTCGATCTTCTGTTCCGCGACGAAACGGTTCTCACGGGCGCGGGCTTCACGAGCATCACCGCGCGGCTGCCCGCGCTGCAGATCCTCACCGTCGTCGTTGCGGTCGCGGCGATCGCCACGTTCGCCAATGCCTTCTTCCGCACGCTCTGGGTCCTCGCGGGGACCCTGGGCCTTTGGCTCGTCGCGTCCATTCTGCTGCTCGGCGTCTACCCCTCGCTCATCGAGCGGTTCGTCGTCACGCCCGATCAGCTGAACAAGGAGAAGCCGTACATCGCGCGGAACATCGAGGCGACGCGTCAGGCATACGCGCTCACGAACGTGGACGAGTCGGACATCGATGTCGCGAACAGTCCGGTCGAGGCGGACGTCCGAACGCAGTTCGCCGATACCTCGAGCGTCCGGCTGTGGGACTACCGCCCGCTGCTC
>DASYVN010000119.1:0-25103 GCA_035937095.1 Candidatus Limnocylindria bacterium
CGCATGGCGCGATCTGCCGGAGGTCCTCGTGCAGCCACTGCGTCGCGATGTGCAGCGTGACGCCGCCGTCGTCGTCGGGGATCGCGAGGCCGGCTTCGGGCCCGAGCGCGGCCTGATCTTGCATGCCGATCTCGTACTCGCCCTCGACCTCGACCTCAGCAGGCGCCTTCGGATCGCCGTGCACGAGATGGACCGCATCGATGACGTTGCCCTTGTCATGGATCGGCTGCGCGTCCGGCTGGAGCGCAGCGATCGGATCGGTGATCGCTGGCAGCGACTCGTAGGTCATGGCGATGAGCTTCAGCGCGTCGCGCGCCGTCTGTGCGTCATCGGCGGCGACGACGGCCACCGGGTCGCCGAGGAAGCGGACCTTCTTCCGCGCGAGCGGGTACTGATCGCTTTGCATGAGGCCATAGGTCTTGTCGTTCGGGAGGTCTTCGTGCGTGAGCACCGCGCGAACGCCCGGCAGGGCACGGGCCTTCGTCGTGTCGATCGACGTGATGCGCGCGTGCGGATGCGGGCTGCGCAAGGTCGCGCCGTGAAGCATCCCCTGCTGCCAGAGATCGCTCGCGTAGCGGAACTCGCCCTTCACCTTCGCGGCGCCGTCGGGTCGCTCGACGGACTCGCCGACGGTGCCGCGAATCCGCGGACGCGCGACGACCGTCATGGCGTCGCCGCGCGGTAAGTCGCGATGAGCTCCGAGCCTCGCCGGTGGTGCAAAGCCGGCGGCACGTCGGGATCCGGAACGCGGATGAATCCGATCGCTCCGTAGAAACCATCGAGGTACGACCACGGGAAGCACCAGCATTCGCGCCGCCCGATCGCCTTTGATGCCTCGAGCAGGAGCGAACGGCCGATGCCCTGGCCGCGGCGGCCTTCGGCGACCACGACGGTGCGAAGCACGAGGGTGCCTGCCTCCGGGCACAGGCGCAGCGCCGCCACGACGTCACGGCTATCTCGGACGACCAGTACCTCTTGGTCGAGCTCGAGGCCGACGTCCCGGCCGAGCTGAGCCTGATAGAACGCGTCAACCTCGGCTCGCTCGCCGGCGCGCATCGCCATGACCGCGACGCTCATCCGAAGCGACCCGCCGCCACGTTGCGGACGGCCTCGATGATCTTCCCGTAGCCGGTGCAGCGACAGATGTTCCCCGCGAGCGCCTCGCGGATCTCCACGTCGCTCGGTTCCGGGTTGTGTTGGAGCAGCGCGTTCGCGGCGACGATGAGGCCGGGCGTGCAGAACCCGCACTGGACCGCGCCGGCGGTCAGGAACGCCTGCTGGAGCGGATGGAGCTTCCCGCCACTCGACAGCGCCTCGACGGTCTCCACCTTCTTATCGGCGCAGGCCGCGGCGAGCACGAGGCAGCTGCAGACCAAGGCGCCGTCGAGCATCACCGAGCACGAGCCGCACTCGCCCTGGTCGCAGGCGTTCTTGCTTCCCGGCAGCTCGAGCTCTTCGCGCAGGAACGTGAGGAGCGACTCGCCGTCCCGGGCCTCGGCCGCGCGGGTGGCGCCGTTGACGGTGAGCTCCAGGCGCATCAGGCGGTGCGCGCGACGCGCGCGAGCGCGCGCGCGCCCATCACGGCGAGGACGTGGCGGCGATACGCGGCCGTGCCGCGCACGTCATCGATCGGATGCGCCGCAGCGGCGACCTTCGACCCGAACTCGGTGCAGGCCGCGTCGCTCGGGACGAACGGGCGCCAGCCGGCCTCGTCGAAGAGGCCAGCGGCGAAGGACTCGGCATCAGGTGCCCGGAGGATCGTCGGGCCGCACGAGCCGAGGCCGATGCCGACGCGCTTGCGCGCGCGATCGGCGACGAGCGCGAGGCCCGCGACGGCGATGACCATCGCGTTCCGCGTGCCGACCTTCATGAAGACCTGGGCCGGGCCGGCGTCATCCCAGTCCACGCCGGTTACGAGCTCGTCGGGCGCCCGCACGTTCTTTTTCGGGCCGGTCATGAAGGCGCCGAACCGGACGGCGCGCGCGCCACGCGTCGACCGCAGGTGGACCTTCGCCTCGAGGGCGGCGAGGACCGGCAGCGAATCGCCCGCCGGCGACGAGGTCGCGACGTTCCCACCGATGGTCGCGGCATTGCGGATCTGCGGCGAGCCGACCGTGCGGGCGGCCTCGCGCATCGCGACCGAGCCGCAATCGCGCTCGAGCATCGTCGTGAACGTGACCCCGGCGCCCATCCTGACGCTGCCGTTCACGGAGAGGCCGCGGAGCTCCTCGACGCGGTCGATCGCGATCACCGTGTCCGGCCGCTTCCGGCCGAAGTTGATCTCGACCATCAGGTCGGTCCCACCATTGATGACGACCGCCGTAGGGTGCTCCGCGAGGAGCGCGAGGGCCTCGTCCAGGGTCCGCGCGACGTCGACGTTCACTGGTGGTGGACTATACGGGCGTGTCTCGCCGCAACATCAACGACGTCCTCGCCGCCGCGCAAGCCCGGCTGACGCGCCTGACTCCCGCGCAGGCCGCGGACCGGATCGCGAACGGCTGGACGCTCGTCGACGTGCGGGCCGCGGATCTCCGTGCCCGCGACGGCCGGATCCCCGGCGCGGTGCATGCGCCCCTGAACGTCCTCGAGTGGCGCGTCGATCCGGAGTCGGGCCATCAGGAGCCGGCGCTCGCGGGAAAGGAAGACCGGCTCATCCTCGTGTGCCAGGAGGGGTACTCCTCGAGCCTCGCGGCCGTCCGGCTGCACGAGCTCGGGTATCCGAACACGACCGACGTGATCGGCGGCTTCTCGGCGTGGGCGAAGGTCGGCCTACCGGTCGAGACCGAACAGGATGCCCGTGAGCTGGATGACGCCCGGGATGAATGACAGCAGGATGGCGACGAGCAGGATCGCGGCGACGGCACGGAGGACCGGACGGCGCCGGTAGTCCGGCGGCGCGCCTTCGGCGAGGATGTCGCGCGCCCGACCCGCGTCGCTCGTGGCCACGGCGATGCGGAACGCACCGGGACCGAAGCCGAGGCCCGCGGGCGCGATTTGACGAGGGATGCCGGCCTGCGAGTCGTAGCGGACCCGCACCGCGATGCCTTCGGCGCGCAGGCGGCTGGCGATGACCTCGGCGATCGGCTCGCTGTCCACGGCGGCGACGATCACCTCGTCCACGGTCAGAGGCCGGCGCGTTGCGCGAGGGCGGGGAGCGCCTCGGCGGCCCGGGCGCGCACCTCGGCGGGATCGAGCGTCAGCGGCACGAAGTCCCGTACCAGGACCGTGCCGTCCACGATCACGTCTCGCACCGCGCGCGAGCCGCCGCCGTAGACGATGCGCGTCGCGGGATCGCCCCCGGGGCCGGCCAGCCTCGTGGGATCGAGCACGATGAGGTCGGCCTTCTTCCCCATCTCGATCGTGCCGATCTCCGCATCCATCCGCATCGCACCCGCGCCGCCGCGGGTGCCCATGGCGAGGATGTCCCACGCGGTGAGGGCGCCCGGCCCGTGCAGCGATGCGGCGAGCAGGGCGGCCAGCCGCAGCTCGTCGAAGCCGTCGAGCCGGTTGTTGCACGCGGCCCCATCTGCGCCGATGCCGACGGTGATGCCCTTGTTCCGCAGCGCGCGCACGTCGGCGATCCCGCTGCCAAGCTTCAGGTTCGACGAGGGGCAGTGGGTGATGCTTGCGCCACGCTCCGCGAGGATCGCGATCTCGCGCTCGTCGAGGTTCACGCCGTGCGCGATGACGCTCCGCTCGTTCACCAGGCCAACGTCGTCGAGGTAGGCGGTCGGCGCCCGGCCCGTCGCGTGCTCGATGAGCGCGCGTTCGCCGACGTTCTCGTTCGAGTGGGTGTGGATCAAGAGGCCGAGCCGTTTCGTGATGTCGGCGACGGCCTCGAGGAGTTCCCGGGTGCACGAGAGGGCGAATCGCGGCGCGTACGCGTACCCGATACGACCGTCGGCCGCACCGTCCCAGGCCATCGCAAGCCGCGCGCTCCGGTGCAGTGACTCGGTCGTCGTCTCGCGAAGGCTCTTCGGCACGCCGTCGCCGCCATCCATCATCGTCTGACCGAACCGCGCCCGGATGCCCGACGCGACGAGCTCCTCCCCGATGACGTCGCCGCCGTGGGTCGTGCCCATGTCCAGGATGGTCGTCGTGCCTGTGGTGAGCAGGTCGAGCAGCCCGAGGCGCGCGGTCGCGCGAAGCGACCGCTCGTCGTGCGCGGCCTCGAGCGGCCAGATGCGATCGCGCAGCCATTCGAGGAGCGAGAGCTCTTCAGCGAGCCCGCGGAAGATCGTCTGCACCAGATGGATGTGCGTCTGCACGAGCCCGGGCATGACGTAGCAGCCGGACGCATCGATCGCGTCACCGGCCGCGCGATCGGCGATGCGATCGCCATCGACGAACACGTCGCGGACGGTGGGCGTGCTGCCTGGCCGCATCGACAGCACCGTGCCGCCGGTGATCCTCATGCCACTCGCTCCGCGGCCACGAAGCGGCCATGGCCTGCTGCCGCGGGGAAGTCGCCGTCGCGGAACACCGTCGTGCCGCGTACGAGGGTCCGCACGACGGCACCGGTGAACCGGCGACCGGCGTACGGCGTGAGGCCGCTGCGCGTCTGCACCGCGCTCGGCTCGAGGGTCCACTCGCGATCGGGATCGAGCAGCACGATGTCAGCGTCGCCGCCGGCCCTGATCCGCCCCTTCCGCGCGCCCAGCCCGAATCGGTCCGCGGGCTTCACCGACAAGCGCCAGGCGACGAAGCCGGCGACCTTGCGCGCATCGAGCGCGCCGTCGGCACGACGGAGCGCCTCGCTGAACACCGCGGGCAGCAGCGACTGGACGCCCGACACGCCACCCCACGCGGCGAAGATGTCGTCGCTGCCGCGCGTCTTGTCCGCCGCGCGGCACGGCGAATGGTCGGATGCGACGAGATCGATGCGGCCGCCGGACAGCGCGTCCCACAGGGCGTCGCGGTTCGCGCGATCGCGGATCGGCGGCGCGCACTTGAGGAGCGATCCGTGCACGAGCACGTCCGCGTCGTCGAACACGAGGTAGTGCGGGCACGTCTCGACGCTCACGTCGGTCCCGGCGCGCCGCGCGACGCCGATCGCGCCAAGCGCTTCGACGGCGGACAGATGGACGACGTGGAGGCGAGCGCCGCTCTCGGCCGCCGCCGCGCACGCACGGCCGACGGCCCGGGCCTCGGCGATCGCCGGCCGCGACACGAGCCACGCGCCGGGGTCGCGCCGGCCGCTCGCGCGCACGCGGTCAGTCGCCTCGCGCACGAGCTTCTCGTCCTCGGCATGCACCGCGACGAGCAAGCCCGCCGAAGCCGCAGCGCGCATTGCCGCGGCGAGGTCGTTATCGGCGAGCGCGGCGAACTCGGGCACGCCGCTATCGCAAAGGAACGCCTTGACCCCGACCGCGCCGCGCGCGGCGAGCTCGCGCAGCGGTGCCGGATCGGTCCCGACGAGCCCACCCCACAGCGCGAAGTCGACCAACGACGAACGCTCGCCGGCGGCCCGCTTCAGATCGAACGCCGCGCCGTCGATCACAGGTGGCAGCGAGTTGAGCGGCATGTCGATCACCGTGGTCACACCACCGGCCGCCGCGGCCCGGCTGCCACTGGCCCAGCCTTCCCAGTCCGCCCGGCCCGGGTCGTTGAAGTGGACATGGGCGTCGACGACACCGGGCATCGCAAGCAGGCCGCGGGCATCGATCTCGTCGTCGGCGGAGGACGCACCCGGCTCGACCAGCGCGCTCACGCGGCCGTCGCGGATGAGGATGTCCCGGGCGTACGCGCCATCGGAGATCACGATCGCGCCGCGGATCGCGAGATCCACGCGGCTATGCGAGCTCGATGGTGAAGTCTTGCGCGCCGTCCCACAGCGTGAGCCGTCCGACCTCGGCGAGCTTGTCGTTGCCTTCGATCACCGTCGCGAAATGATTGCCCGCGAGCGGCCCGACCTTGCTGGAGAAGTCCGTCGATCCGTACGGGAAAAGGATCTCGGTTTCGGAGATGCCGCCTGGGTAGATGAGCACCTGACCTGGCGCGGGGTGGCTCGTGTGGTTCTCGTACCCCAGACCGCCTGGACCACCAACCTTCGTGTCACCCATCGGCACCCACGTGGACTCGCCGCTCCAGCGGCAGTGGACGAGCTTGCCGCGGAACGGCAGCATCGCGCGGATCGCGGCCGCCGTCTTCGGTGCCTGCTCCTCTTCGAGGCGCGCGCGGAACGTGAACGGACCCGCGATGATCTTCAGCATTCGCATGAGGGCCGTAGGATACGCGGCCCATAGGATGGCGAACGTGACGGGCGATACGGCACTTCGTGCCTTCTTGTTCGCCGATCTGCGCGACTACACCGCTTTCGTCGAACGCGAAGGCGACCGAGCCGCCGCCGAGCTCATCCGCGACTACCGGGCCCTGATCCGCGCCCGCCTTCCCGCGCATGACGGCGCCGAGCTCAAGACCGAGGGCGACTCCTTCTACATCGTTTTCCCATCGCCGTCCAAGGCGATCGCCTTCGGCGCGGACGTCTTCCGCGCCGCGCGCGAGAGGGCGGGCAAGCGCCTCAAATTCGGCGTCGGCATCCACGTCGGTGAGACGGTGCCGCTCGACGGGCAGTTCGTCGGATCGGCTGTGAACGTCGCCGCACGCATCGGATCCATCGCCGGCGACGGCGAGCTCCTCGTCACCGACACGGTGCGCGGGCTCGTCCGCACAAATACGCCGTTCACGTTCGAGGACCGCGGCCCGATCCCGCTCAAAGGCATCGCCGAGCCGATCCACGTCTTCGCTGTCGATTGGTCCCTGCCGTCGGCGCCGGCTCCAGCGCCTCCACCTCCCGCGATCGGGACCCGGACCGCCACCTTCATCGGTCGCGAATCCGAGGTCGACACGCTCGCGCGCGCGGCGGCATCGCTGCTCAACGGTCGTGGCGGCACGGTGCTCGTCGGCGGTGCGGCTGGGCTGGGCAAGAGCCGGCTGCTGCGCGAGTGGACCGCAACGAGCGGCGTCGCGACGCTCGTCGGAGGCTGCGGCGCGACGGACGCGCGACCGCCGTACGAGCCGTTCGCGGCGATGCTGCGCCAGCTCACACGTGCGCCGGGCGAGGAGGCGCGCCTTCGGCGCGTGGCACCTGACCTTCTCGTGTTCCTACCTGAGCTCGGAACAACCGAGCGAGCGCGTCATCCCGATCGGGACGCGCTCTTCGGAGCGATGCTCCGGATGCTCCGCGACCTCGCGCGTACTGGTCCGATCACGATCGCGATCGAAGACCTGCACTGGGCCGAGGACGGCAGCCTCGCCTTGTTTACATTCCTGAGCGGCCTGGCGGACGCGGCTCCGTTCCTGCTGGTCGGGACCTACCGCGACGACGAGCTCCCGCGCGGGCACCCACTCCGGCCGATCCTCGCGGAGCTCGCGCGCCGCTCGGACGTCATCGAGATCCATCTTCAGCCCCTCGGCACGGCCGAGGCCACGCGGCTGCTCGATCACGCGCCGGGTCTTGACGCGATCCGAGGCGACGAACTTGACCGGATCGTCGCGCTCGCCGAGGGCAACCCGCTGTTCCTCGAGGAGCTCGCGCGCTCGGCTGGGGATCCGGCCGGCGCGCTCCCGCTGACCATCGCCGAAGCCGTCGTCCGTCGGGTCGGCGCGCTCGATGAGGACGCCAGGCGGCTCGTGACGTACGCCGCGATCTGCGGCCAGCACGTCGCGTTCGAGCTCCTCCAGCGCGTGCTCGGCAAGCCCGAGCGCGAGCTCCTCCGGCCGGCTCGCGCCGCCATCGAGGCGTCGCTCCTGGTGGAGTCGACGGACGGGCTCATGTTCGGTCACGCGTTGACGCGCGAGGCGGTCTACCGGGATCTGATGAAGCGGGAACGCCGGCTCCTGCACGAGGAAGTCGCGGAAGCGTTGATCGCGCTGCACGGCGATGATGCGTCCTCGGCCGCCGACATCGAACGACAGCTGGCCGATGCCGGCCTCGCAGGGCGCGCGGTCCCCTACGCCCTCGCCGCAGGCCGCGAGGCGCTGCGGCTCCTCGCCGCCGGCGAAGCGGCCGCCCATTTCGAGGGTGCGGTCGACGCGAGCGGACCGGGAAGCTTGGAGCGCGCTCGCGGGCTCGAGGGGCTCGGCACCGCCTACCGGCACCAGCTGCTGGTCTCGAAGGCGGTCGCCACGCTGGCCGAGGCCGTGGCGTTGTACCGCACGATCGGGACGCCGCAGGACGTGGCGCGCGGCCAGAGCGCGCTCGCGCGTTCGCTCCCGTTCGGCCCGTCGGAGCGGACGGCGTGGCAGGACGCATGGCGCGCGAGCGAAGCCCACGCGTCGCCTGCCGAGCTGTCGGCGATCGCGACCACGCTTGCGGACCGCGCGTTCGAGGCGACGGACGATGCCGATGCCTCGCAGTGGATCTCGCGGGCTCGCGAGCTGGCAGCCAAGAGCGGATCGAGCGCTCGAGTCGACGCGGTCGAAGAGACGGACCTTCCGATCGCGCACCCGATCGGCTGGCACGTCCTGCACGAGCGCGGCCTCGCGAAGCGCCTCGACCAGGCCTTGGAGCGCGACGAGCTGGTGGTCACCGCGTACCGTCGCTACATCGACGGCCGTTCCCGCGAGGCGGATGCGAACGAGCGGCAGGCGCTGCTCGCTCGTGCGCGGGCGTACGCCATGGCGCACGGGATCGGCGACCGGCCACGGATGCTGACCTTCCGTTCGGGTCCGCCGTGGATGCTGTGGCTCGCCGGCGACTGGGACGATGTCGTCTGGCTCTGGTCCGAGCTGCAACGCCGATTCGGTGGCGACGACATCTGGGAGATCTTCCCGGACACCGGTCCGCTCGCGGCCGCGGTGCGCCTCGAGCGCGAAGGACCCGGCGCGGCCGCGTCGACCCTTCGGATGGCGACTGACCATCAGGCATCCAGCGGGACCTGGCATGCACGGGTCGCCTCTGCCGCTCATCTGGCGAATCTCGAGCTTGCCGAAGGTCGCGCGTCGGCCGTCGCAGTGTCCTTCCGCACGCTCGCCGAGGCGCGCACCCCCCAGGCGCTCGAGCTGCCGTTGTTCCTGCTCTCGGTCCGCGTGGTCGGCCCAGCCGCCCTGCTCGCCGCCGATCGGTCCGTCCTCGCACCGTGGCTCGCGACCGACGACGCGGTGCGCGCCGACGGCGCGATGTTCGCGGCGGGCATCGACCACCTGCGCGCCGTCGAGCACGCCTTGGAGGGACGCGTGGACGCGGCCTGCGAGCTGCTGCGTCGCACCGCCGAGACATACGCGGCCCTCGGCTGGGACCACCTCGCGGCCGAGCTTGCGTGGCAACGCGCGCGTGTGGGCGATCCAAGCGGGCTCGACGGCGCGCGCGACTTCTATCGGGCGAGAAGCGCGAGCTGGCGGCTACGTTGGCTGGAGGAATCGCGATGGCGTTGAACGGTCGTTTTCACCACATGGACATCTACGTCGCCGACATCGCGAGGACCGTGGAGTTCTGGGGGACGCTCCTCGAGTCGCTCGGCTGGCGCAAGCAGGCGGACCGGGAGACGGTCAAGAGCTGGACGGACGGCAAGGCGGAGCTCTTCTTCGTTCAGGCGGAACCTGAATTCGCGGCGCAGGGGTACCACCGAAAGCGGGTCGGACTGAATCACCTCGCGTTCAGCGTCGCCGGACGCGACACCCTCGTCGAGGTGCGGACCTTCGTGACCGCGCGGGGCGCACGCATGCTCTACGGCGGCGAGATCGAAGAGACGAAAACGCAGCATCGGTTCTTCTTCGAGGACCCCGATCGCATCAAGGTCGAGGTGCTCGCCGAGCGGTAGCATCCGCCGCGCATGGCGACATCGCTCTCGACGCACGTGGTCGACACCGCGATCGGTCGTCCCGTCTCCGGCGTGCGCGTGTCGCTCTACCGCGGCGCAGAGCTCGTCGCGGTCGCGGACACCGACGCCGATGGACGCGTGAGGGAGCTCGCTCGCGATCTGGCCGCGGGCTCGTACCGCCTGCTCTTCGCGGTGAAGGGACAGTTCTTCGAGGAGGTCGCGTTGCAGGTGCGGCTCGAGGATGGCCATTACCACGTGCCGCTCCTGGTCACGCCGTTCGGTTGTGTCACCTATCGGGGTAGCTGAGGCCTTCGAGCGCGCGCCGCTCCTCGCCGATCGCGTCGGTGAGGGCGGCGACGCCGACGCGATCATCGCGCGCGCCCGTGCGGCGCTGGCAGGCATGAGCGAGCAAGAGCGCATCGCCGTGCTCGACGCCCACCCGCGCGTCGGCACGACCGCCGGAATCTCGTCGCGCTCCGCCGCGGAGCAGGGCGCCGGCATGACCGATCCGGAGACGCTTCGCGCGCTCGAACGGCTGAACACGGAGTACGAGCGTTCGTTCGGGTTCCGGTTCGTCGCCTTCGTCCACGGGCGGTCGCGCGCCGAGATCGTCCCTATCTTGCGGGAGCGCCTGGGACGTTCCCGAGAGCAAGAGCTCGCGACCGGCATCGACGAGTTCCTCGCGATCGCGCGCGATCGGATGACGCGGGGCTAGGGCGCCGGCGCCCCGCTCCGGACCCACTGACCGATGAGCTCGCGTTCCGCGCCGGTCATGCCGGTGACGTTGCCGAGCGGCATCGCCTTCGTCACCACGACCTGCTCGTACGCACGACGCGCGTTCGCGACGATCTCCGCCTGGGTGTCGAACATGACGCCCTTCGGCGCGGCGGTGAAGCCCTCGCGGGTCGGATGCGACGAGTGGCACGTCACGCAACGCGCCTCGAACACTTTTTGGACCGCGGGGAAGTCGGCGGCGGTGAGGCCCGCGGCGCCCTGCGGCTGCGGCGCGAGCAGGATGACCAGCACCGCGCCGGCCGCGATCACGATGGCCGCGGTCCGGCGGATGTCACGCCCCTGGTGCCGCAGGTTGAAGGCGTGCCGCACCAGCGCGCCAAGACCCATGAACGCGAGCAACACGAGCCACGAGTTGTCGCGGCCGTAGGTGAACGGGAAATGCTGGCTGATCATCGCGAACAGCACCGGGAGGGTCAGGTAGTTGTTGTGGACGGACCGTTGCTTGCCGCGGATGCCCGGTCCGGTATCCCCTTCGCGCCCGGCCGCGGTCGCGGCGACGAGGGCGCGCTGACCAGGGATGATCGTGAAGAACACGTTCGCCGCCATCCACGTGCCGATGGTCGCGCCGACCTGGATGAACGCTCCGCGCGGGCTGAAGAGGTACCCGGACAACGCGGCAACGACGACGACGAGCACCACGATCGCGACGGTGAGCGCGCGTTCGTTCGGCGCGAGCGAGCGCGAGAGCAGGTCGTACGCGAGCCAGCCGAAGAACAGGATCGCGAGGCTCGCGACGACGAGCTCCCAGCCCTGGAACCGCGGCCGGTTCGGGTCCATGAGGTACTGCGTCGGATCGACGTAGTAGAGGAGGACCATCAGCGCGAAGCCGGTCAGCCAGGTCGTGTAGGCCTCCCACTTGAACCACGCGAGCGGCGCCGGCAACGTCCGTGGCGCGATGCGGTACCTCTCGACCCGGTAGAAGCCGCCGCCGTGGATCTCCCACGCTTCCCCGCCGACGCCTTCGCCTTCGGCGCCCTCGCGCTTCGGCGGACGGAGCGACTGGTCGAGGGCGATGAAATAGAACGACGCGCCGACCCACGCGATGGCCGCGGTGACGTGGAGCCAGCGCACGATGAGGTGCAGCCAGTCCCCGGCATACGCGAGGAGCGCCTCCACGGCCTAGACGGGGTCGATGAAGGAGGTGCGCTGCGCGAGGATGAAGCTCGCCGGGTCGGGGTCCATGGCCTTCCGTTCCGGCGACTCGTAGTACGCCTTGTTCGCGGCCTCCCAGCCGTCGGCGCCGTCGTAGCTGACGATCCACACGAACCGGTCTTCGGTCGGGACCTTCCACGCCCCTTCGACGACGAACCCCTTCTTCTTGCGGAGCGGACGCACGCTCTTGGCCCACACCTCCGCGAAACGCTGGAGCTGGCCGCGCTTAATCGTGTACTCGCGCAGCTGCGTCGTCTTCATCGCCGCACGACCTTCCACGCCGCAGGTAGCGCGAGGGCGGCGAGCACCATCTTGAACAGATCGCCGGGGATGAACGGGATGAGGCCAGCATCGAGGAGCGGCACGGGCAAGGGGAAGCGGGCGAGCCACGCGAGGCCGAGGAGGTACGCGATGACGCTCGCCAGGCCGAGCCGTCCGAGCGCCGCCGCGACGAGCAGCACCGCGAAGGTCTGGCCAGTGACCGGCACGGGGCTGAACGGAAGCGGGATCCGGACCTGCGCCGCGAGCGCGATGAGCGCGGACCCGGCGAGCACCAGCACGAGCTTCCACAGCAGCGATCCGGGAAGCACGACGAGGGCGATCGGGCGAGCGGCGATCACGCCGCGAGCCTAGCGCGGCGCGCTAGCGAGGCGCGAAGGCGGTGACGGCGCCGATGTTCTGCTGGAACGCGCCGGGGGGCAGCCCTGGCCGCCACAGCTCGCGGTCATTCGATCCATCGGAGCTCATCACGCGCAAGCTCTGGATGTCTGAGTACAGGATCCTCGTGCCGTCCCCGTTCCACGAGGCCGAATACACGCAACCCGACGTCGGTACGGCGCGGCGTCGTGCGCTGAGGCCGTCGACGACCACGAGCTCGTCTCGCTCGGTCGCGCCTGCGCCGCAGGCCCAGAACGTGAGGATCTCGTCGGTCGTCGGGTTCCATCGCGGGCCATAGAGGACCGTCCCCACATCGCCATACCGAGTCACGATCCGCGCTGCGGCGAGCGTGGTGTCCCGTACCTCGACATGGCCCGCGCGACCGATGGAGCTGGGCGCACCGCGGGGTCCGCTCGGTGACGGGGTGCTCACGTCGTCATCGAGAACGATCGCGGTCGACGGCCGCTTCGCGCGCCACGCGATGCCGTGTATCCCCCCTGCGATACGCGTGAGGTTGCCGGTCGGCACGTCGACGACGCTGACGTCCGTGGAGTCTCGGGACAATGCGATCCCGGTCCCGTCCTCCGTCCAGCCGTAGACGTACGTCGCCCCGGCACCGGCGGGACGGTCGCTCGCCCAGACCTGCCGGGGGCCGGCGCCGGCGGCCGGCACGACCCAGATGCCGGTCTCCTTCTGGAACGGCCCAGCGACGGTGAACCCGCGATAGGCGATCTGCTGACCGTCCGGGCTCCACGCCGGCTGGCCGGTGCCGCCGCTGATGTCGATCTTCCGCGTCGTCCCGGCGATGAGGTCGACGACGAGCAATCCGGTGCCGGCGATGTCGACCGGATCGGAAAGCACGAGGTGGCGCCCATCCGGCGACAGCTGGCGCGCGAAGTCGAAGTAGTCGAAATCCGTCAGGATCCGCGCGCCTTGGTTGTAGGAGACGAGCTGCTTCGGCGCGGTCCCGTCGAGCGGGACGTCCCAGAACCGTAGGGCGCCGACTTCCCCACCCGGCTGCAGGCTGCCCTGCACCACCAGGGCGTGATCGTCGCGGATCTCACCCGCGGGCACGACCGCCATGTCGAGCGGCCTCGGGGACGGCGAGGCGGTGGGGATCGGCGTCGCGGTCGGAGCCGGCGTCACCGTCGCTGAGGGCGACGGCAGGGTCACCGGCGGCGCGGTGGTGCACGACAGCAGGAGTGCGATCGCGAGCGCAAGGCGGCGCATCGTCACAGTGTGGCGGCGACCCAGCGCTTACTCGGCTTGCGCTCTTCGCGGCAGGGCGACCCCGATCACGTCGCGGATGGATGAGAGCCCATGCGCCCGCACGTAGGTCGCGAGACCCTCGATGACGCGGAGCGGCGCGAGCGGATCGGCGAAGGTCGCGGTGCCCACCTGCACCGCCGACGCGCCGGCCATGAGGAACTCCAGCGCGTCCTCGGCGCTGGTGATACCGCCGGCGCCAATGATCGGGATCGAGACCGCCTGCGCGACCTGATACGTGATGTGCACGGCGATCGGCCGGATCGCGGGACCGGAGAGTCCGCCGCTGCCGGTCCCGAGGATCGGCCGGCGCTTCTGGGTATCGATGCGCATTCCGAGGACGGTGTTGATCGCGGTGAGGCCGTCGGCGCCGGCCTGCTCGATCGCCCGCGCGACCGCGACGACGTCAGGCGCGTTGGGCGTGAGCTTCACGATCACCGGCAGGTCCGTCTCCTGCTTCACGGCTGCGGTCACTTGGCCGGCGAGGTCCGGATCGAAGCCGAAGAGCAGCCCACCTTTGACGTTGGGGCACGAAATGTTCAGCTCGTAGGCGACGACGCTCGTGATGCCGGCGAATTCGCCGACGACGGTCACGTAGTCGTCGACGCTGTAGCCCGCGACGTTCACGATGACCGGCACGCCGAGCTGGGCCCAGGCCTTCGCATACTTCTTCGCGACGCCCGCGGCGCCCGGGTTCTCGAGCCCGATCGAGTTGAGGATCCCCGACGGTGTCTCCGCGATCCGGTACTGCGCGTTGCCGGGCCGAGCGAGCACCGTCGTGCCCTTGTTCACGATCGCGCCGAGACGCGACACGTCGATGAGCTCGGCGTACTCGACGCCCTGGCCGAAGGTGCCCGACGCCGTGAGCACGGGGTTCTTCAGCCGCAGCCCGAGCGCGGCGTCGACCGCGAGATCGACCCCGTCCTCGGGCCGCTCCGTCGAGCGGACTGGCGCGATGACCGCGGCATCGCTCAGCTCGACGCGTGAGAGCTGCGCCGCGAGCGGCGACGGCGTGCGGCCCTCGGTGTCGGCCTCGCCGGTCGCCGCCTCGACGATCGACGCCCCGTCGACGCCGGCGAGCTCGACGCTGTCGTCTTCGTCCTCGTCCGCGCTCAGCTCCTCGAGGGTCTCCTCGATGGCGCGGCTCACGTTGACCGGCCGCTCGATCTTCTTGCGCGGCCTGCGCCAGGGCATTACGCGCTCAACCCCACGGTCGCGGGCTCGCCCTCGCTGAACCGTATCTCGCCGAGCGGGAACACCGGCCCCTCGCGGCACACCCGCGCGTTCCCGCTCGCGGTCACCACCACGCACGCCCGACACACGCCCATCGCGCAGCCCATGTGCTGCTCGACGGCGATCTCCGCGTCCAGCAGCACCTGCCGTCCGGGGAACACCGCGCTCGCGCGAGCGGCCTCATCGCGCATGCGGCCGAGCGCCGCCAGCATCGGCCACGGGCCGCAGGCGCAAAGCTGATCGGCCCAGGCGAGGAGCGGGCGCAGCGCATCGGTGACGCGACCCTTGATCCCGAACGAGCCGTCGTCGGTCGTCGTTACGTATTCGACCGTCGGCGGGAGCAGCCGAGACGGCCAGAGGTACTGAATGGATCGGCCGCCCATGACGAGTGTCACGTTGCGGCGTGTCGCCTCGTGCTCGGCCAGCACCCGCATCGGCGCGATCCCCGTGCCACCTGCCACCAGGAGCAGATTCTTCGTCGCGCGCTGGATGACGAAGGCACTACCGAGCGGACCAAGGAGGTCAAGATCATCGCCCGGCCGGCGTGAGGCGATCCAGTCACCGCCCCCGCCGAGCGGTTTCACGATGAGCTCGATCTCGCCCGCCTGGCGGTCGATGCGATTGAAGGAGTACGGGCGCCGCAGGAGTGGATCGAATCGCGCGCCGGGCCGCACGTGCACGAACTGCCCGGCCCGCGCCTGCGCGGCGATGCCAGGGGCCGCGATGCCGAGCACGATGCCGAGGTCGCCGATCTCGCTCCGCGCAAGGACGCGACCCATCTCGAGCATCACGGGAGCACGGTCCCCACCGCGAACGTGTACCCGTCGGGATCTTCGAGGACCACATCGCGCCAGCCGTGCGGCCAGTCCCTCGCGCCAAGGAGAATCGTCGCCCCGCGCTCCGTCGCTCGTCGCTCCGCGGCGTCGGGATCGATGCCAAGGATCCGGATTTCCGCGCCGAGGCCGCGCTTCCCGGTCTCGGGCAGGCGCGGCGCCCATGGCTGCTTGTCGTACGTGTGATCGGCGTGCAGGACGATCTGCGTCGTGTCGAGCTGCACCGCGGCCATGTCCAGGTCGGAGTAGTGCACCGTCATGCCGAGCACATCGCGATAGAACGGCACGCTCTTCGCGACATCCCGGACGATGAGGTTGAGGGAGAGGCCGGTGAGGGTCTTGCCGTACGCGTCCGCCGGCATCCACGGCATGCCGGTCCGCTTGGTCGTCACGCGCCGACCGGCGCGCTGCGGTACTCGCTGAGCGGCGCGACGTTGTAGCGCTGCGCGCTCGCGCGCAGCGCGGTCACCACCGCCAGCGCGGTGTCGAGCGAGGTGAGGCAGGGCACGCGCGCCTCGACGGCGGCGCGGCGGATGAGGAATCCGTCGCGGTCGACGGCCTTCCCCATGGTTGGGGTGTTCACGACCGCGGCGCAGGTACCCGAGCGGATGAGCTGCAGGATCGTCGCGTCGCCGTCGCCGAGCTTCGGCACCTCGGTCACCTCGATGCCAAGCGAGCGAATGAGCGCGGCCGTCCCGCTCGTCGCGACGAGGTCGTAGCCGAGCCAGTGGAAGCCCTCGATGATCGAGACGACCTCGGCCTTGTCCTTGTCGGCGACGGTGATGAGCACCTTACCGCTCGGCATCGGCGCGAGGCCCGCGGCGACGAGCGACTTCCACAGCGCCGGCGCGAACGTGCGGTCGATGCCGATCGCCTCGCCGGTGCTCTTCATCTCTGGGCCGAGGTACGTGTCCACATCGAGCAGCTTGGCCATAGAGAAGACCGGGGCCTTCAGCGCGACCAGATCGCCCGAGGGCCAGAGCCCGTCCGCGCGCGCATAGCCTTCGGCCGCGAGCGTGCTCCCGGCGCCGATGGCGACTGCGAGCTTCACGAGCGGGACGCCCGTGACCTTCGTCAGGAACGGCACCGTGCGGCTCGCGCGCGGGTTCACCTCGAGGCACCACACCCGACCCTCCTCGACAATGAACTGGATGTTCAGGAGGCCGCGGACCGGGAGCGATGACGCGATCTTCCGCGTGAGCTCGACGATCTCGTCGCGCTCCGCCGCGCTCAGGTTCGGCGCGGGGTAGACCGCGAAGGAGTCGCCGGAGTGCACCCCGGCCCGCTCGATGTGCTCCATGATCCCCGCGACGAGCGTCTCCTCACCGTCGCTCACGGCGTCGACCTCGACCTCACGGCCGCGGAGGTACTTGTCCACGAGCACGCGACCGAAGCTCGCCTCGAGCGCTGAGGCGAAGTAGCGATCGAGGTCGTCGGGACCGTACGCGATCTCCATCCCGCGGCCGCCGAGCACGTATGACGGCCGCACGAGCACCGGGTAGCCGATGCCGTCCGCGATCGTGCGCGCTTCGCTGAGCGAATCGGCCGTGCCGCCGGGCGGCTGCGGGATCCCGAGCGCGGTCGCGAACTCGTGGAACCGGCGGCGGTCCTCGGCCAGGCCGATGGCGTCGGCGCTCGTACCGCTGATGTGCCCGCCGATGTCCGCGATCCGGTCGGCAAGATTCAGCGCGGTTTGCCCGCCGAACTGCACCAGAACATTGACCGACGATGGGTTCACCTCGGCGTCGGTCTGTCCTCCCTGAGGGCGCTGCGGGGCAGCGCCTTCATTAGCAAGAACGTTCGCCACCGATTCTTCGTCGAGCGGCTCGAAGTACAGGCGCGCGGAAGCATCGAAGTCCGTGCTGACGGTCTCGGGGTTGCTGTTGATCATGATCGGCTTCGTGCCGCGCTCGCTCAGCGCCATCGCGCTCTGCACGCAGCAGCAGTCGAACTCGATCCCCTGTCCGATGCGGATCGGTCCCGATCCGAGGATCACGGTCTTCGGTCCTTCGAGCGGCAGTGCCTCGTTCTCCTGCTCGTACGTCGAGTAGAAGTACGGCGTGACGGCTTCGAATTCGGCCGCGCAGGTGTCCACCATCTTGTAGACGGGCACGATCCCCCACTGGAGCCGCAGGCGCCGGATGTCGGCCGCGAGCACGCCGGTCAACGTCGCGATGTCCGCGTCGGAAAAGCCCATGCGCTTCGCACGCCGGAGGAGGGTCGGATTCGGGGTCTTGCCCTGCAGCTCATCCTCGGCGAAGCGGACGATCGCACGAAGCTTGCGCAGGAACCAGCGATCGATGTGCGTCGCGTCGTGCACCGCGTCGATGGTCGCGCCACGACGGAGCGCCGCGAGCACGCGCCACATGCGGTCGTCGGTCGGCTCGGCCGCGAGGTACCGGGCGATGAACGCGGTCGGATCACCCAGGTCGACCCAGGCGGGCGCTTCGGTGAGCAGCCCTTGACCCTTCACTTCGAGCGACCGGAGCGCCTTGAGGAATGCCGCTTCGAACGTGCGGTCGATGGCCATGACCTCGCCCGTGGCCTTCATCTGCGTCCCGAGCCGGCGGTCGGCCGTGCGGAACTTGTCGAACGGCCAGCGCGGGATCTTCACCACGACGTAGTCGAGCGTCGGCTCGAACGCCGCGGTCGTCTTCTTCGTGACGGCGTTCGGAATCTCCCAAAGGCGCTTGCCGATCGCGATCTTCGCCGCGACGCGCGCGATTGGGTACCCCGTCGCCTTCGACGCGAGCGCAGAGGATCGCGACACCCGCGGGTTGACCTCGATCACGTAGTAGGGGACCCGCGCTTCGGGATCCGCGGCCGGGGAGCGATCCGGATGCAATGCGAACTGCACGTTGCAGCCACCTTCGATGCCGAGGGCCCGAATGATCTTCAGCGCCGCGCTCCGGAGCTGTTGGTACTCCTTGTCCGAGATCGTCTGCGACGGAGCGACGACGATCGAATCACCGGTGTGCACGCCCATCGGATCGATGTTTTCCATGTTGCAGACGGTGATGCAGGTGTCGGCGCCGTCGCGCATCACCTCCCACTCGAGCTCTTTCCACCCGACCAGGCTGCGCTCGACGAGGATCTGGCCGATCGGTGAGGCGCTGATGCCGCGCTGCGCCCGATCGCGCAGCTCCGTCACGTCGTGCGCGAATCCACCGCCGGTCCCACCCAGCGTGTACGCCGGCCGGATGACGAGGGGGAACCCGATCTCTTCCGCGAAGGCGAGCGCCTCGTCGACGGTGTGCGCGGTCGCCGATTCGGGGACCGGCTCGCCGATCTCGATGAGCAGCTGTTTGAAGGCCTCGCGATCCTCGGCCTTCCTGATCGCCTCGAGCGGCGTGCCAAGCATTTTCACGTCGTACCGGTCGAGCACGCCGGCGTCGGCGAGGGCGACCGCAAGGTTCAACCCGGTCTGCCCACCGAGCGTGGGCAGCAATCCGTCGGGTCGCTCCCTCGCGATGATCCGCTCGAGCACCTCGACGGTGAGCGGCTCGAGGTACGTGACGTCGGCGACGCCGGGGTCGGTCATGATCGTCGCGGGATTCGAGTTCACGAGGATCGTCTCGATGCCCTCTTCACGGAGCGCGCGACAGGCTTGCGTGCCCGCGTAGTCGAACTCGGCCGCCTGGCCGATGAGGATCGGGCCCGAGCCGATGATCAGGACCCTCACCTCGACGACCCGCGCGGCCGTGACAGCAGCCGCTGATCCTGATCGGTGGCATAGAAGGGACCGGCATCGCGCGCATAGCGGTCCGCGCGACGCAGCACGTCCGCGATGCGCCAGGCACGTACGTCGCTGGTCTTCGCCCCATTGATCCAATGCGCCGCGATGCGCCGCGCGCCCGGAGTGAGCGATCGCCAGTTCCGGCGCGCCTCCGAAGATGTGCGCAGCGCTCGTGCCAGGTCGCGTGGCGTCCGAAGTCGGCTGTAGCCAGCGGCGGTCACAGATCCATCCAGCCCCCGCCGACGTTCACCACGTTGCCGCCGACGTGGACCGCCGTGATCTCGGCCCCGCGCATCGAGAGGCGGGTGTCAAGGATGCTGCGGCGGCCCAGCTCGAAGCCCTGCTCCGTCCGCGTGTGGACCTCGGCGGACGCGCGCAGGATCCCGTACTTGACGCAGTAGGCGGCGAGCGGCCCCTGGGCACCGCCGCTCGCGGGGTCTTCCTCGATGCCGAGCGCCTCGCCGGCGAACATACGGGCGTGGAGCGTCGAGCCGGGCTCGACGGTCTCCGTGGTGAAAGCGTAGAGCGCGGTCTTGACCGGGCTGCGCTGCATCTGCATCCGCTTCATCGCATCCAGACCGCGCAGGTGCACGAATGTGAACGGCACGCCACTCGACGCCTGCTGGATCGGTGAGGTCGCGACGACATCGTCGAGCGTCAGCGAGAGCGAGGCCGCGACCGCGCCGCGATCGTCGACGATCGCCCCGAAGTGCGGCAGCGGCTGCTCCATCTCGACGAACCCGCTCTTCACCGTGACACCGAGCGTGCCGACGCCGAGCTCGAGCTTCAGCGTCCCGTCTCGACCACCGCTCAGCACCCACGTCGTGCCGACGGTGGGATGGCCTGCAAACGGAAGCTCGCGACCGGGCGTGAAGATCCGGACCTTGTGATCGCCGTCCTTCTCCTTCGGCACGACGAAGGTCGTCTCCGCGATGCGCAGCTCTTTCGCGACCGCTTGCATGGTCTCGCTCGAGATGCCGCGGCCGTCGCCGAAGACGGCCAGCTGATTGCCGCCGAACTTCCGATCCGTGAAGACGTCGACGAGGGTGTACTCGTGACGGGTCATGAGCGGCGCGCCACCGCGTCGCGCACGTCGTCCATGAAGCGATCGAACACCGGCTCGTTGTCGCGCGGACCCGGCGCGCCCTCGGGGTGGTACTGATAGGTGCGGATCGGCAGCGTGCGGTGCGACAGGCCCTCGACCGACCCGTCGTTCAGGTTCCGCTTGCTCACGAAGAACGCCGACTGCAGCGGCAACGACGCCTCGTCGACCTGAAATTCGTGGTTCTGGCTCGTGATCACGACCTGGCCGGTGACGGTGTCTTGCACCGGATGGTTGCTGCCGTGATGACCGAACGGGAGGCGCGACGTTGACGCGCCAATGGCTCGCGCGAGCAGCTGGTGTCCGAGGCAGATCCCGAGGATCGGCACCGGCCTGCCGGCCCCGCGGCTCTGGGCCATGTCGAGGAGGATCTTCACGTTCGCCGCGACCTGCGGGATCGCCGCGGGGTCGCCGGGGCCGTTCGTGACGACGATGCCGTCGGGCGACCACGAGAGCAGCTCGCGCATGTTCGCCTCGACCGGGTACACCCGAACGCTCGCGCCGCGCTGCACCAGGCTGCGGACCTGGTTCTCCTTGACGCCGGTATCGATGAGCGCGATCTTCGGACCCGCGCCGACGGTGCGCTCGACCGTCACGCTCGCCTCCGCCACGAGCGGGCGCTGCGCGAGAGCGGTGGTCGCGCGCGCTTTCGCGACCGCCTCGGCGCCGATCTCCGCGTCCAGCGCGCGATGTGGCGGCACCTGGATGAGCGCGCCTCGCAACGTACCGGACGACCGAAGCCGCCGGGTGAGCGCTCGCGTGTCGACGCCCGCGATGCCGGGAACGCCGTTCGCGCGCAGGTACGAGTCGAGGTCGTCGGTGCCTTCGCGACACGTCGCGTTCAGCTCGCGCACGACCAACGCCTCCACCCAGGGCTTACGGGATTCGGAGGCTCGGTCGAACACGCCGTAGTTGCCGATGAGCGGGTACGTCATTACGACGAGCTGGCCGTTGTACGAGGCATCGGACGCGACCTCTTGATAGCCGGTCATCGCGGTGTTGAAGACGACCTCGCCCGACGCGCTCGATGCGTCGCCGAATGCCTCGCCCCACCAGACCGAGCCGTCCTCGAGTCCGAGCACCGCCGCCCTGCTCATCGGTGCATAACTATACATTTCTGATGCATAAAGATGCAACTGCCGCTCGAGGAGGACCGCCTCCCGTTCGGCGACCGCGCCGCGTCTCTTTCCCACGCTAGGCCAGCGCCATCTCGAGCCGAAGCTCGCCGTCGACGACGGCGGCCACGACGCGGCCGGTGAGGCCGCGGCCGAGCAGTGGGGTGTTCTTGCCGAGTGACCGAAGCGACGTCGAAGACGGCGTCCAGACGAGAGTCGGATCGATGACCACGAGATCGTTCTTCGGTAGCTCGATGCCGAGCACGCGCGCCGGTCCGGCCGTGAGCGCCTCGACGACGCGCTCCCAGGTCCCCCACCCGGCGGCGACGCCCGCGAGGAGCAGCGGCACGGCGGTCTCGAAGACCGAGATGCCGAACGCGGCCTCCTGGTACTCGACGTCTTTCCGAGTGGAGGCGTGCGGCGCGTGATCGGTGGCGATCGCGTCGATGGTGCCGTCCATCAGACCGGCCCAGCAGGCCTTGACGTCCGCGGCCGTGCGGAGCGGCGGGTTCACCTTCGTCGCGGTGTCGTACGGCGCGACGCGTGGACCGCTGTCCTCCCACGCGAACGCGCGCGAGCCCGCGACCCATTCGTCGGTGAGCGCCAAGTGATGCGGCGTGACCTCCGCCGAGACCGCGAGGCCGTCGGCCTTCGCATGCCGGAGGAGCTCCACCGCGCCGGCGGTCGAGACATGTGACAGATGCAGCCGCCCGCCGGTGAGCTTGGCGAGCGCGAGGTCACGAGCGACTGCGCTCTCCTCCGCGGCAGCGGGCATCCCAGGCAGGCCGAGCCGCGCGGACACGACGCCTTCGTGCATGACACCGCCGGCGGAGAGCGTGAGGTCCTGAGAGTGCTCCAGGATCGGACGTCCGGCCGCGCGCGCGTACTCCAACGCGTTGCGGAAGAGCTGCGCGTCGGCGACCGGCGATCCGTCGTCGGAGAACGCGACCGCGCCGGCGGCGGCAAGCTCGACGAGGTCAGCGAGCTCCTTTCCCTTCCGCCCGCGCGTGATCGTGGCGATCGGCAGCACCCGGGCGGCGCGCGCCGCCTCGCCACGGGCGATGAGCTCCGCGACGAGGCCGGGTGAGTCGATCGCCGGCTCGGTGTTCGGCATCGCGCAGATCGTGGTGAACCCGCCTGAAAGCGCGGCGCGGGCGCCGGTCGCGATCGTCTCGGACTCCTCGAATCCGGGCTCGCGCAGATGGGCGTGCAGATCGATGAAGCCGGGCGCGGTGAGGAGCCCGCGGTTCTCGGCGTCGCGCTTGAGGTCCCCGATGACGCTCATTCGCGCGCCTCGGGCGTGCCCACGAGCAGGTACAGGAGCGCCATCCGCACGGCGACGCCGTTGGTGACCTGCCGCTCGATGAGCGAGCGCGCACCGTGCGCGACCGACGCAGCGATCTCGACCCCTTCGTTCATCGGTCCGGGGTGGAGCACCGGCGCGTCGGGACGCATCCGTGCGACGCGCTCCTCGGTCAGCCCCCACGTGTGGGCGTACTCGCGGATCGACGGCAAGAGGCCGGCGCGTTGCCGCTCCTTCTGGAGGCGCAGCGCGATCACCGCGTCCGCGCCATCGAGCGCGCGATCGAGGTCGGGCTCGAAGGTCGTCCCGCGCGGCGTCATGCCGCAGCGCCACGCCGAGGGGACGAGCGTTGGCGGCCCGGACAGCGTGATGGTCGCGCCGAGCGGCACGAGCGCGTCGATGTCCGATCGCGCCACGCGCGAGTGCGTGATATCGCCGACGATCACGATCCGCTTCCCGGCAAGATCGCCGAGCGCGCCACGCAGGGTGTACGCGTCCAACAATCCCTGGGTCGGGTGCGCGTGCCAGCCGTCGCCAGCGTTGATGACGGCCGCAGCGGTCCGCTCCGCGACGAAATAGGGCGCGCCCGACGCGGCGTGACGCATGACGATGACGTCGCCACCCAGCGCCGTCAGCGTGCGGACGGTGTCGAGCAGCGTTTCACCCTTTTCCACCGACGATCCGCTGGCGGTGATGTTCGTGACATCCGCGGAGAGGGCCTTTGCCGCGAGCTCGAACGAGACGCGAGTGCGGGTGGAGGCTTCGGCGAAGAAGAGGATGATCGTGCGGCCGCGCAGCGCGGGCGTCCGGCGGATCGGCCGGCCGAGGACCTCGACCATCGCAGTCGTCGTCGCGAGCACGTGCTCGATCTCCTCGCGCGACCAGTCGTCGGTCGCGAGGACGTGTCGCCGCTGCCAGGTCATACGGCCACCCGGGCCGGGACGAGCTCGACCTCGTCCTTGCCGCCCATCTCGGTGAGCTGCACCCGCACGTCGTCCGTGATCGCGGTCGGGACGTTCTTGCCAACGAAATCGGCGCGGATCGGCAGCTCTCGATGACCGCGGTCGATGAGCACGGCGAGGCGGATGGCCCGCGGCCGGCCGTAATCGACGAGCGCGTCCATCGCGGCGCGGATCGTGCGGCCGGTGAACAGCACGTCGTCGACGAGGACCACGATGCGGTCGTCGACCGAGAACGGGATCACCGATTCACGGACCACCGGGGCATGCCCGATGCGGGTCAGGTCATCGCGATACAGCGTGATGTCGAGCGATCCAAGCGGAACGTCGACACCCTCGTTGTGGCGGATCGCTTCGTGCAGCCGCGTGGCGAGGAGATCGCCGCGCGCGCGGATACCCACGAGCGAGAGACCGGGAAGATCGCGATCCCGTTCGACGATCTCGTGCGCGATGCGCGCGATGGCTCGCCGGACGTCGTCGGACGCGAGGATGATCGGCAGCTCCGCACTCCCTTTCCGGCCTCGCAGGACCGGTCGTTAAAGGTCGACGCGTGTACCGTCAGTATATGCGTCCACTCATCGCGATCATCGCCGTCGCCGCACTTGCCGCGATCGCGACGATGGCCAGCGTCGCTCGATCCGGCACCGGCGCGCTGCCCGGGCTCCCGAGCCCGACCCCGAAGGTATGGGAGTGGCCGCCGGCGGCGCCGACCGAGCAGGCGACGCGCGGGCATCCGCAGCTCCTGTCGGGGTTCGTCATCCCGCTCGGCAGCATCGACGTTCCGGCGGACGAGCAGTACCTCCCGAACTCGCCGCGCGCGTATCGCGCCGGATATCACGAGGGCATCGACTTCCCGGTGCCAGCGGGGACGCCGGTGCTTGCCGCGAAGAGCGGGACGGTCCTTCGGATCGACGGCGCGTTCACCGACTGGAGCGCCGCGGAGGAGCAGGCCGCGTTCGAGGCCGCGCTCGCGGTCGGCTACACGCCGTCAGCGACGCTCGATCGGATCCGCGGCCGCCAGGTGTGGATCGATCACGGCGGAGGCATCGTCACGCGGTACGCGCATCTGTCGGCGGTCGCGCCGCTGCGCGCCGGCGACGCCGTGACCCAAGGTCAGGTCATCGGCGCAGTGGGAACCTCGGGCTACCCCGAGGGCGGGCCGCACCTGCACTTCGAGATCCGCGTCGGAGA
>DASYVN010000120.1:0-2246 GCA_035937095.1 Candidatus Limnocylindria bacterium
CCGCGTGAACGCGCCGACGACCGCGCGCAGCGACGCGGTGAGGACGCTCTCGTGCACGCCGACGCCCCACCGCATCGTGCCGTCGCCGTCGCGCGCCTCGACGTACGCGACCGCCGCCGCGTCGGCACCAGCGCCGACCGCGTGCTCGCTGAAGTCGAGGACTTCGAGCGGCAGGTCGAACTCGGCGCGCAGCGCCTGCACGAGCGCGGCGACCGGGCCGTTGCCCGTGCCGCGGACCGTGTGCTCGCGCCCACGCACGTGCAGCCGCGCAACGAGCGTGGTGCCCGCCGCCTCCGCGGTCGTCGTCTCATAGGTCACGAGCTCGATCGACGGATGCTCGGGCAGGTAGTCCATCGAGAACGCGGCCCACATCTCCGCGGGCGTGATCTCCGTCCCGGTGTCCTCTGCGATCGCCTGGATGCGCCCCGAGAACTCGATCTGCAGCCGCCGGGGAAGGTCGAGGCCGTGCTCCGCCTTCATGATGTAGGCGACGCCGCCCTTGCCGGACTGGCTGTTCACGCGGATCACGGCTTCGTACGTGCGGCCGACGTGCTTCGGGTCGATCGGCAGGTACGGGACGTCCCACACGTCGTAGTCCTTCGCCTGCGCCTCGAGGCCCTTCTTGATGGCGTCCTGGTGCGACCCCGAGAACGCCGTGTACACGAGGTCACCGACGTACGGGTGCCGGGGATGGACCGGCAGGCGGGTCGCGTGCTCCGCGACCCGGCGCAGCGAATCGATGTCGCTGATGTCCAGCTGGGGATCGACGCCCTGGCTGAACAGGTTGAGCGCGAGCGTCACGACGTCGACGTTGCCGGTGCGCTCGCCGTTCCCGAAGAGTGTGCCCTCGATGCGCTCGGCGCCGGCCATCAGTCCGAGCTCCGCGGCGGCGACCGCGGTGCCGCGGTCGTTGTGCGGATGCAGCGACAGGACGACCGCGTCGCGCCGTGGCACCGCGCGACCGAACCATTCGATCACGTCCGCGTATGTGTTCGGCGTGTACATCTCGACCGTCGCCGGCAGGTTGAGCACCAGCTTCCGCTCGGGCCCCTCAGGCTCGACGATGTCCATGACTGCGGTGCAGATGTCCATCGCGTAGTCCGGCTCCGTCCCGGTGAAGCTCTCCGGCGAGTACTCGTACCGGACGATCGTCCCGGGCAGGGTCCGCTCGAGCCGCGTGCAGAGGCGAGCCGCGTCAACGGCGATCTTCGTGATCCCGGGCTTCTCCTCGCGGAACACGACGCGACGCTGGCACGCCGAGGTCGAGTTGTAGAAGTGCACGATCACGCGCGGCGCGCCGGCGAGTGACGCGAAGGTGCGTTCGATGAGCTCGGGCCGGCACTGCGTCAGCACCTGGATCGTGACGTCCTCGGGAATCAGGTCCCGATCGATCAGCTGGCGGATGAAGTCGTGATCGGGCTGTGATGCCGCGGGGAAGCCGACCTCGACCTCCTTGAACCCCATCTGGACGAGCGCGTTCCAGAGCTGCAGCTTGCGGCCGGGATCCATCGGGTCGATAAGCGCCTGGTTTCCGTCACGGAGGTCGACGGAGCACCACATTGGCGCCCGGTCGATCGTGCGATCGGGCCACGTGCGGTCGGGTAGCCCGCCTGCCAGCGGCCGGAACGGCCGGTACTTCCCAAAGGGCATCTCGGCCGGCCGGACGCTCTTCGGAGGCATTGCCTAGATCCACATCGGCAGGTCGGTATCCGGGTGGCCATAGGCCTCGACGCAGATCGTCATGAGCTGGATGTCGCTCAGCGCTTCGGGCACGAAGCCGTAGCGCGTGACGAGCGACCGGGCGTGCTCGAGCTGCTCGTCACCGAAGCGCATGTCCAGGCGGGCCATCCGCTCGCGGAACGATTCGACCATCACACCCACTATGCGACCCCCGCGGGCTCGCGCTTGGTCGCCGGGGGCGTGGCCGGTTGGCCGAATTCCCTCTTCGGGAGCCAGGGCATCATCGCCCGGAGCGACCGGCCGACCCGCTCGATCTGCGAGTCCTGCTCCTTGGCCCGGGTCGCGAGCAGCTCGGGCGCGCCCGCGCGCGCCTCGGCGATCCACCGCTTCGCGAAGGTGCCGTCCTTGATCTCGGCGAGCACGTCACGCATCGTCTGGCGGACGCGCGCGTCGATGACGCGCTTGCCCGAAACGTAGTCGCCGTACTCAGCCGTGTCGCTGACGGAATAGCGCATGTACGAGAGCCCGCCCTCGTACATGAGGTCGACGATGAGCTTCATCTCGTT
>DASYVN010000121.1:0-4276 GCA_035937095.1 Candidatus Limnocylindria bacterium
ATCGTCGGCGAGATGGGCGTCATGGTCGACCTGCCGCGTTCCGCGACGGTGATCGCGAGCCAGCCGACCGAGACGCTCGAGCTCGACGGCCCGAGCTTCGAGCGGGCCGCGCGCGCGTTCCCGATCCTCCATCGCGTGCTCGCGAAGCTCTTGAGCGAACGGCTCCGCCGCACGTCCGAGCGGGTGGGGGACACCGCGCGGGAGTAACGACTTGATATTTCAGATTGAAATATCAAGTGGTGAGACCGGTTTGAGGTCGCAAATACCGACCTCAAGTTTTCGCGGTTTCAAATCACACCTTGTGATTTCAAGTCTTTGTACCGAAGCCGATCTGCTGACGGCGCTCCAGGTCGGGCTGTTCCAGCGCCTGCAGCGCCTCAAGGATGTCGCCGAGCAATGTGTCCTGGGTGTCGATCCGACGCTCCATGCTATCGACCCGGCGTCCGAGCTCGGCCGTTTCGCTAATGGCACGTCGCAGCTGGACGAACGTACGGATGATCAGGATGTTCGCGGCAATCGCGCGCTCACTGCGGAGCACGCTCGAGAGCATGGCGACGCCGTGCTCGGTGAAGACCAATGGAGTGTGCCGACGGCGACCACGAGCCCTGGAACTTGACATCACGATCTGTGATGTCAAGGTGCCGGAGGTAGCGTCGCCCATCGTGGCGTGGGGAACTTGAGGTGCCAAATTGGAATCTCAAGTTGTCGGTCTCTGGCGCCGTTAGCCGGAGGATGAAGTCAACCGGGAACCGCACTCGATTCCGGCTCATCGCGCGGTTGACGACCTTGGTATCCACGTCTGAGCGGGTGGGGCACAGGACGCGGCGGTAAGGAACTTGATATCGCAAATTGCGATATCAAACGGTCGTTTCCACGACGTGACACCGCTATCGGCGATGGCCGGGGTGCAAGCTTGAGATTCCAAATTGGAATCTCAAAGCTGGATTTCAAATCTTCGGCTGAAATCCGATCTCCCGGCGTTTCTGCGGTGTCGGCCGTTCAAGTGCGCGGAGGGCTTTCAGCACGTCTGCGAGGACGGCCCCATGGACGCCGACTTGGCGCTCGAGACCGTCGACCCGGTGGCCGAGCTCGGCCGTCTCGCTCAGCGTGCGTCGCAGCTGCACGAATGTCCGCATGATCAGGATGTTCACCGCGACCGCCCGGTCGCTGTTGAGCACGCTCGACAGCATCGCGACGCCTTGTTCGGTGAAGGCGTACCGGCGATATCGACGGCCTCCGCGGCCGATCTTTGAGATTTCAATTTGAAATCTCAAACGTGCTGACTCCTCCTCCGCCGTCAGCTGGAACATGAAATCGTTCGGAAAACGGCTTCGATTCCGCGAACGGCCAAGTTGAGCGCGCCGGTTTCGACGCCGTAGAGCGCCGCAAGGTCGACATCGAGCATGACGCGCTCGCCACGGATGACGTGGATCCGCGCTTCGATCCGGGCGGCGACCGACTTGACAGGCACACGCGTCCCATCGGCGCGGGCTTGGTAGCCTGAACCGCTCATGAGCGAAGCCAACCTCGTCCTCTTCGCGCTCCTCGGTGGCACCGCGCTCCTGCTGTACGGCGTGCGACTCGTCGGCGAAGGGCTGCAGCGCGCGGCCGGTACGCGGCTGCGCCACGTGCTCTCGACTCTCACTGGCGACCGCTTCCGCGCCTTGCTTGTCGGCGCCGGCGTCACCGCGGTGCTGCAGTCGTCGAGCGCGACGACGGTCATGCTCGTCGGCTTCACCTCCGCCGGCCTGCTCAGCCTGCGCCAGACGATCGGCGTCATTCTCGGCGCGGACATCGGCACGACCGTCACCGTGCAGCTCCTCGCGTTCAACCTCTTGGGCTTCGCACCGCTCTTCGTCTTCCTCGGCTGGCTCCTGTACACGGCGTTCAGCGGCACGATCCGGTACGTCGGTCAGGCGGTCCTCGGGTTTGGCTTCCTGTTCCTCGGGATGAAGCTCATCGCCGACGGCACCGTCCCGCTCAAGCAGAGCGCGCTGTTCGGCGACATCTTCCAGGCGCTCGTCGCCCAGCCGCTCATCCTGTTCCTGCTCGCGGCGGTGTTCAGCGCGGTCGTGCGCTCGAGCGCGGCGACGCTCGGCATCGCGCTGAGCTTCGCGACCAGCGGGCTCATGAACCTGGACGGCGCGATACCGATGATCTTCGGCGCGAACGTCGGCACGGCCGCGACCGCGCTCGTCGCCGCGGTCGGTGCGAACGCGGAGGCCCGCCGCGTCGCGGCCGCGCACGCGATCTTCAAGGTCGTGGGGGTCCTCATCTTCCTGCCGTTCAGCGTGATGTTCGCGGATCTCGTGCGCCAGACCACCGACGACCCGGCGCGGCAGATCGCGAACGCGCACTCGCTGTTCAACCTGCTCCTCGCGCTCCTGTTCCTGCCGTTCACCCGGATCGCCGCCGACGTCTTCACGCGGCTCATTCCGGACACCGGCCGGCGCGAGGCCGGCGCGATATACCTCAACCCGAACGTCCTGGACACGCCGGCGGTCGCGCTCGGGCAGGCCACGCGCGAGGTCCTGCGGCTCGGGGACGTGGTGCTGCAGTCGCTCCGCGACTCGGTCGTCGTGTTCGAGCGCGACGACGAGCGGCTGATGAAGGAGATCATCCGGCGCGACGACCTCATCGACCGGCTCGAGGAGGATATCAAGCAGTACGTCGTGAAGCTGCGCGAGCAGTCCCTCACCGAGGAGCAGTCGCAGCGCGAGTCGGCGCTCCTGTTCACGGTCGTGAACCTTGAGGAGATCGGTGACGTCATCGAGAAGGACCTCATGGAGCTCGCCGAGAAGAAGCTCCGTGGGCACTACCGCTTCAGCGCCCAGGGCTGGGCCGAGATCGTGGACCTGCACACGAAGGTCGTCGAGAACCTGGAGCTCGCGATCAGCGCCGTCGCCACCCAGGACAAGGGGATCGCGGAGAAGGTCGTGCGGCACAAGTCGAACATCAACCTGATGGAGCGCCAGCTGCGGCAGACCCACATGGAGCGGCTGCACGCGGGCTTGCGCGAGACGATCGACACCTCGAGCATCCACCTCGACGTCCTCGCCGCTCTGAAGCGCGCGAACTCGCTGGTCGCCGGCGTCGCGTACGCCGTGCTCGGCCAGCACGCGAGCGAGTGACGCGCCTCGTGATATGGTATTCATGATCAGATGCGTGCTGCCGACGTCGTTCGCGCCGCCCGCGCGCACGCGGGATTGACCCAGCGCGCGCTGGCGGCCCGCGCCGGCGTGCCGCAGCCCACGGTCGCGGCCATCGAGAGCGGCAGGCAGGATCCGCGCTATCGAACGCTCGAGCGCCTTGTCCGGGCCTGTGGGCAGGAGCTGGATCTGCTCCCCGGCGCGGGCGACGGCGTCGACCGCACGCAGTTCCGCGCGACCCTCCGCCTGT
Organism: Candidatus Limnocylindria bacterium; assembly: GCA_035937095.1. GTDB lineage: Bacteria > Chloroflexota > Limnocylindria > P2-11E > P2-11E > UBA4735. The sequence goes on from DASYVN010000121.1 coordinate 3,400, forward strand.
CCCCGTCACGGCGGCTGGCCCGCGCTGCCGAGGGCGCGCGCGCGCTTCACGGCCTTCGCGCGGCGCGACCGGTGCGAGACGCCTGAGCCGAAGGTGCCGGCCCGCGGAACGCTCGATCCTCTCGAGATCCTGCGCGTCCTCGTCGAGCACGATGTCCGCTTCGTCGTCATCGGTGGGATCGCCGCGGCGTTGCACGGTTCGACCACGCTCACTGCCGATCTGGACATCCTGTACGACCGCAGCGGTGACAACATCGAACGACTCGCTCGCGCACTCGCGGCCCTGGGCGCCGTCCGGCGCGACCTACCGGCAGGGCTGCCCGCGCCGCTCGATGCGCGCACCGTGCGCAACGGACTGAATTTCTTGCTGACCACGCGCCAAGGCGATCTCGATTGCATCGGTGAGACGCCGAGCGGTCGCTTCACGCACGCGCAAGTTGCACCGACCGCGGAGCGCATGCGGATCGGCACGGACCTCGAGATCGACGTCGCCTCGCTCGACGAGCTCATCCGGATGAAGCGCGCGACAGGCCGGACGAAGGATCGCATCGAGCTGGAGACGTTGAGCGCGCTTCGGGATGAACGCGAGCGGCGGGAGGCCCGCTGACGTGGCGCGCTCCTTTGTCGGCACCTCGGGCTGGGCGTACGCGAGCTGGAAGCAGAAGTTCTACCCGGCCGACGTGAAGGCGAAGGATCTCCTGCGCCACTACGCGACGCGCCTCAAGACGAACGAGGTCAACTACACGTTCAACCACCTCCCGACCCAGCGGAACATCGACAGCTGGAAGGAGCAGACGCCGGACGACTTCCTGTTCGCGCTGAAGGCGTCGCAGTACATCACCCACATCAAGAAGCTCGAGGAGCCGGCGACGACGCTG
>DASYVN010000122.1:0-4969 GCA_035937095.1 Candidatus Limnocylindria bacterium
TCGCGCTCGGCGTGCGCGCGTCAGTGGGTCCGCAGGACACGACGGTGGTCCCGGTTCGGATGCGGACCCCGAGCGCCTCCGCCGCGACCGCGAGGCCACGCACGAAGCGCACCGGGTGGATCTCCCCGTCCTCGTCATAGACGGCTTTCCGCTCCGCCGCCTCGAGGCGCACGCGAACCCCGTGGCCGGCCAGCTGTCGCGCGCTCTCGGCGATCTCGAGCCACTCCTCGTCGTCGCCGGCCAGCTGATCGGAGCCGTTCCACGCCGCGTCGCAGTCGATGTCGTGCGTCCGGATCGCGGAGCGGAAGAGCACGCGGTTCGCGAAGGTGAACCGGAACACGCGCGTCGCCCGGTCAGGGCCGAACGCGCGGCAGGCGGCAACGTAGTTCTCGGCCACCCCACCGAGCACGAAGCCGGCGTTGCGGCCGCTGGCGCCCTCGGCGAGTTCCCCGCGCTCGAGCACCACGACGCTGGCGCCTTCACGCGCGAGCGCGTACGCGGTGGCGATCCCGGCGATCCCGCCACCGACGATGGCCGCGTCGACGGTCAGATCCGCGTCCAGCGGCGCGCGCGGCGTGACCGGCGCGCCGTCCAGCCAGAGGCTCGTCACCGCGCGGGCTGCGCGATCCTCCCGAGCGCATCGTCGAGCTCGCCGGACATGCGCTCCGCGTTGGCCGAGCCGATCCGCATGCGCTCGACCGCCTGTGCGACGGTCTCCTTGATGTCGGGGGTCTGTTTGCTTTGGAGGAACGCGACCGCCTCCTCCACCAGCGTCTTCGGGGTGAGCTGGCCCGGAGCGTTCGCCGACCGCTGCTTGCCGCCCGGGTCCATCTTGGTGACGAACTCGTCCCAGTTCGCCTTCAGAGTTCGGAACGCCGCCTCGCGCGCGTGGGCGAGCCCGTGCATGCGCACGAGGAGGATCGCCCGGTCCTGGTCGCGGATGAGGTCCGTGAAGATGGACCGCGCGAAGCGCTCGACGATGGCCGGGTCGCGGAAGTTCGTGAGCGCCCCGCGGAACCGGTTCTCCTCTTGCGGATCCGTCTGCTGCGCCTCCTTCATCCGCCTGACGTAGCCGTCGTACAGCGCGGCGTCGCCCTCGATGGCGGCGACCGATGCGATCGGGCCGGCCACGTCAGGCTGGAGGCGGGTCGTGCCGTCGAGGTGCGCGGCGATCCGACGGCGGGCCTCGGCGCGAACGTCAGCCGCGGCTCCCGAGTGGCCGAGCGCCCCGATGACGAGCTGCCGCTTCTCGCGCTCGTCCGACGTGTCGTCCTCGCGGTTCTCCCAGCCGAGCTTCTCGAGCTGGGGGCGGAACGTCGCATCGACGAGCTCGCGGAACGCGCGCTCGGTCGACGCACGGAGGGCGTTGTGGTTCAGCCAGGCGAGGATCTCCGCGAGGGCCTGGAGGACGTACAGGTCGTCCTCGCCCGTGACGCCGGCAACGAGGTTCAGCACCTGTCCGACGGTCGCCTTGTTCGCGCGCGCGAGGGCCCACTGATCATCGAGCAGCGAGAGCCGCTCTTCGGGGGTGAGCCTGGCGATGTTCGTCGCCAGGAGCGCGATCGAGCGATCGTCGAACGCGTAGCGGTAGAAGCCGACCCCGCCGGCGTTCGGGAAGTACCAGGTCGCGCCGGGAAGCTCCACCGAGCCCGACGCCTTATCCAGCAGGTAGCGGGTCTCGCTCACCCCCCCGGCTGAGGTGCCGTACCGCAGCACGAGCGGGACCGGCCACGTCTGCGCGGTCGGCCGCAGTGCCGGGTCGGCGAAGAACCGAGCCTGCGTCAAGTCGACGGTCAGGCCCGTCGGCGACTCGCGCACCGAGCAGCTCACGAGCGGATGCCCGGGCTCGGTGATCCAGGCGGTCGCGAGACCGGTGACGTCGCGGCCGGACGCTTCGTCCAGTGCGCGCCAGAAGTCGCCCGCGGTCGCGTTGGCCCACTTGTGCCGATCGAGGTAGATCCGCACACCCGACCGGAAGTCGTCCTCACCGAGGTAGTTCTCGATCATCCGCAGGACGCCCTGGCCCTTGAGGTACGTGACCGCGTCGAATCGCTCGTTCGCCTCATCGACGTTCTTCGCCTCCATCGAGATCGGGTGGGTCGACAGGAGGCTGTCCAGGTTGAACGCCGGCGTGTTCTGGGACACGACGTCGCGGGTGAAGCGCCAGTCGGGGTTGACGGTCGCCGTGCACTTCTCGCCGACGAAGCTCGCGAACGACTCGTTCAGCCACAGGTCGTTCCACCAGGCCATCGTCACGAGGTCGCCCCACCACATGTGGGTCAGCTCGTGGGCCACGACGCTGAAGACGGCCTTGAAGGTGGCCATGGACGCGGTCTTCTGATCGGCCGCGAGGAGGGTCGTGCGATACGTGATGGCGCCGGGATTCTCCATCGCGCCGGCCTCGAAGTCGGGGATGCCGATCGCGTCGACCTTGGGGCCGAACGGGTAGGGGATGCTCGTGTACCGCTCGAGCCATTCGACCGCGCGCACATGTGCGTCGCGCGCGTAGATCGCCTGGTCGGCGGTCCCCTTCGGCAGCCAGACCCGGCACTCGACGTTCGTCGTCGTCTTCGCCGGCGGCGTCGCCTCGTACGGGCCGACGGTGAACGCGACGAGGTACGGGGACATCACCAGGGTCTCGCGGAACGCGGTCCGCTGTCGGCCGTTCGCGAGCTTCTCGGTCCGCTCGATCGGCATGTTCGCGATCGCGGGGAGGCTCGCGTCGTGGACGAGCTCGACCGTGAAGCGGGCTTTGAACTCCGGCTCATCGAAGCACGGAAAGGCCCGGCGCGCGTCGGCGGCCTCGAACTGCGTCGCCGCATAGCGCTCGCCCGGGCGGGTCGAGCGATACAGCCCGCGGAGCTTCTCGGCGATCGAACCGGTCCAGCGGAGCGTCAGCTCCGTCTCGCCGGCCGGAAGCGGTTTCGCAAGGGTGAGGGTGGCCGTCTGCGATCCCGCGTCGTACCGGACCGCGCTGATATCACCGCCCGTCTTGATGTCCAGATCGACGCTGTGCAGGGTGACCTCGTTCGCCGGGCGGCCGAGCGTCAGCCCGATCGTGGCCGCGCCGCTGAACGTCCAGCGCTCGAGATCCAGGTCGAACTGGAGCGCGTAGCGCGTCGGACGTACATCCTTCGCGAGCCGGTAATCGTTCACGCGGTCCTCCCCACACTCCCGAGCGGACGCGGCCGAAGGCCGCGGTGATCGGCGGTGCTGGGCGGAAGCCTAATCAATTATCGTTGTATGGCCCACATGCCGCCCCAGTTCATCTTCACCATGCGCGATCTCAAGAAGATCGCCCCCGGGAGCCAGCGCGAGATCCTGAAAGGGATCTACCTGGCGTTCTACCCGGGCGCGAAGATCGGCGTGCTCGGCGCGAACGGCGCCGGCAAGAGCACCCTGCTCCGGATTATGGCCGGCGTGGATACCGAATACCTGGGCGACGCCCGGCTCACCGAGGGCTTCAGCGTCGGGTTCCTCCCGCAGGAGCCGCAGCTGGACCCGACGAAGGACGTGCGCGGGAACGTCGAAGACGGTGTCGCGGCGCAGAAGGCCGTGCTCCAGCGGTTCAACGATCTCTCGGCGAAGTTCGGCGAGGAGCAGAGCGCCGCGGAGATGGAGAAGCTGAGCGACGACTACCAGAAGACCCAGGACGAGATCGAGGCGAAGGGGCTCTGGGACCTCGACTCGACCATCGACTTCGCGATGGACTCCTTGCGCCTTCCCCCTGGGGACCAGGACGTGACCACCCTGTCCGGCGGCGAGCGACGGCGCGTCGCGCTGTGCCGGCTCCTCCTTCGCAAGCCGGACCTCCTGTTGCTCGACGAGCCCACGAACCACCTCGACGCCGAATCTGTGGCCTGGCTCGAGCGGTTCTTGAAGGACTACCCGGGCACCGTCGTCGCCGTCACCCACGACCGCTATTTCCTGGACAACGTGGCCGGCTGGATCCTCGAGCTCGACCGCGGGCAGGGCATCCCGTGGGAAGGGAACTACAGCTCGTGGCTCGGGCAGAAGCGCAAGCGGCTCGCCGTCGAGGAGAAGCAGGAGAGCGCCCGGCAACGGACGCTGGCGCGCGAGGCCGAGTGGGTCGCGCTGTCGCCACGAGCGCGTCACGCGAAGAGCAAGGCCCGCATCACCGCGTACGAGACCCTGCTGGCCGAGAATCCTGACGAGCGCGAGCGCGAGCTGGAGATCAGCATCCCGCCGGGGCCGCGTCTGGGCGACATCGTCGTGAAGGCCGATGGCCTGCGCAAGGCGTACGGCGACAAGCTCCTGTTCGACGACCTCACGTTCGATCTGCCGCGGGGCGGCATCATCGGCGTGATCGGACCGAATGGGGCGGGGAAGACCACGCTCTTCCGGCTCATCACCGGCGAGGACACGCCCGACGGCGGCACCCTGCGGATCGGCGAAGCGGTGCGGGCGGCGTACGTGTCGCAGTCGCGGGACGCGCTCGACCCGGCCAAGACCGTGTGGACCGAGATCGCCGGCGGCGAGGACATGATCATGGTCGGCGGGCGGCCGCGCAACGCCCGAAGCTACGTCGCGTCGTTCAACTTCCGCGGTGCCGATCAGCAGAAGCGGGTCGGCGATCTCTCGGGTGGCGAGCGCAACCGGGTCCACCTGGCGAAACTCCTCCGCCGCGGCGGCAACCTGCTGCTTCTGGACGAGCCGACGAACGACCTCGACGTGGACACGTTGCGGGCCTTGGAAGAGGCCCTCCTCGACTTCGCCGGCTGCGCGGTCGTGATCAGCCACGATCGCTGGTTCCTGGACCGGATCGCCACGCACATCCTCGCGTTCGAAGGCGACTCGAAGGTCCGCTGGTTCGACGGCAACTACGCCGAGTACGAGGAGTACCGCCACAAGGAGCTCGGAGCCGAGGCGGACCGGCCACACCGGCTCCGTTACAGACCCCTGACCCGGGCCTAGCGACGCCGGCGGTCCCGCCCGGCGGTTATCTTCT
>DASYVN010000123.1:0-29696 GCA_035937095.1 Candidatus Limnocylindria bacterium
AGGCCTCCGGTATCCGACGCTCGCCGATAAGCGCGCGACGTTCATGGGCATGGACGTGAACGTGAAGGAAGGCGGGCGGCAGATCGAGTACGAGGACGAGGATCCACGCGTCCGCCGGATCTACGAGGACGAGCTGCGCGCACGTGGCATCCCGTCACGGATGGACGGGATCTCCCAGCCCGCCTGACCCACTCCCATCGCCACGACGACGAGGCGATCGACCCGGGCGCCCTCGCGGGCGACCTCGAGGAGGGTCAGCCCGACGATGTCGTGCTGCGAACGGTCGGCATCGACATCGGCTCGACTACGAGCCACTCGATGTTCGCGCGGCTACGGCTGCAGCGGCTCGCCGACTCGCTCTCGAGCCGCTACGTGGTCGTCGAGCGCGAGGTGCTGCACCGTTCCCCCATCGTCCTGACCCCGTACGCCGCCGGCGACACCATCGACGCGGCCGCGCTCGAGGCGCACATCGCGCGGTGGTACGCCGACGCCGGCCTCACGCGCGACGACGTCGACACCGGCGCCGTCATCCTCACCGGTACCGCGCTCGAGAGCCACAACGCCCGGCAGCTCGCCGAGCTGTTCTCCGGCAAGGGCGGCAAGTTCGTGTGCGCGACCGCCGGCCACGCCCTCGAGGCGACCCTCGCGGCGCACGGCTCGGGGAGCGTCGCGCGATCGCGGCGCGCGCACGAGACGATCCTCCATGTCGACATCGGCGGCGGCACGACGAAGCTCGCGCGGATCGAGGACGGCGTCATCGTCGCGACGACGGCGGTCGCCGCGGGCGCCCGGCTCGTCGCCTTCGACGAGCGCGGACGGATCGCGCGCATCGAGCCCGCGGCACGGTCGTTCGGCGTGCCGCTCACGATGGGAGCCACACTGACGCGCGAGCAGCGCGAGCGCCTGGCGGCCAGCATGGCCGACGTCATTGTGACCGCCATACGCGGCGGCGATGTGGCGAAGGAGCTGCGGCTGCTCGACCCGCTGAAGCGGTCGTCGGCGCCCGCGCGCATCGCGCTCTCCGGCGGCGTCTCGGAGTACGTGTCCGGGCGCGAGCGCACGGACCACGACGATCTCGGCCGGGAGCTCGCGGCCGCGCTCGTCGCCCGGCGCGACAAGCTGCCGGCGCCGCTCGCGGTCGCGACCGACGGCATCCGCGCGACCGTTATCGGCGCCTCGCAGTTCACCGTGCAGGTGTCGGGGAGCACGATCGGCCTTGGGGCGCAGTTGCCACTGCGCAATGTGCCCGTCGTGCGGCTCGGCGCGGCGATGCACGGATCAGGTGCGCTCGCGCTCGCAGTGAAGTGGGACGGTGAGCCCGAGCACGCTCGCATCCGCGCTCTGGCCGAGCGGATCGCACGCGCGACAGACCGCCGGCCGCTGATCGTCGCGACGGACGGCGACATCGCCGCGACGCTGGGCACGATCCTCCGCGACGAGCTCCGGTTCACGGGCGAGCTCATCACGCTCGACGGCCTCGAGCTCGGTGACCTCGACTACATCGACGTCGGCGCCCCGCTCCCGCCCAGCGGCGTGGTGCCGGTCGTCGTGAAGTCGCTGGTGTTCTCCGAGGGTACTGAGCCGGCGAGGACCTAGCGAGGCTTCTTGGTCCCCGTCTCGGCCGACCGCATCAGCCGCCAGACCCGCTCGGGCGTCGCCGGGAGCTCGTGCGGGAAGACGCCGATGGCCCGGCCGATCGCCGAAGCGACCGCGCCGCCGATGGTGTTGCCCGCGCCCTCGCCGGCGCCCTTCGCCCCGTACGGCCCGGCGCCGTCGCGCCGCTCTGCGAGGATGAGGTCGACGTCCTTCGGGATGTCGCTGAACCGTGGCACGCGGTAGTCGACGACGTTCGAGTTGAGGAGCTGCTCGCCTTCGTAGACGAGCTCCTCGTGGAGCGCGGCGCCGAGGCCCATCATCGACGCGCCCGCGTCCTGCCCGTGCACCAGTGCCGGATTGAGCGCGAAGCCCACGTCGCCGACCGTCGTGAGCTTCTCGATCCGGACGACGCCCGTCTCGCGGTCCACGGTCAAGCTCACGCCGCTGCAGCCGATCTCCCAGAACGGCGGCATCTCCGCGAAGCCATCGGCCTTCCGCACCGCGCCGTGGCCGAGGACCTCGCCCCCCGCACCGAACCAGCGCTCGATAACCTCGCCGTAGCCGAGCGCCTGCCCGTCGACCCGCACACCGGCCGCGGCGTCCTCGACCGACGCGACCGGAACGTCGAACACCTGCGCGGCGAGCTCGCGCACCCGGCGGCGCGCGTCCTTGCAGGCCTCCTGCATCGCGCGCCCGGTCACGGTCGTGGTCCGGCTCGCGCCGGTCGTGCGCTCGTAGGTCACGACCCCGGTGTCGCCGCTGACGATCGCGACGCGTTCGAGCGGGAGCCCGAGCTCCTCGGCGACGATCTGACTCAGCACCGTGCGCGAGCCCTGACCGAGCTCGGTGGACCCGGTGAAGAGCGTCACCGAGCTGTCCGAATGGATCCGGACCGCCGCGGTGGAGGTCGGGTACGCCCCGGCGTCGGAGGCCGACACCCCGAGCCCGACGGAGCCGGGGCCCGCGCCGGGCCAGCCGAGGGACGTCGCGAGGCAGCGCAGATCGTCCTTCAGGTCGGCATCGAGCGGCCGCTTCCCGGGCAGGAGCTGCTCGCCCGGTCCGACCAGGTTCCGCAGGCGGAGCTCAACGGCGTCGATGCCGAGCTTCAAGGCGGCTTCGTCCATCTGCAGCTCGCCCGCGATGTTCCCCTGTGGCGCGCCGAATCCGCGTAGCGAGCTCGCCGGAACGGTGTTGGTGAACGTCGAGGTCGACCGCACGCGGAGCGCCGGGATCTTGTACGGACCGAAGCAGCGGTTCGCGGTCTTCTGGTTCACCAGCGGGCTGTTATCGGTATAGGCGCCTGAGTTCATCACGATCTCGAAGTCGCGGGCCAGCAACATCCCGTCCTTTGTGAACGCGGAGCGCGCGCGGATGAACGCCGAGTCGGAGCGGGTCGTCAGCATCGCCTCTTCGACGCTGCAGTCGAGCTTGACGGGCCGGCCGGTGAAGTACGCGGCCATGGCGGTCAGGCCCTCGACCTTGGTGTAGGACTTCGTCCCGTAGCCGCCGCCCACGTAGGGCGCGATCACCCGCACGTGGGCCAGGGCCAGGCCGAACATCCGCGCGAGGTCGCGCCGGACCATGTAGACGTGCTGCGCGCTCGAGTACACGACGAGATCGCCCTGATCGAAGAACGCGAGCGCGTTGTACGGCTCCATCGCGTAGCCGTAGAGCATCGGATACCGGTACTCGCCCTCGACCACGACCGGCGCCCGCTTGAACGCCTCGTCGACGTCGCCCCATCCGAGCTCTGCGACCGAGCAGACGTTGCCCCCGAGACCGGCCTCGCCCCCGTCCATGCCCTCGTCGCCGACCCGCTCGCCGCGCTGCTCGTGCAGGATCGGCGCGCCGGGCGCGAGGGCCTCGGTCGCATCGGTGACGGATGGCAGCTCCTCGTAGTCGATCTCCACCAGGTCGGCCGCCTCGGCGGCCTCGCGCCTGGACTCGGCCACCACGAGCGCGACGGGCTCGCCGTGGAAGCGGACCTTGCCGATCGCGAGCACCGGATGATCGAGAACGACATGGCCGTAGTACGGCGTCAGCCCCGCCGCGAGCAGGTCGTCGCCGGTGATCACCCGCAGCACGCCCGGGCTCGCGGCGGCCGCGGCGCGGTCGATGCCCCTGATCCGCGCGTGCGCCCGCGTCGAGCGCACCACGATCACGTGCGCCATGCCCGGCACCGAAAGGTCGATCGCGTAGCGTGCCGCGCCGGTGACCTTTGCGATGCCGTCGGCGCGGGGAGCGGGCGTGCCGGCGACGCGATGCGGCTGGTTCACGGCAGGCTCCTGGTGGGATCGGCGGCGTCGAGCACCGCCTCGACGATGGTCTGGTAACCGGTGCAGCGGCAGATGTTGCCTTCCATCCAGCGCCGCACCGCAGCGGCGTCGGGATGGGGCCGCTCGTCGAGCAGCGCCTTCGCCGCCATGATCATCCCCGGCGTGCAGTAGCCGCACTGGAACGCGAAGCGGTCGATGAAGGCCTGCTGGAGCGGGTGCAGCTTGGGAGCTTCGCTCCCCCCATTCCCCGGGGCCCCTGCCCCCGCAGTGGCCACGCCTTCGATCGTCTCGACCGCGCGGCCATCGGCCTCGATCGCGAGCGTCGTGCAGGAGCTCACCGGCCGCCCATCGAGGAGGACCGTGCACGCCCCGCATACCTGCGTGTCGCAGCTCAGCTTCGTGCCGACGAGCCCGAGGCTGCGAACGAGCTCGATGAGCAGGACCTGGTCCTCGACCTCCAGCTGACGTTCGATGCCGTTGAGCGTTGTCGCGATCTCGCGCCTCGCCATTGGCTACGCCGCCCCGGCCATGAGCTCGCTGAGGGCCCGCTGGGCGAACACGCCGACGACGTGGCGCTTGTAGTCGCCGCTGCCGGCGAGGTCGTCGCTCGGATCGACGGCCGCACGTGCGGCCTGCGCGAGCGCTTCGGCGACGCGCGGGTCGCGAGCATCCGCGCCGGCGAGCTCGGCCGTCGGGACCGCACGCGGCACCTCGTCGACGGCGCCGACGACCACCGATGGCGCGCCCACGAACCGCCCGTCGCGAACGGTCGCGACCGCCGCGACCCCGACGCTCGGTCGCTCGAGCACCTGGAACTTCACGTAGGCCATCCGCACGTCCCGAGCGGGAAGCGGGATCTCGATGGCGACGATCAGCTCGTCCGGGCCGAGCGCCGTCTGGTACATCCCGGTGATCAGCTCGCTGACCAGCAGCGCGCGCGAGCCGGCCGCGCCTTCCAGGACGACCCGGGCGCCGAGCGCGACGAGCAGCGCCGGCGGATCGGCATGTGGCTCGGCGAACGCGAGGTTCCCGGCGAGCGTGCCCACGGCACGGACTCGGATGTTCGCCACGTTGGCCTCGAGGCGCGCCAACGCCGGTAGTGCGGTGGCCACCGCGGGGTCACGCTCCAGATCCCAGTGCGTGACCGTCGCCCCGATGCGCAGGAGGTCCTTCGTGGCGACGACCCGCCGGAGCGACTCGATGGGCTTGATGTCGATGAGGTGTGGCCAGCGGGCGACACCGAGCTTCATCGCGAGGAGGAGCTCGGTCCCCCCGGCGTACACGGCGGCATCCTCGCCGTACCGCTGCCGCAGGGACACCGCTTCGGCCACGGAGCTCGCCTTATGGACGTCGAATCGCCGCAAGACCAAGCCGAGGCTCCTCCGTCACTGCTGCGAGGCGACTGTATCCGATATACAGTCGCCTCAAAAGTGAGCGGAACGAGTGGGATCGCCTGCGCCCAGCTCCCGGCCGAGGTTGGTGAAGAACTCCTCGAGGATCTTGTCGCCCTTCTTGCGGATCGCGCCCGACCCGAGCGTCGCGATCCGGCCGGTGATCTCGTAGCGGCCGGCCACGGTCACGACCGTGCCGGCGTCTCGGGGCTCGAGCGCAAGATCGATGGTGGCGGAGATCCGCGACGCGACCTGACGGTCCTCACCGGCTGCGGCGACGTGCATCCGGCGATCCGGGTCCGCCTCGACGGTGACCTCGAGATCCGCGCGCATCGCGAACGGACCGAGCCGGTCCTCGAGGAGCGCCGTGTAGCGGCGCGGCGGATCGACATCGCGCACGTCGCGAACGATGGAGAGCCACGACGCGACCCGGCGCACGTCGAGCATCGCGTCCCACACCGCAGCCGGCGCCGCGGTCAGCTCGATCGTCCGACTGAAGTCCTGGAACACGGTTCTCCTCCACGCACGGCCACGGCGAGTGATGCCGGAGGTCATTATTTCATCGGCTACGATCGGCCCGGTCGGGTCGTCGGATCGGCATTCGGAAAAACGCGAGGTGGAAGATGAGCGACGCATCGGCAGCGACCGGCACGGAGCGGCAGCGTCCGGCGAACTGGGGCCGCGGCGCGTACGAGATCTTCCTCGAGACCGAGGGCGTCCCGATCCATACGGGCGTCGCGGTCGATGACCTTCGCACGGCGGAGGTCGGCAAGTGGGCCCGCCTCGACGCGAAGGGCGCGTACATCCGTCTCATAGGCGCCGAGGACACCGACAACGGCTACCTCCTCGAGCTCGATCCGGGCAAGTCGAGCGCCCCGGAGAAGCATCTCTTCGAGGAGTACTTCTTCGTGCTCACCGGTCGCGGCACCTGTGAGGTCTGGAACGACGGCGAGACCCCCCGTAGCTTCGAGTGGCAGGAGGGCAGCCTCTTCTCGGTCCCGCTCAACACGCTGCACCGCCTGCACAACGGATCGGGTTCACTGCCCGCGCGCCTGCTCGCGGTGACGACGATGCCGATCATGATGAATCTCCTGCACAACACGGAGTTCATCTTCGGGACCCCGTACCTGTTCCGGGACCGCTATGACGGGCGCAAGGAGTACTTCGACGGCGCGGGCACGCTCTACACCGGCCGGGTGTGGGAGACGAACTTCGTCGCCGACATCCGCCGGTTCCAGCTGCGGGACTGGCACGAGCGCGGAGCGGGGAGCAAGAACATCCGCTTCGAGTTCGCGAACAACACGATGGTCTCCCATGTGTCCGAGTTCCCTGTCGGGACCTACAAGAAAGGTCACCGCCACGGACCCGGCTATCACGTGGTCATGCTCAATGGCACCGGCTACTCGCTCATGTGGCCCGAGGGCGCCACGGAGATGACCGAGGTCCAGTGGAAGCCCGGGACGCTGTTCGTCCCTCCGGGACTGTGGTGGCACCAGCACTTCGACACCGGCAATGAGCCGGCGCGCTACCTCGCGATCCGCTGGGGCGGGAACAAGTGGAAGGTCGCGCAGTACCTCGACAACCAGGGCGTGGACAAGGATGTGACCCAGGGCGGGAACCAGATCGAGTACGAGGATCAGGACCCGAAGATCGACCGCCTGTACCTCGAGCGTTGCGCGGCGAACGGCGTCCAGGTGAAGATGGACGCGTTCCCGGTCCGCGTCTAGCTCGATCCCCTGACTCACGCGCACGCGCATCACGGTCACGACCATTCCGAAAAAGGGGGTGGCCATGAAGGCAACGTGGCCACCGAGCGGCTGCGCCTGCGGACGGTCGGCATCGATATCGGGACGACGACTTCGCACCTGATCTTCTCGGAGATCGTGCTCGAGCGACAGGGGATCCTGCTATCCAGCGCCTACCGCGTCGTCGAGCGGCATACCGTCCACCGGTCCGACGTGACGCTGACGCCGTACGCCTCCGGTCGGCGCATCGACACCGAGGCCCTTGGCGTGTTCATCGAGCGCTCCTACGCCGAGGCCGGCTGGACCCCCGACGACGTCGACACCGGCGCGGTCATCACCACCGGCGAAGCCGCCCGGCAGCAGAACGCCAGCGCCATCGTCGCGCTGTTCAGCGGCCAGGCCGGCAAGTTCGTCTGCGCCACCGCCGGCCACCACCTCGAGAGCCTGTTGGCGGCGCACGGATCGGGCGCCGTCCGCATGTCCCGCTCTGCGGCCACGCCGCTGGTGCTGAACGTCGACATCGGCGGCGGCACGACGAAGCTCGCGGTGTGCCGCGACGGACGCGTCGAGGAGACCGCCGCGCTCGACATCGGGGCCCGTCTCTTCGCCTGGGACGCGGCGGGCACGATCCGGACGGCGACGCCCGCCGGAGCGCGCGTGGCCGGCGAGGCGGGCGTGCGGATCGCCCCCGGCGATCGGCGGGATGACCGGGCGCTCGAGGCGGTCGCGGAGCGGATCGCTGACCTCGCCCTCCGCGTACCGGCGGGCCTGCCGTTCGACGATCCGGGGCTCTGGCTCACCGAGCCGCTTGTCACCACGGGCCCCTTCCCCGTCCTTGTGTTCTCCGGTGGCGTCGGCGAGTACATCTACGGCTGGCAGAACGACGAGTTCGGCGATCTCGGGCGGCTGCTCGGCCGGGCCATCGTGCGCCGCACCGCAGGTCTCACGGTCCTCCGACCGGTGGAATCGATCCGCGCGACCTGCATCGGTGCGTCGCAGTACACGGTCCAGGTCAGCGGCGACACGCTGTTCCTCTCGGATCCGGAGCTGTTGCCCCTGCGGAACCTCGCGGCGGTCGCGGTCCACCCCGAGGCGGCGAACGCCGGGGCGATCGCCGCTGAGATCCGGCGCGGAATCACGCGCCTCGACCGCGAGGACGGCACGTTCGCGCTCGCGATCCGGTGGCGGCACGGGCAGGCGTACCCCGCGCTCCGCGCCCTGTGCATCGGCATCGCCGATGGGACCCGGGGCCGGCTCGCGGCAGGCCGGCCGCTCGTCGTCGTGCTGGACGCCGACGTCGCGGGGATCGTCGGTCAGATCCTCGAGAGCGAGCTGCATGTCGAGGCGCCGCTCGTGTGCGTCGACCAGATCGCGCTCTCCGATCTCGACTTCATCGACATCGGCGCGGTGGTGCCGGAGCACGCCGTCGTGCCGGTCGTTGTGAAGAGCCTCGTCTTCTCGGAGCGCTAGCCGCCCTTCTTCCCTGCCCCCGCCGCGATCGACGCGGCGATGTCGCGATTCAGATGCGCACCGAGCGGCACGGACGCCGGGCGGTCCTGGTTGCAGAGGTCCATCGCGATCCGCGCGTAGACGACCGCCGCGTCCGTCAGGTCCTTCACCTTGAAGGATTTCTTCGTCGCGTGACTGGTGGCGCGCGGGGCGTAGCTGATCGCCGGGATGCCGAGCTCGTTGAACGCGTTCGTGTCGCGCCACATGCTCGTGACCGGCTCGCCGACGATGGCGGGCGGCGTGGAGAAGGTCTGGCCGTGGCAGCGCCGCACGGTCTCGATGAGCCGCTCCGCGCCCTTGGCCTCGAAGCCCGGCCGGTAGAGGAACAGCTCGACGGTGCCCTCGACGCCCGCCCCGCGCAGGACGCCCCGCAGCTCGTCACGGACATCCATCGGGTTCGCCCCGGGGAGGATCCGCGTGTCGACGTAGAACGAGCAGATCTGCGGAGCGCTCGTCAGGTTGAACGGATACCCGGACCGGATCGCGTTGACGCTGGCCTTCGGGACGATCGTCCCGGTCGGCCCGCGGTACGTGTTCCGCTGTTGGTAGCCATAGGCCCACTCCTCGAACGTGGCGATGACCGCGGCGGCCCGGACGATGGCGTTCGGCGCGTCGGCAAGCCCGGTCGGGCGCGGCAGGTACGGCGTGTAGTAGCGCGGCGTATCGGTGTGGATGGTCACCTTGAAATGGGCTTTGCCCGGCTCGATGCCGACGATGCCGAAGCCGGTGCCCTCGGCCACGAGCGCGTAGTCGGCGACCGCTCCGTGGGTCACCATGAAGTGGACGCCGAGATCCTTCGAAAGGTACAGCGGACCCTGCCACTCCTCGATCGGCTCGCGCGAGATCTCGCCGGCAACCGCGCTCACGATGAGGTCTCCCTTTAGGCGAACGCCCGAGTCCTTGATGGCCTTCGCGGCCACGAGGAACGCGGCCATCGGGCCCTTGTCGTTGACGACGCCGTCGCCGTAGATATCGTCCCCCTCCACCCAGGCGGAGTGGTACAGCGGGTCGTTCGGATCCTTCGCCGACCACACCGCGTCGCGCCGGAGGGTCGTGTCGAGGTGAGCGTTGTAGATGAGGCTGTAGCCCCCACCCAAGCCGTTGAGCCAGGCGGCGACGTTGAACCGCTCGGGGATCATCGCGAACTTGCGTGGCGCGAAACCGCTGCGCTCAAGCCAGTCGTAGACGAACTGGCCCGCCGGTCCCTCGCTCCCAGTCGGGCTATCGATGTTGCCGAGCGCCAGCGCGAGGTCGACGACCTCCTGCGGATCGATGCGGGCGACGACGTCGTCGGGGGTCATCTGATCGCTCCCTTCACGCGAGGTCGACGGTCCGCGGAACACCGAGGCGTGCGATGAGCGACGCGAAGAGCAGGACGGCCGCCGCGACGATGATGGCCGCCTGCGCGCTGATCAGGTCCATGACAGCGGCGAGGGCCACCGGACCGATGAACGCGCCGAGATCCGCCGAGAACCGGTACGTGCCGAGGACCTTCGTCCGCAGGTCCGGGGGAACGATCTCCGAGAGGAGGGCGGTCTGGGAGCTCGAGAAGAAGTCGCCGAACCCGATGAGCGCCGCGGCCAGCAGGAATGTGACGAGATCGTGCGTGAACAGGAACACCAGATCTCCCGCGGCGATCGCGGCGAGGCCCGCGGTGATGATGCGGCGCCGTCCGACCCGGTCGCCCAGCATGCCGCCGGGCGTCGCGACGAGCAGCCCGGTGATCGACATCAGCGCGATCGCGGTCGCGATCGAGATGCCACCGAGGCCGAGGGCCGTGGCCGCGTACAGCGGCAGGATCGTGTTCCGGAAGCCGTGGCGATTGATCATGTTGGCGACCACGCCGAGGTTCGTGGCGGCGATCGCCACCGCGCGCTCGCGACCATGAAGAACGCGAGCGTCGCCCAGCGACGCGCGCGGGGCGGACGATCCGTGCGGATGGATCCGCATGAGGACCGGCAGCAGGATGGCCGCGGCGATGACGATGAGGGCCAGCGTGACCGCGAACGTCGCCCGCCAACCGAGCAGCGCGCCGACGACGCCACCGATGAGGGGGTATGCGGCGATCCCGACGTTGTTCGCGACATGGAACAGGCTCATGACCTTGCCGCGATTCGTCGTCGTCGCCGTCGCGCTCAACGAGGAGAGGATCACGGTCGCGAGGATCCCGACCGCAAGGCCCGACCCGACGCGAGCGGCGATCAGCATCTCGACGGTGCCCGCGTTCAGGCCGACGAGGCAGGAGATCGACAGGAGCACCAGGGCCGCAGCGCTGATCCGCCGGTGGCCGATGCGGTCCGACACGAGCCCGGCCGGAAGATCGATCAGGAGCCTCGCGAGCCCGAAGGAGCCGACGATCACCCCCGCCGTGGCGATGCTCACGCCGAAGTCGTTGCGGATGTCGGGAAGGAGGGGCGTCATGATGTTCGTCGCGGACACGATCAGGAAGAGCGACCCGGCGAGCAGGAATGATTCCCTTGGAATGACGGGCCGCGCGGGTGCGAGGGCCTGTTCCGCCGCGACGGCGCTCATGTGATGCGCCCGGCGGGACCGGCGGCTCGCAAGACCGCGGCGACATCCGCGACCGTCAACCGCTCCGGTGCGAGCGCGAGCTCGCGACTCGAGCAGGCAGCGCGCAGCACGAGCTTGCGAACCTGGCGCGCATCCAAGGACCGCTTCACGCAGTCGGCGGCGAGGGCGCCCAGCGCGGGAGCGTCGATGCGATCGCGCGGCACGAGCTCGCCGATCGCATCCGTCAGGATCTGGACGATGGCCAGAGGTCCGGGGAGGCCGATCTCCTCGATGAGGTCGGCGCGCGACAAGAACGCCACGTCCACGCCAGCCGCGTGATTCGTCGTCGCCACGAATGTCACGTTCGGACACGTGCGCGCGACGTGGTCGACGCCCGCGAGAACGGCGTCGGTGGCGCGGTGGACGTCGACGGGGTTCGTCTCGAGCGACGCGCCGGTGCGTGAGACCGCCAGCGACTCGACCTCGTCCAAGAGGACGATCGTCGGCCGTCCACGCCT
Source organism: Candidatus Limnocylindria bacterium (assembly GCA_035937095.1). Classification (GTDB taxonomy): domain Bacteria; phylum Chloroflexota; class Limnocylindria; order P2-11E; family P2-11E; genus UBA4735. The sequence goes on from DASYVN010000123.1 coordinate 11,547, forward strand.
TGCGAGGTCCGGGAGCGTGCGCTCGAACAGCCGCGCCACGGCGCGCTGACTCTCGCCCAGCATCTGGCTCGGGAACGAATGAGGGTCGATCTCCGCGAAGAGGATCTGCTCCCCGAGCAGTCGGGCAGCCTGATCGGCGAGGCCGCCGGCGAGCGTGGTCTTGCCGGTCCCGGGTGGACCGGCGAGGACGACGAGGCCGTGGATCGGCAGCCCGACCCCGCTGACCGTGACCCTATGCTTCAGCGAGAAGAGGACAAAGCTGACGAGCCGTTCCTTCAGCTCCGGCGCGACGACGATCCGGTCCCAACGGTCGGTCCACGCGGGATCGGGAAGCTCGGTGAGGGAGACGATCCCCTCGATCCCGGGCGGTACCTGGACAACCGGCATGGCTAGGCCCCGGGACGCCCGTCGAAGTGATCGGGCCAGCTGACCCCCGACAGATCCGGCGCGTCGAGCTCGGGGAGCTCTTCGAACAGGTTCAGCGGATCGAGGAGGATCCGCATCATGTCGTAGAGGGCGTCGAAGTTGTGGACGCGGATGAGCCGCGCGGTCTTCGAGTTGTCGTCGTTGAAGTGCTGGTGCCAGGCCCAGTGGTCGACGACGATGAGGTCGCCCGCCTCCCACTCATGACTCTGCCCGTCGACCTCGCTGTGACCGCGACCCGAGACCACGTAGAGCCAGGCCTCGCCGCCGTGCCGGTGGCGCGATTGGTAGAGGCCAGGCGCGAGCTCGTGCATCACCGCGCTGAGACCCGCGGTGTGGTAGCCGATGGACTTGTCGACGAGGAACAGGCTTCGGGCGCCGCGCTTGGTGATGAGGCCGCGGACGTCATCGAAGCGAGTGATGAGGCGCGCGCTCTCGGTGCCGGCCCACTGCTGCGCAAGGCGCTGGGTCCGGCGGGCGAGCGGGTCGCTGCCCTCGATGGGCGTGATCTGGCGCGGTCGCGGCGGCAGCTTCGCGACCGGCGTGTCGCCGCCGTCCTCAAGGAGCGCGACGCCGAACTGCTCGAGCATCGGCTGCACGCTCCAGGTGTGGAAGGCGGCGGGCGTATCGCCGTCGTTGCCGTGGCGGTGCCACGCCCAGCTCGGGAGGTGCAGCGTGTCCCAGGGTCTCCAGTCGACGCGCTGGCCGTCGATCTCGGTCCAGCCGGTACCGGATTCGATGAATTCGATGGCGTCCCAGGAATGGCGGTGGATCGTGGTCGTGGTGTGCGCTGGGAGCTCGTGGAGCGTCGCGTCGAGGTTCTTCGTCGGCCGGTCGCCGTCGAAGCCCGCGTAGACGCCGCTGCGCATCCGCCGGCTCGGAACGTCGTGCAGCACGACGTCGCTCCGCTTGATGACGGTCTTGTGGTACCCCTTCCACTCGTCCAGAAGCGACTCGCGCCGCCTCTTCTGGATCTCGTAGTGGGTCACCTGGGTCGTGGTCGTCGTCTTCATGGCTAGTGCCTCAGCGCGGGCTCGCGACCCGAGACGCGCGGCAAGACGTCGCGCGCGAGCGTCTCGATCTGCTCGAGCCAGTCGGGGAAGCGCATCCGGAAGTCGAACACGAGCAGGTCACACCCGATCTCCTGGTAGCGCTGGATGCCACGGACGATGTCGTCCGGCGTCCCGGCCAGGATCGATCCGTCGAGCTCCTCGATCTTGGTGAACTCACCGGACTCCGGCTTCAGCCAGAACTTCTGGGCGTTCGCGTTCTTGATCAGGCCGGGCACGTTCATCCGGTCGATCGCCGCCTTCGTGGTGGTGTCGATGCTCGTTACCGGCACCGCGCCGGTCATGATCATCGGCTTCCCCTGCTTTGTGCACATCTCGCGGATCTTGGCGACACGCGCCTCGTATGTCGGGAACGTGATGCGACCGGGGATCCAGCCTTCGCAGAAGTCCACGGCGAGCCGTGCGGACGCAGGTGTCGCCCCACCCCACCACACCGGCACCGGGTGAACGGGCTGCGGCTTGAGGTCCACGTCGGCGAAGTTGTAGAGCTCGCTGTGCCACTCAACGGTCTCGCCGGCCCAGAGCTTCCGGGCGATAAGGACGTGTTCCTTCATCATCGCCACCCGGTCGACGGAGCCCTGCCCGATCACGTCGAACTCGTGCTGGAAGTTGCCCGACCCGATCCCGAGATCGAAGGGGCGGCGCGTCATCCAGGACATCGATGCCACGCTGTACGCCAGGTGCAGGGGATTGCGGAACGGGATGATCGTGGCGGCGCCGAGACCGATGCGCTCGGTGACCGACGCCAGGTACGTGAGCGCGACGAACGGCTCGATGAACGTCCGGTCGGTGCCCTCCATCCCGTGCGGGTGGAAGACGAGGTGATCGCGTACCCACAGCGAGTCGAACCCAAGCCGGTCGGCCAATTGGGCGCCCTTGATCAACAGGTCCTGGTCCGCCTCCACGCCGAAATGCGGGATGAGCAGGCCGAATCGAGTCGCCATGTGTCGGTCTCCTTCTCCCTGCTGAGTCGGTTCGCGCGATACCGTGAATCAGGATGCCCCCGCGGCGTTAGCCGCGGGGGCATCCGCTACGCACGCTGTGCCAGGCTCAGTTCAGCGGGATGTTGTTCTTCGCGTAAAAGCCACCGTCCTTCAGCTTGTTGAGGAAGGTGAGGTCGAAAGCCTTGGTAACGTCGACATTGGCCACCGCCGGGTTCACCGCCGCGAGCACGTCCCGGGGCGCCTTGAACGCATCGGCGTCGAACTGCATCGAGCGGTCGCCGATCTTGATGAAGTCATTGATCGCCTTGGTCGCGTCATCGGGTTTCAGCTGAGCGTACTCAGCGAACTTCGCGGCGGCCGTCGTCGGGTCGGCCCACATCGAGTTCTGGGCCTCGAGTCCGGCCGCCACGACGACGAGCACGGTGTTCGGATTCTTCGCGATGAAGTCCGTGCGCGCCTGCAGGCCGCTGCGGCCCCATTGCACCTTCGCCTTGGCCAGGTCGGTGAGGAGATTCAGGCCGGCGGCGCGCAGGTCCGCCTCCTTCGCCATGTCGACCATCCCACATCCGACGGATCCGCCCTTCAAGGCGGCGATTCGCGACGACTCGCCACCCACCTGCGTGATGACGGCGTCCTTGGACGTGAGGCCGATCGCCTGCAGGCCGAGCAGCGAGGCGCCGTGAGACGTACCGCCGAAGGTGCTGATTGCGACCGTCTTGCCCCTCACGTCCGTCGGCGTCTTGATGTTGGCTGTGCACCAGAGACCGTCAGTCAGAAGTAATCCGTTCATCGAGACGACCTTGAACGGCGTGTCGGTTACGGCCGAGTTGACCGCGGACGAGGCGCCGCCGACGAACAGGTCGAGCTGGCCGGCGACCAGCGCTTGAACGGCCTTGCCGTCACCTTCGAAGCCGGTAATCTCCACGGTCGTGATGCCGTATTTCTTGTAGAGACCCAGCCGCTCGGCGAGCGTCGCGGCGAACTGGACCGGTTCGCTCGGGGCGCTGATCCCGATCCGGATTTTGGTGAGCTCCGGCGCCGGCAGCTGGCCGGCCGCCAGCGTGGTCGCCGCCGTCGCGGACGCTGCGGGTCCGGTCGACGCGCCGCTACAGGCCGCGATGACCACGCTGCCGGCGATGACCGTAGCGAGGATCTTGCTGCGACCGAACATGGACAACCGCCTCCTCATCCGATCCCTGCGCTCGGCCCCACCGTCGGCGCAGGTGTTCGGCGAAATGTACGCGCGGGGGCGCATATTGTCTACGATCCGGCGGGCCACATGAACGTCGACGTCGGCGGCGTGCCGATCGCCTACGCGCTCCGCGGCGACGGGCCACCGCTGGTGCTCATCGCCGGCACCGGATTCCCCGGGGCGACCTGGGACGACGACCTCGTCGGGCCGCTCGCGCGGCAGCACACCGTCCTGACCTTCGATCACCGCGGCACCGGCTCCACGCCAGTGACGGCGGAGCGCCTCTCGACACGTCTTTTCGCGCGCGATGCGGTCGGGCTCATGGACGCGCTCGGCCTCCCTGCGGCGCACGTGCTCGGGCATTCAATGGGTGGCCGCGTGGCCCAGTGGATCGCGCTCGAGCGTCCCGACCGTGTGCGCACCCTGATCCTCGCGGCGACCGGGCCGGGGCAGTTCCGCGACGACCGTCTGGTCACGAGGGGCATCCCGGTCCACACCGCGAAGGGGCTCATCGAGCTCGGGTACGAGCGCTACATGCGCGAGCACCTCGCGGCCACGTTCTTCACGCCCGAATTCGTGGCCGCACATCCGGAACGCGTCGAGCGTCTCTTCCGGCTGTTCTGGGAGCATCGGCCCGATCTCGAAGGGTACCTGCGCCACGTGGTCGCCCGGCAGGAGCACCAGACGGCCGACCGGCTGGCCGAGCTCACCATGGCATCGCTCGTCCTCATCGGCGACCGGGACACCCAGGTCATGGGCACCGGCTCGCACACCGAGCAATCCGTCTACCTCCTGGACCATCTGCCGAACGCCCAGCTGCGGACGGTCGAGGACACCGCCCACGGCTACTTCTGGCAGCGACCCGAGCGCAGCACCGAGCTCATCCGGGAGTGGACCGCGCCACGCTAGCGCGGCGCTACGGCGCCGCCGACCGCGCCTTCTCGGCGTCGAGGTGCTCGACGACCTTCGGATAGGCGTCGCTGAGGCAGCAGCGGCAGGAGGCATACCACTCGCGCATCCCGTGATCGATCGCCGGCAGCTCAGCGGAGTGGGCGTGCATCTGCGTGTCGGTGTGCTCTCCCCGCTCCCGGGCCGCGAGCCAGGCATCGACCTTGGGGATGTACAGCTGCGGTGACTTGGCGAACTTCACCAGGCAGCCCTGCGCGCAGAACGCGTACTGCCGGTCACCCATCTCCATCGTCAGGCCCTGGTCGCGAGCTTCGTCGAGCTCGACGATCATGTCGCAGACCGGATCCAGCATCTTCGTCGGATTCATCTCGCCCGTCCTTTCAGCGTCAGCCGTCAATTGTCGCCCGTCGAAGGCGCAGCGAGTTCGTCACCACGGTCACCGATGAGATGGCCATCGCGCCGGCAGCGAAGATCGGCGAGAGCAGGATCCCGAAGAACGGGAACAGCGCGCCGGCGGCCAGCGGGATGAGCGCGACGTTGTAGAAGAACGCCCAGAACAGGTTCGTGTGGATCGTCCCCACGGTCTTGCGGGACAGACGCAGCGCGCGCGCGACGCCCCGAGGGTCGCCGCCGACGAGGATGATGCCGGCTGAGGCGATCGCCACGTCCGTGCCGCTGCCGATGGCGATGCCCAGGTCCGCCTGCGCGAGCGCCGGCGCGTCGTTCACGCCGTCGCCGACCATCGCGACCCTGCGACCGGCTCGCTGCAGCTCGGCCACGATGGCGGCCTTGCCGTCGGGACGGACCTCCGCGCGGACCTCGTCGATCCCCAGGGTGCGGGCGACCGCCAGGGCGGTGCGCCGCGTGTCGCCGGAGACGAGCAGGGTGCGCAGTCCCATGCGCCTGAGCTCCTGGACGGCGTCCGCGGCCGCCGCACGCGGTACGTCCGCTAGCGCGAGGATGGCGAGCGGCCGCCCGTCCATCGTCGCGATCAACGGCGTCTTCCCCGCGGTCTCGTGGTGGGCCAGCAGGCCGTCGCCAATGTCGGCGAAGCCGTGCGCCGCAGCGAACGAACGGTTGCCGACGTAGATGTCGTGGCCCAGGACGACGGCGTGGACGCCCTGGCCCGGGAACGACTCGAACCGATCCGGCTCGGTGGGGACGAGCGCCTTGGCCCGCGCCGCCTCGAGCACCGCGCCCGCGAGCGGATGCTCGGAGCGCAGCTCCGCGCTCGCGATCAGTCGAAGGGCCTCATCCTCACCGACGTCGGCACACACGAGGAGATCGGTGACCGCCGGCCGTCCGACGGTGAGCGTCCCGGTCTTGTCGAAAGCGACCGTGTCGATCGTCCTCGCGGCCTCGAGGGCCTGCGCGCTCTTGATCAGGATCCCGCGTGCCGCGCCGCGGCCGGTGCCGACCATGATCGCGGTGGGCGTCGCGAGCCCGAGCGCGCAGGGGCAGGCGATGATGAGGACGGCCACGAATGCGGTGAACGCATGGGTCAGGGCGGGTGCCGGGCCGAGCACGGTCCACGCGGCGAAGGCGAGCCCGGCGATGCCGAACACGATCGGCACGAAGACGGCCGCGACCTGGTCGACCAGACGCTGGATCGGCGCCTTGGAGCCCTGGGCATCCTCGACCAGTCGCACGATCTGGGCGAGCGTCGTGTCCGTGCCGACCCGCATCGCGCGGACGCGCAGCGCGCCGGTCGTGTTCAGCGTGCCCCCGGTCACCTCGTCGCCGGCGGCCTTCTCCACCGGCATGGACTCACCGGTAAGCATGGATTCGTCGACCGCGGACGATCCGGCGAGCACGAGCCCGTCCGCCGCGATGGTCTCCCCGGGACGGACGAGCACGACGTCGCCGACCGCGAGCCGCTCGATCGGCACGTCCTCCTCGAGGCCGCCCGGGCGGCGGACGCGCGCGGTCTTCGCGCCGAGCGCGAGCAGCCCGCGGATCGCGTCACCGGTGTGCGCGCGGGCCCGCGCCTCCATGAACCGCCCGGCCAGGACGAGCGCGATGATCGCGCTCGACGTCTCGTAGTAGAGGCTTGCGTGGGGCTCCAGGCCGTTGGCGTAGAAGAGGGCGGGCAGGAACGTCGCGGCCACCGACAGTCCGTACGCGGCGGTCGTGCCCAGGGCGATGAGCGTGTTCATGTTGGTGGTCCCGTGCCGGGCCGCGTTCCACGCGGCGCGGTAGAAAACGGAACCGGCCCAGAGCTGCACTGGCGTCGCGAGCAGGAAGAGTGCGTACGCGCGCCAGTCGGCGTGCTCGAGCTCCGGGATGAAGTGCGCGGCCATGGAGAGCCCGACCGCGACCGCGGCGAGAACACCCGCGACGATGAGCCGGCGACGCAGGGACGCGACGTAGCGCAGCCGCAACGCACGCTCGTCCAGGGCGGCCGCCGCACGAGCGGCATCGCCCTCGGGGATCACCAGTGCGCCATAGCCGGCGCGCTCCACCGCGTGAACGAGGGCACCGAGCTCGGCGCCCGACGCCTCGAGCCGGACGGTGGCGCGCTCGTTCGCGAGATTCACCTCGGCCGATTCGACGCCGGCGACGCTCGCGAGCGCGGTCTCGACCGAGCGCACGCAGGACGCGCAGGTCATGCCGGTGATCGCGAGCTCGCGCTTCGCGGGGGCTTCGACAGCGGTCACTTGCGGGCCAGGGAGAAGAGCTCGCCGAGCTCCTCGATCATCGCGTCGTTGCGCCCCTGCTTGAAGCCGGTCGGCACGCAGGTCGAAAGGTGGCCACGGAGCATCTCGGCCTCGAACTTCTGCAGCGCGCGCTCGACGGCGAACGTCTGCTTCAGCACGTCGACGCAGTACGTGTCGTCCTGGACCATCTTGCGGATCCCCTTGATGTGGCCTTCGATCGAGGCGAGCCGGGAGTCGAGCTCGGTCTTGTCGGTCTTCAGGTCATGTCTCCTCAGCGCACCCCCACCCCCTGGGGGGAGGGGTAGCGGCTGGGATCAGCGTAGCACGGAGGTCGAGGGCCTCAGGGAGCTCAGGTGCGGGCGCGTCGCTCGAAGCGGACCGGGTAATGCGACCAGCGCGTGAAGCGATCTGTGCGCCTGTCGCGCTCGGGCGGACGCTGGCGATCGGGGCGGACCCCGCGGCGCGCGACGGCCTGGAGCTCGAGCGCGACCAGGCCGTACACGTGGTCGTCATCGACCTCGAATGTGCCAGGGACCGGGAAGCCGCCGCCGACCGAGCGTCCCGGGCACTGGTGCGGACCGGCGCCGAACGAGAGCCCCCAGCGGCTCACGCCCGGATCCACGATCCGGTCAGCGTCGAACTCCCCGGGGCGCTCGCCGAACAGCTTGGGGTCGCGGTTGCCGGCCACGACGTCGAGGATCACGAGCGCGTCCTTCGGGATCGACGTTCCCGCAACGCGAGTGTTCTCCTCTGCGCGACGCTTCATCTTGGGCGTCGTCGGCCGCAGCCGGAGCGTCTCCTGGACCACCCGCTGCGCGAAGAGGGTGTCCGACGAGGTGCGCTCGACCAGCGCGATCCCTCCGCTGGCGACGAACATCAGATCCAGCGCGTTCACGAGCGTCTGCGCGCTGGTGTGCGTGCCGCCCTGTAGGTAGGTGGCGACCTCCCGCACGATACGGCCATCGTCGTCGAGCTCGAGCGACGGATCCGATCGGTGCAGAAGCAGGACGGTGAGGATGTCCTGCGGAAGCGTGTCCTCCCCTGCCTCGCCGCGCTCGACGCGCTCGATGAGCGCCGCGCGCCGCGCCCAGGACGGGCGCGCGAAATCGCGCTCGAACTCCGCGTACGACGTTCGAACGAGCGCGCGCACGGCATCCGGATCCTTCGCGTCAAGGATCGCGCTCCCCTGCGAGAACACGTCGATGTGATGAACGAGGGAGCGCAGCTGATCGAGCGCGCCAGGCGTGTGGTCGATGCCGGCGCGCCGGGCCGCGAGCACGACGCTGAGGAGCTCGCCGACCGGGAACAGATCGACCTCGTCGGCGTCCAGGAGGACGTCGAGCAACTGGTCCATGACGGGCGGAAAGAGCTCGCGCTCGTACAGCCGAAGGACATCCGCGCGGAACTGGGTGTTCTCGATCCGCCGGCGGGCGCGGTGCGTTGCGCCGTGCGCGATGCTCACGATGCCGTTCCGGATGTTGCCGTCCTCGTACGAGCGCTTGTCGAAGCTCCGCGAGAGGTTCGGATCGAACAACGCGGCACGAATGTCCTCGTAGCGGTCGAACACGATCGTCGCGGGGTGCGACGTCAGGAGACCGGCGTCGGTCATGGGCTCGCCTCCTCGGGTGCGGGTCCACCGTCCTCGTCGTCGATCGCGATCGCGTGGGTCGGGCAGTTACTGCGCGCGCGGACGAGGAGTGTATGGTCCGCGGTCTCGGCGCCCTCCAGCGGTACGGCAACGCCGACCGATTCGTCGATACGAAATGCATGCGGAAGGAGCCGCACGCACTCGGCAGAGCCGATGCACAGCTCGGTGTCGACACTCACTCGTGGACCCATCAGCTGGATGGAGCCACCACAGGTACCGGCCCAGCCGACACGTCGAGGCCCCGCCAGGTGTTGCGCACAGCGATGAGCCCCAGCGGCACCAGCGCCAGGCCGGTGATGCACGCCGCCGGCACCCCGAAGGTCGCGGCGATCGCGCCCGCAGCGAGTGCGGTGAATGGGCGGTTGCCGAGGTGAGCCATCTGGTGGATCGACATGAGACGCCCACGGATCACGTCAGGCACCTCGGTCTGCAGGACGCCGGTCACGATCGGGAAGCAGAAGGAAAAGCCCATCCCGATGGCCCCGACGCCGATCGCGGCCAGAGGCAGGGTCGTCGCGATGCTCGTGATGCCGAGACCCGCTGCCTGCAACACGAGCCCGATCGCCGGAAACTTTCGAGAGATGTCCCAGCGGCGGAGCGGGATGAAGGCGAGCAATCCCAATGCCGAACCCGCGCTCTGCGCAGCGATGATGAGACCCGTCTCCGTGCTCGGTAGGCCCAGTCGCTGCGCGACGATCACGGGCGCGTTCGTGCGGACCACCTCGAGTATCGCGCTGGTCGAGATGACCGCGAGCAGCGCGGACACGACCCACGGCTGGGCCCGCACGTAGGCGCCCAGGCTGAGGCGAGCGACCGCAGCGCCGACCCGCGTCACCTCGCGCGACACGCCGCGGCCGAGGTCGCGGCGGTAGAGGTACGCCATCGCCAGGATCGGCCCGACGAACGTCGCCGCGTTGATCGCGAACGCCCACGCGTACCCGCCGGTCGCGAGTACGACGGTCGTGAGAATGGGCCCGCCGATCTGGCCGGTGATGAACTGCAGCGTGTTCAGGCCGACGGCCTCGGCCAGCAGCGCCCGCGGTACGAGCGCTGGTAGGATCGCGATCATCGATGGCTTCGCGATGCTCCAAGAGGTCTGCAGCAGGAAGGCCGTCACGATCACCTGGAGCTCCGTGGCCCCGCCGGTCGCGACTGTCACGGCGAGCGAGGAGGCGACAAGGAGCGATGCCATCTGGCTCGCACTGACGATCATCCGGCGATCGAAGCGATCTGACAGAACGCCGCCGGTGACGGAGAAGAGGAGGATCGGCAGGAACGTCGCGAAGTTCAGCACGCCAACAGCGAATGCGGATCCGGTGAGGTCGTAGACGAAGACCGAGCCCGCCACGTTCTGGACCCAGGTGCCGATGTTCGAGAGCATCCCGCCGGTCCAATAGACCGCGAAGGCGCGGTGGCCGAATGGGCCGAGCCGTGCGGCGATGGAGCGGCCGCTCAGCGCGACGCTCGCATGGCGTTCATCTCGTCTTCCATCTCACGCTTCTTGCATACAATCTACCGGCGTGCGCGGAAGCGCTCCTATTAATGGAGCGTCGCGCCGGTCGCGGAGGCGACGGAGGGTCGGGGGACATGAGCGAGAAGGTCACGCCCATCGGGCACGCGACCGCCGATGCTCGCGGGGCGCAGCTCGATCGCATCATCAGGACCAACGCCGCGAACGATCTCACAGCACAGGACCTCGTCCTGAGCTCACTTCGCGAGGCGATCCTCGCCGCGGCCCTGCCACCCGGAACGCGGCTGCGGCAGGAGAAGCTCGCCGAGCTCTTCGGCACCAGCCGGATCCCCGTGCGCGAGGCATTGCGCGCGCTCGAGTACGAGGGTCTCGTCACCTCGATGCCGCGCCGCGGGTTCAGCGTGACCGAGCTCGACGCGGACGACATCGAGGAGGTCTACGACCTCCGCATCCTGCTCGAAAGCCACGCGGTCCGGCTCGCGGTGCCGCTCATCACCGACGAGGATCTGCAGGTCCTCGAAGGGCTCTACGCCGAGATGGTGGCGGCCTCGTCGGGCGACGAACAGCTTGCCGCGCGCGAGCGCTTCTACAGCAGGCTGTACTCGATCACGGGACGACCCCGGCTCGGGGCATTGATCGCGCGGCTTCGCCAGGAGATCGCGCGGTCGCTGCGCTGGCCGACGCTCCAGCACGCACCCGAGCACCACGGGCGCTTCTTCGAGGCGATCCGGGCCGGCGATGCGGATGGCGCCGCCGCGCAGCTCGCGAGCCACTACCGCCGCGTGGCGATCCTCATCCGGCGCTACCTGCGCGACGCGTCGGCAAGCGAGCGTCCGATGAGAGCCTCCGCGGACACCGTGACCGACCGCACCGCGGGTCGGCGGCACGCGAGATGAAAGAGGGAACACCGATGCGACTGGCTGGGAAGACCGTCATCGTCAGCGGGGCCGCCCACGGCATCGGGCGGGCGTACAGCGAGAAGCTCGCGTCCGAGGGCGCGAACGTCGCGTTGCTCGACATCGACGCAAAGCGCAACGAGGAGGTCGCCGCTGGTATCCGCGCGTCGGGGTGCAAGGCGATCGCGATCGAGACGGACGTCCGCGACTTCGCGGCGTTCAAGCGTGCCGCGGACCGCACGGCAAAGGAATTCGGCACGGTGAATGGCCTCGTCAATAACGCGGGGATGCTCAATGTCATCCCGATCACGCGCTGCAACTTCGAGGACATCCCCGATGCCGAGTGGGACGAGTCGTTCCGGCTCAATACGAAAGCCGCTTGGTATGGCTGCAAGGCGGTACTTCCCCACCTCAAGGCCGCAGGTGGCGGCAGCATCGTGAACATCGCGTCGAGCACGGTCTTCCGCGGCGTCCCGACGCGCGCGCACTACGTCGCTTCGAAGAGCGCCCTCATCGGCTTCAGCCGCACGCTCGCGAAAGAGCTTGGCGCAAGCTGGATCCGGGTCAACGTCGTGTGTCCGGGCAGCACGCTGAGCGAGGAGGAGCCGAACGAGGAGACCATCGCGATGCGTGAGGCTCCGGTCAAGGTCCGCTGCCTGCCGCGGGTCGAGCGGCCGGCCGATCTCGTGGGGACGATCGCGTTCCTCATGTCCGACGACAGCGCCTTCATGACCGGGCAGACGCTCCTCGTGGATGGCGGGAGCGCCTTCAACTAGCCCGTCCCGTTCAACCGACCAATCCCAGTAGACCCGCCGCCGTTCCCGCGACCGCGCCACCCGCGAGGACGAAGAACGGGTGGACGCGCCGAAGCCGCGCGAACGGGAACGCAAGCACCACGATCGCCACGTACGGCCAGGCCGTCACCGACTCACGGGCGATGATCAGGGCCGTGAAGAAGAGGAGTCCGACGACCGCGGCGCCTGCAGCGCGGCCGAACGCGGCAAGGACGGGATGGCGAACATACGGGCGCAGGAGCTGGGCCGCGGCGGTCGCCAACAGCCACGGGATCAAGAACGCTCCGAGCGTGGCCGCAACGGCGCCCCCGAACCCAGCCGCCCGGTACCCGATGAAGGTGGCGAGAATGAGGACCGGGCCCGGCGTCACGTAACTGAACGCGAGCGCACTGGAGAAGTCTTGCGCGCTGACCCAGCCGGTGTCTTGGACCGCGGTGTGCTCGACGAGCGGCAGGACAGCCTGGCCGCCGCCGAACGCGAGCGCGCTGATCAGGGCGAAGCGCCAGAAGAGCTCGATCACGCGTCTGCCTTCGACTTTCCAATTCCGATCAGATCCGTGCGTCTGAGTGCGATCCCCAATAGTCCGGCGCCGACCATGACGAACGCGACGTTCGCGCCGGCAAGCGCCGCGACAACAGCGATCACGGCGATCGCGACCGCGACCGGACGTGACAGATCGATCGTTTTCTGCGCGAAGCGGATCGCGGTCGCAACCAGGATCGCGACGACCGCCGCCGTCACGCCGTTCACCGCGTAGCGCATGGCGGGGATCGCTGCCTGCACCGTCGCATAGCCGATCGCGAGCAGAACCATCAACGCCGCGGAGGGGACCAGATAGCAGAGGGTCGCGATGGCCGACCCAGGCCAGCCGCCCAGCTTGTGACCGAGGTACGCGACGATCTGCACGACCGTGGATCCAGGCAGCAGCTTCGTGTAGGTCAGCGCTTCGGTCACGTCATCGTGGGTGAGCACGCGGCGCGACGCGACGAGGTCCCGCTCGATGAAGGCCAGGAGCGGGGCGGTGTCTCCGATGGCCGTGGCGCCCATCTTGAGGAACTCCCACCCGAGCTCCGGGACCGGCATCCGGGCGGCGCTGGGACCACGATCTGCTTCGGCGACCGCGTGTCCGGTGTTCACTGGGGTTTCCCGGCCGGATGCTCGTGCAGGCTCGTCACCTTCCCACGGAGACCAAGTCCGGCATAGGTCGCATCGAGGATCGCCGACGATCGAGCGACGGCATCCGCGTCATCTGCGGCCAGGTGACCCGCTCCGTGCAGCGCGGCGTGGAGCCCGGCCGCCTCGAGCGGCGCGTGCGGAGGCATCGCCTCTCGGGCGGACAGACCGCGCCGGATTGGACCGTGCATCTCGTCAGCCGCCCGCACGATCGGACCCAGCGCAGCAAGAACAGGGTCCTTCTCGGAGAGGCCGTACGCATCGGCGATCCACTCGAATGTCGACCGCCCGTCCCGGTTCGAGAATTCCCCGCCCTCAAGATGGAACGGAGTACCGTCCGTTACCTCGGCCGCCGGCACCTTAGGGCCGAAAACGATCTGCGCGTCCGGGTCGACGAATCGCTCGATGAGCCAGGCTGCGCACATTCGGCCCACCTGAACGTGTTCCTGCGTGACCCAACGCATCGGCTATCCTCCCGCACGCCGCCCGTCGCATGTGCTACGTGTAACGTTTGTTACCGTACCAACGGCTGCGGATCCAGTCAATGGCGGACTCGCTACGCTGCCGCAAGACGGCCGATGAAGGGATCGCGGTGGAGTCGCAACGGAAGTCTGCCGTGGCCCGCAACGCGGTGGGCTGGTGGCTGCTCGCGTACCGGGTGCCATCCGATCGATCCGCCTACCGCGTCGGGGTATGGCGTGAGCTCAAGCGTCTGGGCGCACTGTATCTCCAGCAGTCCGTATGCGTGCTCCCACGGCTTGGCGCGACCCGCTCTGAACTCGAGCAGGTGCGAAACAAGATCGACGAGATGGGCGGCTCGGCTGACCTCCTTGCGCTCCCGCACCAGGCCGCCGACCAGCAGGCGCGAATGATCCGCGGCTTCCGTGATCTCGCGAGTGAGCAGTACAGGAAGGTCACCGAGGAATGCGAGAGGACGGTCATCGCCGAGATCGAGTTTGAGACCTTCCGCAAGCGGTTCACGATGAGCGAAGTCGAGGAGATCGAGCAGAACCTCGAGAAGGTCCGCCGCTGGTACGCCGCCGTCCGCGAGCGCGACTGGTTCGACGCACCCGGACGAACGGCGGTCGAAGCTTCTATCGAGCAGGCGGCTCGCAAGCTGCCGGCGTACGTCGCTCGCGTCCACCGGAGTACGAGCGCCGGCGCGCGATCGGACGAACGGTCGGGCAGGCCGGCCGTCAACGGATCTCGGGGCGCCACACCTCGAACCGTTGCTCGATCAGCCGGACGAGCTCGCCGATCGCAAGGCCGAACGCCCCGAGGAGGATGACTCCCAGCATGACCCGGGACGTGTCCAGCAGCGACCCGTAGAAACCGATATAGAACCCGATCCCTTCGTTCGCGGCGAGGAACTCCGCGGTGACAACGCCGACGAGCGCCCGCCCGGTCCCGATCCGGATGCCGCTGAGGATGAATGGGAGCGTGCTAGGGAGGACGACCGTCTGAAAGGCGAGCCAACGTGACGCCCCGAAGCTGCGGGTGATGTCGAGGTAACGCTCGGCCACCGAATGGACACCGGCCAGCGTGCTTACGACGACGGCGAAGATCGTGAGCAGGAACACGAGGACGAGCTTGGCCTCCAGGCCGATCCCGAAGACGAGCAGGATCAGCGGCGCGATGGCGACCTTTGGCGTCGAATAGATCCCGTACAGCAGGACGCTGACGAAGGCATCGAGCCTCTTGAACATCCCGATCGCCAGACCGAGCGGAATGCCGACGGCGAGCGCAACGAGAAGACCGAGACCGAACTCGATCAGGCTCGTCGTGATGTGCGGCAAGATGATCCCGGAGCCGAAGTCCTTCACGGCTGCGTTCCAGATGAGCGAGGGCGTGCTGAGCAGGGACTTACGGAATAAGCCGAGATCGCCGGCACCCTCCCAGAGGAGCGAGATCCCCACGAAGCCGGCGACGCCGTACCAGAGCCGCTCGGTCGCCGTCACCGCCCGAGTCAGGCGGCCGATCGGTAGCCACACGCCGCGGACCGGAGGCTCCGCGACGGCGGTCACCGTGGAGCACCGGCAGGCTCGGTGCTGGACGGCTCCTGATGACGGCCGGCGATGAGCTGCCAGATCTGCTCGACATAGGCTTGGAACGCCGGTGTGCGCTTGACCGCGAGCTCGCGTGGACGGCGGAGCTCGATGGTCAGGTCCGCGAGTACGCGCCCTGGTCGCGGCGCCATGACGATCACCCGGTCGGAGAGGTACACGGCCTCGTCGATCTGATGCGTAACGAAGACGACCGTCTTCTTCGCAGCGTTCCAGATACGCAGAAGCTCAGCCTGCATTTCCTCGCGGGTCTGGGCGTCAAGCGACGCGAATGGCTCGTCCATCAGGAGGACCGCGGAGTCGACGGCCAAAGCGCGAGCGAGGTTCGCGCGTTGCTGCATGCCGCCAGACAGCTGGTATGGGTACTTCTCGCCGAAACCACGGAGGCCAACGAGATCGATGAATGGTGCCGCGCGGTCGCGCGCCTCCTTGCGCGAGACGCCCGCGCAGACCAGACCGTAGGCCACGTTGTCGACGACCGAGTACCACGGGAACAGCGCCGAGTCCTGAAAGACCATTGCGTCCTCGCGGCCCTTTGCCACGCGCTGCAGCTTGATCTCGCCGGCAGTTGCCTGGATCAAACCGTTGACGAGCTTGAGGAAGGTCGATTTTCCGCAACCGCTTGGGCCAAGGAGGCTCACGAACTCACCTTCGGCGACGTCAAGGTCCATGAGCTCGATGGCGACCAGCGGTGTTCGGGTCGAACGGTCTCGATACTCCATCCTGATGCCGCGCGCGCTCAGGGCCAGGCCACGCTGGACCATCAGGCACCCTCCTCGAGATCCGCACTGGGGCGCCATCGCTGAAGGTGCTGCTCGAGACGTCCAACGCCCTCCGTGGTGACGATCCCGACGAGCGCGAAGATGAGGACGCCGAAGAGCATGCGATCGCTCTGCAGGCTGTCAGCTGCCTTGTCGATCATCACGCCCAGGCCCTCCGTCTGCGCATACAGTTCAGCGAGGATCACGCCGATCAGGGCCCGGCCGATGCCGATGCGGACGCCGGTCACGATGAACGGAAGGGTCGCCGGCGCGACAAGCGAAGTGAACAGGAGCCGCTGCGACGCACCGAAGCTGCGCGCGACCTCCAGAAGCTGGCGATCGACGGTGCGGATGCCTTCGACTGTCGGCACGATGATCGAGAAGAAGCCGCCCAGGAAGACGCTGAGGACCTTCATCTCCACGCCGAGACCGACCCAGAGGACGATCAGCGGGATGAGAGCGATCCGCGGGAGGGCGTTGATGAAGTTGAGCCAGGGATCGAATGTGTACGACAGCCGGCGGTACCACCCGATGACAAGGCCGAGCGGAACCGCTAACGCGAGGGCGATCGTGAATCCGACGATCATCTCGATCGCGCTAACCCGGACGTCGTTCCAGAACCGCGGCAGCTGCACTTCGGCGATTCCCGCCGAGACGATCGCGCTCGGGGAGCTGAAAAAGAGCCGGTCCACCCAGCCGGCCGCGGCCCCGACCTGCCACGCCAGGAAGAATGAGACGACCCCCGCGACGCCAAGCACCGTCCGCTCGTTGCGGCGATACCACCGCGCGAGCGGGTGGCGGCGGCGGCGGACGCGCGCGTGGATGGTCCGGAACGTCGCGATGCTCTCACTCACCCGAACGGCACTGTAGACAATTCCGGGCGGTTTGTAGCGGCTTTTCCCGCGCGCCGCGCGGCTAGGCGGACTTCAGCTAGGTGAGGGTCGCGCTCCGCAGCTTGTCCGGGTCCAGGACCTTCTCGTACCCGCTCCAGAGCGCCTCGTAGAAGAAGCGGACGCCGAATTCGATGCGCAGCGTTCGCGTGCGCGCGTCTGAATCGTTGAAGTGCTCGTGCACGGTCATCCGCGGCGGCACGTGGACGGCGTCGCCTTCCTCCCAGTCGTACCGCTTGCCGTCGATCTCCGAATAGCCACGGCCCTCGAGCACGTAGAGCATCGCTTCGGTGTGCGCGTGCCTGTGGCTGCCCGAGTGCGGCGCTTCCTCGAAGATGTTCGTCATCGCCGCGGCCTTCGCGCGGAAGCCGTTCGTCTCGTCGCTCGGGCTCTCGCTGCCGCCCATGAGGATCCAAATGCCGGCGTGGCGGTGGGCGCCCTTGCCCTCACCTTTCGGGTGTGCATGTCCTGAGAGGCGCCGCGCTTTCTCGTCGATAGCGTCCTCCAGATGGAGCGCGATGCGGCGGCCGTCGGCGCCGAGCTGCGAGCTCTCGGCCGGGTAGCGCGTCGCGAGCTCGCCGCGGTCGGGTCCCTTCTCCTCGAGCTGCTCGAGGCGGCCGAGCTTCATCGCGAAGTCGAGGTCCTGCGTCACCGCCGAGATGTAGACGGCCGTCTCGGTCCCCAGGTTGACGTGCTGATGTGCCGCGCGGTACGGGACGTGGATCGTCGTACCGGGCTTCCAGTCGTAGCGGGCGCCGTCGATGATGCTGCAGCCTGTGCCCGCGAGGATGTGGATCGCCTCCTCGCCGTGCGCATGCTTCCCGGTCCGCCAGCCCGCGGGGATCTCCGACTTCAAAAGCGCAGTGCCCTGGGTCGGGAAGCCGCTCGCCTCGCCGATGAGCATCGCGACGCGCACATCCTGCGGCGTCTCGATCCACTCGAGCTCCTTGCCGCGGGCGATGACAGGTGGCGTCGCCATCCGCGCCTCGAGCTTCTTGCTCTCATCGAGCCAGGCGCGATAGAAATCGCTCATCCGTCCTCCGCGATCGCCATATGCGATCCCGACCGATGGTATCCGTTGAACGGGGCTCGCCCGGGGCCGGCGAAGCCGGGCCCGGCCCGCGATAGCGGCGCGATGCTAGATGGAGCGCGCGTCCAGCGCGTCGTCGTCAGCGTTGGTGATCTCCTGATCGCTGGTGAAGTCACGAAGCACGGTCCCGCGCGTGGCCGCGAGGATCACCGCACCGAGCATCGCGACG
>DASYVN010000124.1:0-8271 GCA_035937095.1 Candidatus Limnocylindria bacterium
GAGGCCGCCCAGGTCGCGCCGGCGGTGGACCCAGCCGGCGAGGGTCACGACCGTACCGGCCGCGGCGGGCGTGAGCTCGCCGCAGGTGTGCGTCCGGAGCATCGCTAGTCCCTCGGGTCCGTGAGGAACGGCGTCTCGCCCGCAGCGCCCGGCTCGTCGATGAGCCGGGGCTTCGGCCGCTTCGGCACGTGCCGTCCGACCTCGACCACGACGGCCGCGAGACGCGTCACCCGCTGCTCCTTCGCGACGAGGTCGCGCACGATCACCTTGCCCCCACGGGACGCCTCGGTGCCGCGGATGACCGCGACCTTCGCGCCGTGCTTCACCGCGCTCTCCAGCTGCTTGTCCAGCGAGCGCCTCGAGTAGTCGATCGCGACGCGGTACCCCGCCTCACGCAGCGGCGTGGCCAGCTGCAGGCGATCGGCGCCGTCGTCGGGCTCGCCGGAGAGGACGTACACGTCGGCATCGACGGACTCATCGATCTTCACACCCTGTTTCTTCAACGCGAAGTACAGCACGTCGACGCCGCCGGCGACGCCGACGCCGGCCACGTCGGGCCCACCCATCGTGCGCACGAGACCGTCATATCGCCCGCCACCGGCGACGGAGATGTCACCGGCCTTCGTGAACTCCGGGTCCGTGAGGATGAACTCGAAGACCGTGCGCGTGTAGTAGTCGAAGCCGCGGACCTTGCGGTCGTCGACGACGTACCGGATGCCAAGGCGCTCGAGCCCATCGGTGACGGCGGCGAAATGCGCGCGGTCCTCGTCGGAAACGAGCTCGCGGAGCTTCGGTGCGCCGTCGGCGATCTCGCGGTCCCGCGGGTTCTTGCAGTCGAAGATCCGGAGCACGCTGCCCTCGAGTCGCTGCTTGCAGTCAGCGTCCAGCTCATCGCGGTACTTCGAAAAGTACTCGACGAGCGCGGCCTTCACCTTGGGGCGCGACGCGGTGTCGCCGATGGTGTTCACCTTCAGCTCGTGGTCGGTCAGGCCGACGTCGGCCAGGAGCCCATTCGTGAACTCGATGATCTCGATGTCCGCGGCCGGATCCGGCGCGCCAAAGTTCTCAAGACCCCATTGCCAGAACTGGCGCCAGCGGAGCTTCTGCGGTCGCTGGCCGCGGAACATCGGCTCCCAATAGGAGAACCGGACGGGCTGCGGGGCCCGATGCAAGCCGTGCTCAAGGTAGGCGCGCACGACCGGCGCGGTGCCGTCGGGGCGCAGCGCGAGGCCGCTCTCGCCATGCAGCACGACGTCGTACATCTCTTTGCCCGCCGTATCGCTCGTCTCACCGGCGCTGCGGAGGAAGACCTCGCGATCCTCGACGACCGGCGTGACGATCCGCGGATACCCGTAGCGGAGGGCGCGCGCGAGCGTCACGGCGAGCAACCGGTCGAAACCGGCGGCCTCCACAGGGAGCAGATCCCGCATCCCGCGGGGCGCTTGATAGGTGGGCATCGGGGCATCAAGTATGGTCGAAAGCACCAGAACGAACGGAGGTGCGTCACGAGCGATCAACAGAACGCCACCGTGGAGCTCGAGCGCGGCGGGAGCTTCACTATCGCGCTGCGGACCGACAAGGCTCCCACGACCGTCGCGAACTTCGTCGACAAGGCCAAGGCCGGGTTCTACGACGGCAAGACGTTCCACCGCGTCGAGGACTGGGTGGTCCAGGGCGGCGACCCCGACGGCACCGGTCGCGGCGGCGGCAAGATGCCGAGCGAGCTGAATGACCTGCCGTTCTCGAAGGGCGCCGCGGGCATCGCGCGCGGACCCGACAGCAAGGTCAACAACGACGCCCAGTTCTTCGTCGTGAAATCCGACGCGTCGTGGCTGAACAACCAGTACACGAACTTCGGCCAGGTCACGAGCGGTCAGGACGTCGTCAACGGGATCCGGATCGGCGACAAGATCAAGAAGGTCACCCTCGGATGAAGGGGCTCACGCTCCTCGCCGCGGTCGCGATGATCGCGTCCGCCTGCGGCAGCACGGCGCCCGCCGCGTGCATCGTGAAACCGGCGACACTCGTGAAGGCGCCTTCCAAGGCCGTCATCACCCTCGTGAAGGCCGGCACGATCACCATCGCGCTGCGGCCGGACAAGGCGCCGAACACGGTCACCAACTTCGCGAACGTGGCGCTGTCCGGCTGCTACGACGGGCTCACGTTCCATCGCGTCGTCGCGAACTTCGTCGCGCAAGGTGGCGATCCCGAAGGTACCGGGAGTGGCGGCGGACAACAGCGGACGGAGTTGACTGACCTCCCATTCGTCAAGGGCGCGGTAGGGGTGGCACGAGCCAACGACATCAATATCAGTAACCGACCGCCAATTTTTCATTTGCACGGGCGAGTGCCTGCATTTGAACAACCTGTACACGAACATTGGTCAGGTGATCAGCGGCCAGGACGTCGCGGACAAGATCGCCGTGGGTGACAAGATCAAAACGATCACCGTCGAGTGAGGACCCGCGGCTCGCTCGCCTTCGTCGGCGCGTTCACCGCGTATTGGCTCGTCGCGCTGCCGCTCGACAGCCTGAGCAGCGCCGGGCAACAGCTGCTGCTCTCGGCCTCGGCGTGGCTCTTCCTTGCGGTCGCGCTCGCGCTGCAAGCCCCCGCGCTGCGGCTCCAGGTGATCACGCTCGTCTGCGTGGCGACGCTCCTGGAGGTCATCGGATCGCTCGTCTGGGGCGCCTACCGCTACCGGCTCGACAACCTCCCGCTCTTCGTGCCCGCGGGCCACGGGCTCTTCTACCTCGCGGCGCTGCGAGCGACATCCCTTCCGCTCTTGCAGCGGCACGCGAAGCGCATCGTCGTCGCGGTCACCGTCGGGGCGACCGTGTACATGCTGTGGGGGCTCGTCCGTCCGCCGCTCCCGGACCTGCTCGGGTTCGTGACCTGGGCGGTGTTCGTCCGGTTCATCGTCCGGGGCCGCTATCCGTTGCTGTACGCGGTCAGCTTCGTCCTCACCATGGCCCTCGAGCTGTATGGCACGGGCTGGGGCATCTGGCGCTGGTCTCCGGTCCTGCCCGGTCTTCTGCTGCCCGCGGGAAATCCACCGACGGGTATCGGCGCGGGGTACGCCGCGATGGACGGACTTACGCGCCGGATCGTCGGGCGGATCGCACGGCGCAACGCGCTCGCGCCGGCCGCCGCGGACGCCGCGGACGCCGCCGCGTGAGCGCGCGCTTCGTCAGGCCTGCGGCCTCCGCTGGCTGACCCGTAGCACAACGAATCCGAACGCCGCGACGGCGCCTCCGATGACGACCCAGAGCGGATCATCGACCATCGAGCTACGGGCACCACGGATCAGACCCAGGCCCTGGCCGGCGAACGTCAGCCCAACAAGGATGAGCACGATAGCGACGGCGGTGGCGCGAAACCGACCGATCAGCTCTGCACGCCACCCTTGGTCATCGGCAGCGGATCGAGCACACGCCTGAGGTCCGCCTCGGGGAGGGCCTTCTCCTCGAGCGCGACGTCGAACAGCGGCCGCTTCTCCGCGAGCGCGCGCTTTACCAGCGCCGCGGCCTTCGCGTAGCCGATGTGCGGTGCGAGCGCGGTGACGGTGAGCGAGGGGCTCGAGTCCAGGAGCTCCTTAGCCCGCTGCTCGTCGACCTTCATCCCGTCGATCGACCTGAGGCGGAAGACCCGGGTCGCGTTCGCCAGGATCGTCGCGGAGAAGCAGAGCGCGAAGTTCATCCCCGGCATCATCACGTTGAGCTCGAGCTGCCCGGCCTGGGCCCCGAGCATGACCGTCGTGTCATTGCCGATCACCTGGTAGCAGACCTGGTCGACCATCTCCGCGACCGACGGATTCACCTTGCCCGGCATGATCGACGAGCCGGGCTGCACCGCGGGAAGGATCAGCTCGCCGAAGCCGGTGCGCGGTCCCGAGGCCATGAGCCGAATGTCGTTCGCGATGCTGGACAGCTCGATCGCCGCGGTCCGCATCCCGCTCGACACGCGGACGAACGCCGCGGTCGACTGCATCGCCGCGAAGAGATCGGGCGCGGGCACGATCGGATCGCCGGTCCACTCGGCGAGGTGCCGACAGACCCGCGCGCGGTAGTCCGGATCCGCGTTGAGCCCCGTGCCGGCCGCCGTACCGCCGATGCCGAGCTCGCAGAGCTCCACCCGCGCGGCCCCCAGCCGCGCCGCGGCGCTCTGCATCCGGACCGCCCACCCGCCGAACTCCTGGCCGAAGGTGATCGGCACCGCGTCCTGCAGGTGCGTCCGGCCCGGCTTGACGGTGTTCGCGTACTCCTTGGCCTTCGCGGCGAAGGCCTCGCCGAGCGCCGCGAGCTCCGCGATGACCGGCGTGGTGAGATCAAGGAGCGCGAGCCGGATCGCCGTCGGCGTCACGTCGTTGGTCGACTGCGCCATGTTCACGTGGTCGTTGGGATTGACCTTCGCGTACTCGCCCCGCTTGCCGGCGTTCAGGATCTCGTTGGCCCGGTTCGCGATGACCTCGTTCGCGTTCATGTTGTGTGACGTTCCGGCGCCCGCCTGGAACACATCGACGACGAACTGATCGAGGTGCTGGCCGGCGAGGATCTCGTCGCAGGCCGCGACGATGGCCCTGCAGAGCTCAGCGGCGAGCCGCCCGGACTCGGCATTCGCGAGCGCGGCGGCCTTCTTCACGAGCACGGTCGCCCGGATGAAGGCCGGGAACGGCTTGAACCCGGAGATCGGGAAGTTCTCGACCGCTCGGGCGGTCTGCGCCCCATATAGGGCATCCTTAGGGACCGCGACCTCACCGAGGGTGTCGCGCTCGCGACGTGTCATTCGAGAAGTTAGAATAGGACTTCCCGATGCAGAAGAACCGGCTTTCCTGGATGATCGGTGGCCCCCAGGGAAGCGGCATCAACGCCTCCGCCGAGGTCTTCGCGAAAGCCTGCAGCCGTGCGGGCCTGCGGGTCTTCGCCAATATCGAATACCACTCGAACATCATGGGCAAGCACAGCTTCTACCGGGTCCGCGTGGATGAGGATCCGATCCACTCCTACCGCGATAAGGCCGACATCCTCGTCGCGCTCGATCACGAGACGCTCGCCGGTGATGGGGACCACCGCCGCTGGCCCACGCACTACGGCCATCTCGGCGACATGATCGAGGGCGGCGGCGTCATCTACGACAGCACCATCGACTTCGACCCCTCGACCGCCGGCCGGCCGGACCTGAAGTTCTACGCCGTGCCGTTCATGGACATCATCAAGCAGGCCCTCGACGAGATCGGCAAAGGCGAGCAGGCCAGGCGCTACGAGGTCATGAAGAATACCGTTGGCCTCGGCGCGTCGCTCGCGCTCTGCGACTACCCCATCGACCTCGTCGCCGACGTGATCCTGGGCCAGTTCAAGGGCAAGCGCAGCGAGATCGGAACCCTGAACGTGCGCGCAGCGACGCTCGCGATGGAGTACGTGAAGGCCAACCTCAAGGAGCCGTTCCCGTACACGCTCAAGCCGCGCCGCTCGCCCGAAGCGCGCCTGCTGGCGAAGGGCTACGAGATCCATGCCATCGCGAAGCTGAAGGCCGGCTGCCACTTCCAGACCTACTACCCCATCTCGCCCGCCACCGACGAGTCGGTGTACCTCGAGAAGAACCAGCGCGAGTTCAACCTGCTCGTCGTGCAGTGCGAGGACGAGATCAGCTCCATCAACATGGCCGTCGGCGCGGCCCACATGGGTGTGCGCAGCGCGACCGCGACCTCCGGCCCGGGCTTCGCCCTGATGGTGGAGGGGATCGGCTTCGCGTCCATCACGGAGACGCCGGGTCCGGTGCTCGTGATGTACCAGCGCGGCGGCCCGTCGACCGGTCTCCCGACGCGCCAGGAGCAGGGCGACCTGCAGTTCGTGCTGCATCCGGCGCAGGGCGACTTCCCGCATGTCGTCATCGCACCCGGCGACCTGAACGACGCGTACCAGGACACCTTCTCCGCGTTCAACTGGGCCGAGCGGTACCAGATGCCGGTCATCGTCCTGTCGGACAAGATGCTCGCGGCCTCCTACGTGACGCTCGACGAGCTCGAGCTCCAGTACCCGGAGATCGACCGCGGCAAGACGTTCACCGGCAGCGAGTGGACGCCCTACGCCGAGACCGGCGAGCAGCTCGTCCGGATGCATGCCAGCGGGCACGACGGCGACGGGAATGCCCATGGCGACGCGAAGGAGTACCTCCGCTACGCCCTCGTCGAGGACGGCATCTCGCCGCGCTCGCGCCCCGGCGTGACCGGCGGCCGCTTCTGGAGCACCACCGACGAGCACGACCCTGACGGACACATCACCGAGGGCGTCGAGATGCGCATGGCGATGATGGAGAAGCGCATGGGCAAGCTCGCCCTGTTGCTGAAGGCCATCCCCGCCGACCAGCGCTGCAAGCTCTGGGGCCCCGCGGACGCCGACCTCACGGTCGTAGGCTGGGGCTCGACGAAGGGCACGATCCAGGATGCGATCGCGGTCCTCGCCGGTCAGGGCAAGAAGGTGAACTACCTCCAGGTCCGGCTGATGAAGCCGTTCCCGGTCGACGATGTGGCAGCGCATCTCGCACACGCGAAGAAGCTCGTCCTCGTGGAGGAGAACTACTCCGGCCAGCTCGGATCGGTGATCCGCGAGCACACCGGCGTGAAGATCGAGCAGCGGATCCTGAAATTCGATGGGCGGCCATTCAGCGAGGACGAGCTCGTGCGCGAGCTCGGCAAGGTCCTTGCCGGCGGGACCGCGGAACCGGTGGTGACGCGTGTCCGCTGAGACCACGTCCCCGGCCACGCCGGTGAAGTTCACGCTGAAGGACTACAAGTCCGACCTGCATAACGACTGGTGCCCAGGCTGCGTCGCTCCTTCAACGCGCATCGTTACCCGCGCTGGCGACAAGCCCATCGGGGACATCGCGGTCGGGGACAGGGTCCTCGGTCACGACGGTGGCTACCACCGCGTCACGGAGGTGATGTCCCACTGGCACCCGGCACCGCTCCATCGCCTGAGCGTGCAGGGGCTCGGAGAGACACTCCTGACTGAGGACCACCCCGTCTACCTCGTGCGGCGCAAGCGAGCCCACCAGACGAACTCGGATTACCCAGCGGAGTGGACCCGCGCCGATCAGGTGCGCCGCGGCGACTACGTTGCCTATCCGATCCCCAGCGAGGTCGTGGACCAGCCCGCGGTGTCCTTGTGGTACGAGCGCAAATTCAAGGACACGCGGAGCAAGGCACTTCCGGACAGCGTCGCGCTGAACGAGGAGTTCTTGCGCCTGGCGGGCTACTACATCGCCGAAGGCCACGCCCACAAGCGCGAACTCTCCTGGACCTTCAGCAAGGACGAGCGCGACCTCGTCGACGACACCGTCGCGCTCGTTGGCCAGCTCTTCGAGCTCAAGGCCTCGGTCCGTGACCGCTCCGCGCGTAACAACACCGTCGAGGTAACGGTCGCGTCGAGCTACCTGACCGAGATCTTCAGCAAGATGTTCGGCGAGGGAGCTGAGAACAAGCGCGTGCCAGAGCCCCTGATGGTCGCGCCGCCGGCCACGCAGCGCGCCTTGCTCCGGGGTCTCTGGGCGGGCGACGGCACATGGGGCCGCCGCAACGCCGCGTACAAGACGACCTCCGCGGTGCTCTCGCATCAGGTCACGACGTTGCTGCTCAGGCAGGGCATTGTCCCGAATGTTCGGACTGAGCCCGAGCATGGCATGCACGCGACTGCGTACTGCGTCACCGTTTCGAACGCGGTCGGGTACAACCGGCTCGCGGCGATCGCTGGCGCCGATGTGCGCCCGCTTCCGACGCGTCGTAGTCCGGTCCGCATCATCGACGGATATCTCTACGCGCCGGTCCGTCGGAATGAGGTCGTCGAGTACGAGGGCATGGTCCACAACCTCGAGGTCGAAGGCGTGCAATCCTACGTGACGACGACGTCGACCCTACATAACTGCGGGGACTTCGGCATCCTCACCGGCATCCAGATGGCGCTCGCCCAGCTGAACCTCGACCCGGACAAGGTCGCGTGCTTCTCGGGCATCGGCTGCTCGGGCAAGACGCCGCATTACGTCAAGGCCTACGGGTTCCACACCCTCCACGGCCGCGTCCTCCCGGTCGCGACCGGCGGCCGGCTCGTAAACAGCGCGGTCACCGTCCTCGCGATGGGTGGCGACGGCGACGGCTACGGCATCGGCGCCGGCTACTTCGTGAACTCGGGCCGCCGCAATCTCGACTTCACCTACATCGTCCACAACAACAACGTCTACGGCCTCACCAAGGGCCAGGCCTCGCCGACCCTCGCCAAGGGC
>DASYVN010000125.1:0-3804 GCA_035937095.1 Candidatus Limnocylindria bacterium
TGCGGTCCCGGTCGCCGGTCGATTTCGACTCAATCACGTGGGCCGTTGCATGCCCCTCGGGCGTCGTGATGGTGGCCGTGGTCGTTGCGACGGACGTCTGTGAACGAGCGTCTCGATCCGGAGAAATCGGCGCATCGAGCGGTTCACCGAGAAGTGGTATCGGCTCGCGGGTTCTCGTAGGCATCGTGGCAACCGCGAAAGGATGAAGGCCCAGGGGTCGTACCCTGAGCCTTCGTGTCGCGCGTGAACGCTGACGGGCGGAAGGTGCCCGAAGGCGGACAGGCGGGGCAACTTCCGTGAGCGCGGTTGCCCTGCTGCGCGCGTGGATGTTGTCGAGGTTTTTGTGCGGGTTCGCTGCGCGGGCTGCGGGGCCGTCGTCTACTTCTGTGAGTCCGACTACCGGGGACAAATCTACTGCGGCAAAGCGTGTCAGCGAAATGCCGCGCGCGAGTCGAAGGCGCGTCACCAGCGGAGTTGGTTGGGTCGTCTCGACCACGCGGCCCGCAATGTGGACTACCGGGCTCGCCGGCGTGCTTCGCTGGCGCAGATGAAATTCGTGACGGAACTCCGCTGCAATAACTTGTCCGCCGAGGTTTCGTCGTGCCTGCGCGACGACGCATCCGCCTCCGCGATGGAGGAGCATGCCGTCGCCGCGGAAAGCACCGACGATGCAACGATTCACAGTGACGATGCAGCCGCTAGCGCGCGAGAGGTGGCTGCTGGTGAGGGCGGGAAGCGACAAGCTGATGCGGGCGATCTTGCGGCCGGTGACGGCGAATCACCCGCACACCGCGGCCACGCAGCTTCTGGCGGGGCTGCCTCTGTGCCGCCCGCAGGCGCAGTCTTTTGTATTGTGTGCGGACGCCCAGGCCAGTTCGTCCGCGACGCGGAAGTTCGACGACGTCGTGGGGTTCGGAGTGAAGACCGTGCACGACGACGTCGAGGTCGCGCTCCGCGCCCACCCTCGGGCAGGGCGAGATCGCCGGATCCGGGGCGGCCTCGCCAACTTTGCTGATCTGCGCCAGCGCTGCCTCGAAGGGGTGACATCATGACGATCGATCTCTCCAAGGAGCACGAGATCCGGCGCCTCCATGACGTCGAGAAGTGGAAGCGAGGCACGATCGTCGCCGAGCTTGGCGTGCACCCGGACGTCGTCGACCGTGTGCTCGATCGCGGCGCCGAACGCCCGCTCCTGGTTGCGCCGAAACCGCGCATCATTGATCCGTATGCCGCCTTCATTGACGAGACGCTGAAGTCGCATCCGCGCCTTCGCGCGACCCGCCTCTTCGACATGATCCGCATGCGCGGCTACGAGGGTGGGATCGCTCAGGTGCGCCGTCACGTGGCCGAGGTGCGACCGATACCGCGTGGCGAGGTGTACCTTCGGAGCGAGCGCCTCATTGGGGAGCAGGCGCAGATCGACTGGGCTCACGTGGGCTCGCTCGCCGTCACCGGCGGCACGCGCCCGCTCTGGGTCTTCGTCATGCTGCTCGCCTACTCGCGCGCGGTGTGGGCCGAGCTGGTCTACGATCTGACGGTCGAGTCTCTGCGCCGCTCGCTCGTGCGCGCCGCCAAATTTTTCGGTGGCGTAACGCGGCAATGGCTCTTCGATAATCCGAAAACCGTGGTGCTTGCGCGCCACGGCGACGCCGTGCGCTATCACCCGGGGCTGCTCGAGATCTCAGGGGCGCTGCGGGTCCAGCCGCGTCTATGCAGGCCAAGGCGGCCCACCGACAAAGGTGGCGTCGAGCGCGCCGTTCGCTACTTTCGCGACCGCTTCTTCGCGGCGCGCCCGATCGCCAGCATCGAAGACGGCAACCGGCAGCTGCTCGACTTCATCCGGGACATCGCCGATGTGCGCCCTCATCCACGCTTTCGTGATCGCACGGTCGCCGAGGTCTTCGCCGAGGAGAAGGACCGACTTCTCTCGCTGCCGCTAACGTTGCCGGAGACCGATCTGGTGGCGCCCGCCAACGTCGACACGACAGCCTTCGTTCGCTTCGGAACGAATCTCTACTCGCTGCCGCCGCGTTATGCTCGCTCCACCGTTACGCTCGTCGCCAGCGACAGTGAGGTGCGCCTGCTCGACGCCGCAGACGTCATCGCCAAGCATGAGCGCAGCTGGGGAAAGCACCAGCGCATCGAGGATCCCGAACATCGGCGCGAACTGCTCGAGCAGAAACGTGCCGGTCGCATTCCGAAAACGAAGGACCGGCTGCTCGCGCAGATCGCCGGCATCGACGCGCTCTACACGCGCTGGGTCGACGTCGGCCGCAACGTCGGGCTCATGACGGCACGCACCGGCAAGCTGCTCGATCTCTACGGCGCCGAGGTGCTCGCAAAGGCCGTCTCCGAGGTCCTCGCTCGCGGCCTGCACGACCCCGGCGCGCTCGCGCTCTGTTGCGAACAAGCGCGTCGAAGAGCAGGCGCGCCGATCCCCGCCCTGCTCGAGCTCGGGCCACACGTGCCCGACTGCGATGTCATCCCGCACGACCTGGCCGCGTACGACAAGAAGAGGAGCGCATCATGACCATCGACATCGCAGACGGTCTGCGCGCAATCGGCCTGTGCACCTCGCGCGAGGCGCTGCTCGCGCTGCTCGCCCACGCGACCAAGAGTCGGCTCTCGCCGACCGAAGTCGTCGAAAACCTCGTCGTTCTCGAGCGCCGCGAGCGCGACGCTCGTAACCTCGCTTCACGCACCAGGCGGGCGACGCTCGGCGCGATGAAGCCCATCGATCGCTTCGACTGGAGTTTTCCCCGCGTCATCGACCGCCCACTCTATGAGCAGCTTCTCTCGCTCGACTTCGCCGCACGCGGGCACAACGTCCTTTTTCGCGGACCGAGCGGCGTCGGCAAGAGCACCCTCGCCCAGAACCTCGGTCAGCGCGCCCTCGAAAACGGAAAGTCCGTCTGCTTCTCCACCGTCAACGCGGCCCTCGCTGACCTCCTCAAGCAAGAATCGCTTCCAGCTGTGGAGCGCCGCCTGAAGCGCTACACCACTCCTGCAGTCCTGATCCTTGACGAGCTAGGGTACCTCCCTTGCGATGCTCGCTCTGGCGATCTCCTCTACAGCATCGTCAGTCGTCGCCACGAGCGCGCCAGCACCATCATCACCACCAATCTCGCCTTCAAGGACTGGGGCACCGTCTTCCCCGGTGCTGCATGCGTCGTGGCGCTCGTCGACCGCTTCACCGAGCACTGTCACACACTCAACATCGACGGCGATTCCTGGCGACAGCGTCCCGACCCGGCGCCCGACTCGCCAACCGCCCCCTCGCGCAGAAGCAAGACACTCGGCGCCGCGAAAAAAAAGAGCGGGCGATCATGAGCACCGTGAATCCAGCGCTCGTCGCCGCCGCCCCCGAGCTTGCCATCCTCGACCTTGTCGCCGACGCGATCGAAACCTCCATCATCGCCATCCTCGCCGAGTACCCATGCCTCGCTGATGACCAACGACGGTCGTGTTGCGTCACGACCATGCACTGCCGCCTCGCCGAAACCGTGATCGATAGGCTCTACGCGCTCGATAACGCCATCATTCACTACCGCAACGTCGTCGAGGCCGACGTCCTCAGCGAACACCACGAGGCGAGCTTCTGATAGCCCGGGCTCCGCCGTCGGCATGCGCCACGAGAGATTATGGCGCATGCCTGAACCAGTTCCTTCCGCGTCCCGCCGTCCTGATCGGATTTCTACGGATCCGCACGATCGTCAACAATCGTCCGCTTGACGGAGCAACATGCGGCCGAGATGGGCTTCGGCGCGCGGTGCCGCGAGCCGCAGGGCGACGGCCGCGATGGTC
>DASYVN010000126.1:0-6341 GCA_035937095.1 Candidatus Limnocylindria bacterium
GTTCCAGCGGCCGATCCTCGCGGTCGCGTCATACAACCGTCCGCCGGCGTTCAGCGATTCGCTGTCCGGGCATTTCTTCGTGCCCTACCCGCCTGACAACACGTCCGACGAAGAGATCCAGAAGCGCCTCGAAGGCAACTGCAGCGCGGGCATCCCGACGACCGCCGTCCACGAGGCATATCCGGGACATCACTGGCATCTCGTCATGGCGCACTTCAACCCGTCGAAGCTGCGGCAGATCTTCAGCACGCCTTACTTCTCCGAAGGCTGGGCGCTCTATGCGGAGCGCGTCATGCGCGAGCAGGGGTTCTTCACCGACCCGAAGCACCAGCTCTACCAATACGAGGCGACGATCTTCCGCGCCGCGCGGATCATCGTCGACATCAGCCTGCATCTGGGCGAAATGACCTTCGACGAGGCCGTGAAGTTCATGGTCGAGAAGGGCAACCTCACCGAGCCGAACGCCCGCGCCGAGGTGGGCCGCTACTGCTCGTGGCCGACGCAGGCCTCGGCGTACCTCACCGGGATGCTCGAGATCGTGGACGTCCGCACCCGCTGGCTCGCGAAGAAGGGCTCGGCCGACGTCGCTGCGCTTCGCGAGTTCCACGACAGGCTGACCTCGAGCGGCGCGATGCCGACGACCTTGGCGGAGCGCGCGCTCGCAATCTAGGCATGGAACGCGCACTCGCGATCGTCGCGATCCTCGTCGCTGTCTGGCTCCTGCTCGTGCTCGGGCTGGTCATCGGGGGCCGGCGCGCGCTCGCGCGTGAGATCGCGGCGCTCGTTCCGAACCTCACGCGGCTGTTCGCCGGGCTCCTCCGCGATCCGCGCGTGCCGTTGCGCGCGAAATTCGTCCTTGGCGCGACGGCGCTGTACCTGGCGATGCCGATCGATCTGGTGCCCGACTTCATCCCGATCGTGGGCTCGCTCGATGATGCGATCGTCGCGGCGTTCGCGCTCCGTTACGTCATCGGCGCCACGTCTCCGGAGATCGTCGCCGAGCACTGGCCGGGCGATCCAGCCACGCTTCGCCGGATCCTCTGGCTCGCGCGCGCCTGACGGGCGCGGGTCGTGCGAGGCCTTGACCCGCAGGTGTACGCTGCGCGCGGCTTGCCGCGCGACAAGCGGCAGGTGGAGGTGACCCAGGATGGCACGGTCGATCTGGAAGGGCTCGATGCAGTTCGGGATGGTGAACATCCCGGTCGCTCTGTACGTCGCGACCGAGAGCACGTCGAAGGTGTCGTTCAACCTCCTCTGTCCCGACCACAAGACCAGGATCAAGAACAAGCGCTGGTGCCCGGTCGGCGAACACGAGGTCGCCTCGACCGTGAAGGGCTACGAGTACGAGAAGGGCCAGTACGTCATCTTCGACGACGACGACCTCGAGAGGCTGCCGCTCAAGTCCAGCCGGTCGATCGACATCGCGGGCTTCATCAAGGACGAGGAGCTGCCGGGCGAGCTCTACTACCAGAACGCCTACTACCTCGAGCCGGACAAATCCGCTCAAAAGCCCTACGCGCTGCTCAAGAAGACCCTCGAGAAGACCGGTCGCGTCGCCGTCGCGAAGTTCGCCCTGCGCGAGCGAGAGCGCTTGGTGTCGATGCGGGCCCACGACGACGTGCTCGTTCTGAATACCCTGCACTGGCCCGACGAGATCCGATCGATCGAGGACCTGACCCTACCCGCGGATACGAAGGTCTCGCCGGCCGAGCTCAAGATGGCCGAGAGTTTGGTCGAGATGATGGCCATGAAGTTCGATCCGAGTGAGTTCCGCGACGAGTACAAGCAGGCGTTCGAGCAGATCGTCGACGCGAAGGTGAAGGGTCGCGAGGATCTGGTCGAGGCGCCCGAGGCTGAAGCCGAGACGACAGTCATCGACCTCATGTCCGCCCTCAAAGCCTCGGTCGCACGGGCCAAGGAAGAAGAGAAGAAGGGCGGCCGCGCCGGCCGCGGTGGCCACGAGTCGCTCGTGCACCGCACGTCGACATCGCGCGCCGCCGCAAAAACGGACAAGAACAAGACAGCGCGCAAGAAGGCGTCCTGAGTACGCAGTAGCGCAAGCGCGGGCCGCATACTCGACTGATGCCGAGAGCGGCCCGCGCCGGGTCCGATCACCCCACGCTCCTCGACCCGCCCGCGGCGCCCAGCGCGCTCCCCCGCACGCTCGCGCCGATGCGGCCCCGTCTCGCGGGAGAAGGGTTCAACTCGCCCGACCATCTCTTCGAGCTGAAGTGGGATGGGATCCGCGCGCTCGTCTCCAATGACCGAGCCGGCCTCCGGCTCGTCGATCGCAACGGTGGCGATCTGCTCCCCGCGGTCCCCGAGCTGCGCACGCTGCGGCTCCCGGAGGGAACGCTGCTGGACGGCGAGATCATCGTCTGCGATTCGCGCGGGCGTCCGAGCTACGACCTCCTCGTGGGACGGCTCGGACCAAAGGCCTCGAAGCGGGGCAAGGGGCCGCTGTTCGTCGCGTTCGACCTCCTGTACGACGACCACCGATCGCTGCTCGGCCTGGCCCTCGAGGACCGGCGCGAGCGGCTGGTCGCGCGGGCACTGGCCCAGAAGGGCCTCGTCGTGCCCGAGCACCTCGAGAACGATGGCGAACCGTTCCTCGACGTCGTCGCGGAGTACGAGCTCGAGGGCGTCATGGCCAAGCGCCGCGACGGCCGCTATGTCCCGGGGACGCGCAGCGCGGACTGGCTGAAGTGCCTGGTCTCGCCGCGGGCCGACGTCGTCATCGGGGGACTCGTGCTGGACGAGCGGCGTGGCGCCAGGACCCTGCTGTGCGGCTGGATGAATGACAACGGCGCGTTGACCTACGCCGGCGAGGCGTACGTCCCGCCGTACCTGGGCGAGTGGGTCGACGCCGCAACGCGCAGCTTCCGCGCGGATGGGTCGCCGTTCCGCGGACCCTTTCCGCTCAGGCCAGGCATGGTGTGGCTGCGTCCGAGGCTCGTGGCGATCGTCGATCACGAGGGCCTCGATGGCACCACGCTCGTCGACGCGCGATTCCGGGCGCTCCGGTTCGACGGCCGGCTGGACGATTGCCGCGTGGAGGAGCCGGTCGAGGTGCCACACTTCCCGCCCACCGGCGGGCTCGATCGTCCACGCCTCGTGGTGCTGCACTCGCTTCCTTTCAGATTCGATTAAGGCCTTTTGGGCGCTCGCGTCGCTGCCTCTACAATTGGAAAAACCCCGGAGGTCAGCGCCCGTGCCGAAGTTCGTGTTCGTGACCGGAGGGGTCACCTCCTCACTGGGTAAAGGGATCACCGCCGCGTCACTCGGTCGCATCCTCGCGGCCCGCGGTCTATCGGTCGCCTCGCTGAAGATGGATCCCTATCTGAACGTCGACCCCGGGACGATGTCGCCGTACCAGCACGGCGAGGTCTTCGTCACCGAGGACGGCGCGGAGACCGACCTCGACCTCGGCCACTACGAGCGTTTCATCGACCGCAACGTCACGCGCGCCTCGAACCTCACAACCGGCCAGATCTACAACGCTGTCATCGCGAAGGAGCGGCGCGGCGATTACCTCGGCGCGACGGTACAGGTCATCCCGCACGTCACGAACGAGATCAAGTCACGCATCCACCGCGTCGCACGCGAGGCCCAGGCCGAGGTCGTCGTCGTCGAAGTCGGCGGCACGGTGGGTGACATCGAGTCGCTGCCGTACCTCGAGGCCATTCGCCAGTTCCGCAACGACGTGGGCCGCCAGAACGTCCTGTACGTGCACCTCACACTGCTCCCCCGCGTCGTGGGCGGCGAGCTGAAGACGAAGCCGACGCAGCACTCGGTGAAGGAGCTGCGCTCGATCGGCATCCAGCCCGACGTGATCATCGCCCGCGCAGATGTCCCGATCGACGACGAGCTGCGGGAGAAGATCGCGCTGTTCTGCGACGTGAAGCTGGACAACGTGGTGTCCGAGCCGGACGCCTGGTCCATCTACGCCGTGCCGCTCATGCTCGAGGAATCGGGCGTCGGAAAGATCGTGGTCGACGAGCTCGGTCTGACGGAACGCGCGACCGAGCCCGACCTCGTCGAATGGCGGGCGCTCGTCGACAGCATCAAGAACGCGCGCATCCCACTGGGGATCGGGCTCGTCGGCAAGTACATCGAGCTGCGCGACGCGTACCTCTCCGTGGCGGAGTCCATCCGGCACGCGAGCTGGGCCGCCGGGTGCGACGTGAAGATCCGCTGGATCGACAGCGAGAAGCTCGAGCACGGCGGTGACACCGAGCCTCTCGCGGGGCTCGACGGCATCGTGATCCCGGGCGGCTTCGGCTACCGCGGTATCGAGGGAAAGGTCCAGGCCGCGCGCTTCGGCCGCGAGCGGCAGGTGCCGACGCTCGGCCTCTGCATGGGCATGCAGTGCATGGTCATCGAGCTCGCGCGCACGGCGCTCGGTACCGACGACGCGAACTCCACGGAATTCGACGCGTTCACGCCCCACCCGGTCATCGACCTCCTGCCCGAGCAACGGGACGTGAACGACAAGGGCGGGACCATGCGCCTCGGCTCGTACCCCTGCGTCCTCGCCGAGGGCTCGCTCGCGCACCGGGCGTACCGCCAGCCGATCGTGCTCGAGCGCCACCGGCACCGCTGGGAGTTCAACAACGCGTACCGGGAGCTGCTCGGCAACCACGGGATGCGCTTCAGCGGGTTGTCGCCCGATGGCCGGCTCGTGGAGATCTGCGAGATCGAGGGGCATCCGTTCTATCTCGGCACGCAGTACCACCCCGAGTTCCGTTCACGGCCGAACCGACCGCACCCGCTGTTCACCTCGTTCATCCACGCGGCCTTGGAATACGCTCGATCCAACGGCCGGGCCGAGGCGCACGCACCGCACCTACAGGAGACACGAGCATGAAGCTGTTCTTGGACACCGCGGAGTTCGACGAGGTCAAGCAGGGCGTGGACTGGGGCGTCATCGTCGGCGTCACGACCAACCCGACACTCATCGCGAAGGCCGGGCAGGATCACGAGACCCAGGTCAAGAAGATCTGCGGCATCGTCGGCAACGTCTCGGCCGAGGTCGTGAGCGAGAAGACGGACGACATCCTGGTCGAGGGCCGCAGGCTCGCCTCGTGGCACAAGAACGTCATCGTGAAGGTGCCGCTCACGCCGGATGGGCTAGCTGCGGGCAAGATCCTCGCCGGCGAAGGCATCCGCATCAACGTGACGCTGTGTTTCAGCGTGAACCAGGCGCTCCTGGCCGCCGCGATCGGGGCGTACATCATCAGCCCCTTCGTCGGGCGGATCGACGACATCAACGAGGACGGCATGCAGGTCGTTCGCGACATCGTCTCCGCGTACCGGCAGCAGGACATCACGACCCAGGTCCTCGCCGCCAGCCTGCGCGGACCGCTGCACGTGAGCCAGGCCGCGCTCGCGGGCGCTGACATCGGCACGATGCCGTTCAGCGTGCTGCAGTCGATGTTCAAGCACCCGCTCACCGACGCCGGCCTCAAACGCTTCAAAGAGGACTATCTGAAGAGCCAGGAAGCCAAGCCGGCATCGCGCGGGGCGGAGGCTCTCGCGAAGCGCTAGCGACCTGATAGCGCGGCAGTTCGTTGACTCATTGGAGCTCGGCCCGGATCTGAACTGAGCCGGCATCATCGCAGAGTCGGCGCCAGTCGGGGTGGGCGAAGCGTCGGGCGAGCAACAGGTCGATGAGCGCGGCCGCACCCGCGCGTGACCAGCGGACCCCGACTGGATCGACCCTTCGGTTCACCTCGCGCATCACCCGCTCGAGGAGCGAGGTGGTGTGCGCGGCGGCCCCGATCCGCAGCCAGGTCGTCGCGTTCGGGGTGATCGCCCGCAGATGGACGGCGGTCCGTCGCCAGCGGTGTCGCTCGGCCATCGTCCGCATCGCCGCGAGCGCGTCGGCGGCATCGCTGGCGTCGACCGCGTATTCGAGGGCGTTGCCCCAGGCCCGGGCGAGCGCCCGGCGGGCGGCGAATGGGAGACCGTCCTGCCAGAGCCGGTGATCGAACGAGTCGCGCAGGTGGAACGTGCAGATCTGCTGCGGCACCTGCGGCAGCGCCCGCTCGAGGACCCGGCGGATCCCCGCGTCGCCATCGTGGATCGCGATCGGCGCCGCACCGGCCGCGCGCAGCGGCCGGATGAGGCTCGGCCAGCCCCGGTCGAGGGTCACCCCCAGGAGCTCGAGCCGGGCCCGGCCCCCCCGGTCGCGACCGCACAGCGCGAGGGCGATGTCGAGCTCGATCCCCCGATCGTCGCGCTGGCGCTTCTTGGCTCCCGCGCGGATCCGGGTCCCGTCGACGAGCACCGCCTCGATCTGATCCACGTCGCCCCGGGGAGCCCGCAGGTCGCAGCGCGCC
>DASYVN010000127.1:0-15871 GCA_035937095.1 Candidatus Limnocylindria bacterium
GATCCGACGGGGACACCCGTGGTGATTGGGTCGAGACGATGTCGAAATCTGCCAGCACCTCGAGCCTGACGACCATCGTCGGCGCGATGCACGTCCTCCTGCAGAGCCAGGGCACCACGACCGCGTACTCGAACACGACCATTCCGAACGGCGGCGGCCGGACATTCGGCCGAGCGCTCGTGGTGTGGATCCAGCTCTGGGACTGCGGTCAGCCGTTTGCGAATGGCCACTGGCAGTCTGGCTCGAGCGAAAGCTGCAGGACCAGTCCGGTTAGCGACACCGATCCCGTGCGCGTGCATCTCTTCAGCGTGATCCCGGTGACGTTTTACGAGGGCCTCGTCACCAACACCACGATCCGCGGGTACTGGGGCGGGAACTTCGTCGCCGCCGGCAGGTGCCGGCTCGCGCCGGGCTCGTGCCCGCCGATCACGCCGCTCGCGAATACGGCGTTCCTGGTCGCCGACGATCAACGGTGGGATCCGACCAACGACGGGATCAACGAGGACCAAAACAACAACGACGAATGCCAAGACGTGGCCTGTGACTGACCAGACATTTGGGAGGGCAGAACGATGAATGAGATCCGATCGTGGATCTTCCTGGCGCTGGGATTGCTTCTTTCGGGAATGACGGGGCTGGCGCTGTACGGCGTCGGCGTCGACGCCTCGAGTCGCGGGCAGGCCGCGGCCGCGGCCGAGAGCGTCGAGGTGCTCGTCACGACCGCCGACATCCCCGCACGCACGGTGCTCACCGGCGGAAACCTGACCTTGATGAGCTACCCGCGGCCGCTCGTGCCGGCAGGCGCCCTCGGTCACACCGAAGAGGCCGTCGGCCAGACGACGGTCGCGGCGATTCCGAAGGGGGCGGTCGTCGTCCGCGAGCAGCTGATCGCGGCGGGCGGGAACAAGGGCGCCTCGATCAGCCTCGAAAAAGGGACGGTGCTGGTCGCGTTCCCAACATCGGATCCGCTCACCCTCGCGGGCCTGGTCGAGGCCGGAGACCGGGTCGACGTCCTCGTGACGATCCCGGGAGCGGACGGGGTCAAGCGGACCCAGACGATCGTGCAGAACCTCGTCGTCGTCGATGTGGTGCGCGCCAGTGCCGCGCGGACCGCCTCGCTCACGTTCATCGTGGACCCGCAGGTCGCCCTGGTCCTGAAGAACCTCCGCGATTCGCAGTACACGATCGACCTCTCCATCCGGGCGCTCAAGGACACCGACTCGGTGAAGACCACCACCGTGGACGCGGACTACGTCGCCAACCGGTACGGCATCCGCCGATGACTGAGCCTGTTCGGGCGGTCATGCTGTGCGAGCCCGACGCCGCGGCAGCCGGCGCGGCCCGCGAGGCGCTCGCGGCCGATGCCGGCCTGCGCGTGTCGGCGATCGCGCCGACCTTCAGCGAGCTGCTGGAGAGCGTCGGTCGCGCCGGCGCCGACATCGTCGTTCTCGATGCCGGTGCCGTCGAGGACGTCAGTCGCGGGGTCCGGGAGCTGCTCGCGGTCGGCCCCGAATGCTGCATCGTCGTGACCGGGGCGGACATCCCGCCTGCGGCGGTCTCGCGCGCGGTGAGCGCCGGCGCGCGGGGGTTCCTGCTCAAGCCGTACCCGCCGGCCGAGCTCCTCCGCACCGTGAACGAGGCCCATCAGAGCCTGCTCAGGTTGCGGAAGGCCCAGCGGCCATTGGCGGCCGCGCCGAGCGGGCCGGCGCGGGGAAAGATCACCGTCGTCTACGGCCCCAAGGGCGGCGTCGGTTCGACGACGATCGCCACGAGCATCGCGATCGCACTGGCAGACCCGAAGAAGAAGATCGCGATCGTCGATCTGGACCTGCAGTTCGGCGACGTCGGGTGCATCCTCGATCTCCGGAGTGCGAACAGCGTCGTCGACCTGTTGGGACATTCCAACGCGATCGACGCCCAGGTCCTCGCCGAGATCATGCCGAAGCACAGCTCCGGGATCCGCGCCCTTTTGGCCCCGGAGGGTCACACCGAGCTCGCGTCCATCTCGGCCGACCAGATCACGTCGCTGATCGACCAGCTCCGCGGGCATTTCGACCACATCGTCTGTGACCTCTGGTCGAGCCTGGACGAGCTGACCCTCGCGATGCTGCGGCTTGCCGATCGTGTCGTGCTCGTGACGACGCCGGAGCTGCCGGCGCTCAAGAATCTCCGCCGTACGATCACCGCCACGGGGAATCTGCTGCTCGATGAGCGGACGATCGTCGTGGTCAACCGGCTCTCGGCCAAGGTCGGCGTCGGTCTGAGCGACATCGAGCGCAATGTCGGCAAGCCGATCGCCATCGGGATCCCGAGCGACGGCATCGGGATCACCGACGCGATCAACCATGGGGTGTCGGTCTTCGATCACCGATCGCGCGTTAGGAGCGCCCGCGCGTACCGGCGTCTGGCGCACATGCTCGTCGACGACGTGCCCTACCGGCGCGCCGCCGAGGTCGGGCCAGCGACCGTCTCAGCCAACGCGAACTAAGGAAGGGGATCGAGCATGGCCGTGCTTCGTTCGTTCGGACCCCGCATCGAGCCGCCCAGGCACGAGCGGGTCGCGCCGCCACAAGCCGCGTCCCTGCTCGCCGTCGATGAGGACTGGCGGCCCGAGCTGATCTCGCTCAGCCGCCTTCGCGACACCAAGGAGGTCGAGCTCGTGGCCCGCCTCCACGCCCGCATCACGGCCATCATGGGGCGCTCGCTGGAGAACGCCGCGACCGAAGCGGTCCGGGCGATGCTCGCCGAGCAGTTCCCGATCGCGCTCGAGGACGAGCACGTTGCCCTGAACCGTACCGACCGGCTGCGGCTGCAGGACGCCGTGCTCGCAGAGATCGTCGGCTACGGCCCGCTCCAGGACCTGATCCTGGACGACACGATCTCCGAGATCATGGTCAACGGGCCGAAGAAGGTCTGGATCGAACGGGCCGGCAAGCTCTACCTCACCGACATCACGCTCGCGGACAACGATGCTGTCCTTCGGATCATCCACCGGATCATCGCCCCGATCGGCCGGCGGTGCGACGAATTGTCACCGATGGTCGACGCGCGTCTGCCCGACGGCTCGCGAGTGAACGCCATCATTCCGCCGCTCTCCCTCGTTGGCCCGGTCATCACGATCCGCAAGTTCCGCCGCGAGCCGCTCGGGCCGATGGATCTGCTCCAGAACAGCACCCTCGGACCAGACGCGCTGAAGTTCCTGCGCGCGTGCGTCGTCGGTCGGCTGAACATCATCGTCGCGGGCGGCACCGGCGCCGGGAAAACGACGCTGCTCAACGTGCTGTCCTCGTACGTCTCGGGGCGCGAGCGGATCGTCACGATCGAGGACGCGGCCGAGCTGCGGTTGCAGCAGACCCACGTCATCACCCTCGAGTCCCGGCCCTCGAGCGCGGAGGGGACCGGTGAGGTCCGCATCCGTGACCTCTTCCGCAACGCGCTGCGCATGCGACCGGACCGGATCGTGATCGGCGAGTGCCGCGGTCCCGAGGCGCTCGACATGCTGCAGTCGATGAACACCGGCCACGACGGGTCGATGACCACCGTCCATGCGAACGGGCCGCGGGACGCGCTCGCTCGCATCGAGACCATGGTGCTGATGTCCGGCGCAGACCTGCCGCTCCGCGCGATCCGCGATCAGATCGCGTCGGCCATCGACCTCGTGGTGTACGTGGAGCGGCTCCAAGACGGGACGCGCAAGGTCACCCAGGTCAGCGAGGTCCGCGGCATCGAGGGCGAGGTCCTCACGATGCAAGACGTGTTCGCCTTCCAGCGCGAAGGCTTCGACGGACACAACGTGCGCGGCTCACTCCGGCCCACCGGCATCCGTCCGTCATTCAGCGAAAAGCTCTTCGTGCGCGGCATCGAGATGCCGGCCACGTGGTTCGGCTACGAGGACTGATGACCGAATGATCGCCCCGATCATCCCGGCGGTCCTCGCCGCAGGCGCCATCGCGACGTTCGCGCTGGGCCTGTGGCTCCCGGCGTACCTGCGGCACCGCACGCTCCGCCAGCGCCTCGCGGGCTTCGTCTACGCCGGAACGACCGCCGGGTTCGCGCTCGATGCGGCCGGTCGGCGCCGTCGAGCGGTGACCCGCCGCGTCCGCGCCCGGAAGCAGCCGTTCGCCCGGCTCCTCTCCAATCGGATCGCCCTCTCGCATGCTGACGTGAGCCCGGGCGAGGTCGTCGTCGCGACCATCATCCTCGGGGTGGTGGCATTCGTCATCGCCTCCGGAGTCGCTGGGTCAATTGGGGTCGGTGCGCTCGCCGGGCTGGCCGCCGGGGGGGCACCGATGGCCTGGCTCGAGGTCATGCACCGCCGGGCGCTCGGCCGGTTCTCGAGCCAGCTCCTGGACACGATCCTGCTGCTCGCAAGCTCGGTCCGCGGCGGTCACAGCTTGCTCCAGGCCCTGGAGCAGGTCGCGTCCCAGGCGCCCGAACCCACCAAGACGGCCTTCGCCCTCGCGGTGCGCGAGATCGGCCTCGGCGCGTCGCAGGAGAGCGCCCTCGACCGCCTGGCCGAGCGGTTCCCGTCAGAGGACTTCGTGCTGATCGTGAGCGCGATCAACGCCCACCAGCAGGTCGGCGGGAGTCTCGCGCGGATGCTCGATGCCATCGGTCAGACCGTCCGCGAGCGGCAGCACATCGCCGGGGACATCAAGAGCTTCACCTCGCAGCAGCGCTACTCGGCGTACGTGCTCTCGGCGCTGCCGGTCGCGGCCATGGCCGCGCTGGCCGCGTTCAGCCCGGACTACGTCTCGGTGATGTTCGAGTACGACGGCCTGCGGCTGGCCCTCGCCATCGCGGCCGCCATGGTCGTCGCGGGATTCCTCCTCATGCGCCATCTGGCATCGATCAATGTGTAGGGTCGCCTGGAGCGTCGTCCTGGTCCTGCTCGCGCTCTTCATCGGCCCGGTGACCGCCGCCCTGGCCGATGATCCGATCAAGCTCGTGATCAGCGAGCTGGACCCGGGCGCGTTTCCCGACGTCCGGCTCGTCGTGCGGGTGACCGACGCGGCCGGCAACGGCGTCCAGGGGCTCGGGCCGAACGACCTTGAGATGCTCGAGCGCGGCGTCCCGCAGCAGGCCCATCTCGAGCTCGCCGCCGACGCGGCTCCGGTGAACCTCGTCCTGGCGCTCGATCTGAGCGGGAGCATGGCCGGCCAAAAGCTCGCCGACGCGAAGGCGGCGATCATCTCCATGATCAACGGGATCGGTCCCAAGGACCGTGCGGCCCTCATCGTCTTCGATCAGATCGCGCGTGTCGCACAGCCGCTCACGACGGACAAAGCCGCGTTGACCGCCGCGACCCAGCGGGCCGTCGTGGGCGGTGACACCGCCATCTTCGACGCGCTCGCACTCAGCCTCGATGTCCTCGGGCCGGCCCAGGCGACGGAGCGCCGGGCCATCGTCCTGCTCACCGACGGCGCGGACACCGCGAGCTCCACGGGCCGCGATGCGGTCGCCACCCGCGCCGCCCGGGCGGGGGTCCCGATCTATGCCGTGGGCTTCGGGAGCGACGCCGACCGGCCCACGCTGGATGCGCTTGCGGCACGAAGCGCGAACGGGCGGGCCTACGTTGCGCCCAACGCAGCCGAGCTGCGGGCGATCTACGCCGGTCTGGTTCAGCTCGTGCGCACGGAGTACACGATCGTGTACCGGTCGAACGCGAAGAGCGCGACCGACGGCAGCGCGATCGAGGTCGCGCTGCGGCTGACCCGGGCCGGCCAGTTGCC
The DNA here is from genome assembly GCA_035937095.1 of Candidatus Limnocylindria bacterium. GTDB lineage: Bacteria > Chloroflexota > Limnocylindria > P2-11E > P2-11E > UBA4735. The sequence goes on from DASYVN010000127.1 coordinate 5,733, forward strand.
AACGGAGATCACCGCCGTCTACCGCGTGCCGAGCGGTCGCGGAACGTTGGCCGGGACCACCCCGGCGCCCGCGCCGCTCGCCTCCGCGCGCGCGGTCCCCGTGGTACCGATCGCCTTCGTGGCCCACCCGGCGATCGTCGGCGCGCTCGGAGCGGCGTCGGCGGTCCTGATCCTGTACGCGCTGTACGAGCTCGCGCGGCGGATGCCGGGCCGGCAACGTCGACGCCTCGAGATCTTCGTTCGCGGGCTTGCCCTCACGGCGCCAGAGCATTCGAAACGCCGCTCGATCGTGCAGCGACTGCTCGTCCCCGGGTTCCGCACGGTCGGACAGCCGTTCCTGCGCATCACGCCCGCCGCGTTGCTCGAGTCAACGCGACGTCGGCTCCAGCACGCCGGGGAGCCAATGGGCCTCGGCCCGGTCGAGCTCCTCGGGCTGCAGTTCGGAATGGCGCTCGCGTGCACGATCCTTGGCCTGCTCGCGGCATCGCTCAGCCACTCCAGTGGCTGGGGCTTCCTCGTGATCCTGCTGACGAGCGGCGGTGTGGGCTACCTGCTCCCGAGCATCGCCGTCGGCATCCTCGCGCGACGGCGCAAGGACGCGATCCGGAAAGCGCTTCCCGGGTCGTTGGACATGCTCGCCCTCAGCGTCGAGGCCGGCCTCTCCCTTGATGGCGCGTTCGCCCAGGTCGGGCACCGCTGGCTCACCCCGCTTTCTGAAGAGTTCCGTTCGGTGCTGTTGGAGTTCCAGATGGGCCGCGACCGCCGGCGGGCCCTCCAGGACATGGCGGTCCGCACCGGCCTCCCGGACGTGACGCGTTTCGTCACCGCAGTCGTCCAGGCGGACATGTTGGGCGTCCCACTCGCGCGGGTCCTCTTCGAGCAGGCCGCGGACATGCGGCTCCGGCGCCGCCAGCGGGCCGAAGATCTCGCCCGCAAGGCCCCGGTGAAGATGCTCTTTCCGATGGTCGTGCTCATCTTCCCGGCACTCTTCGTCGTGATCCTCGGGCCGGCGATCCCGCGCCTGCTGGCCCTCTTGGACCTGAGCTACTAGGCGGCCCACGGCGTCCTTGACCGCGGTGGACCCGCTGCGTAGCGTTCGTGCCAGTGAAAGCGCTGCTCGCAGATGGCGATGTCGATCATCTTGATCTGCTGAGCTACGCCCTTCGCCGCGACGGCTACATCGTCGTCACCGCCGTCGACGCGCCGCAGGCGCTCTCCCGCTGGGAAAGCGAACAGCCGGACGTGGTCATTCTCGCCGCGGACCTCGAGAAGGGGAGCGGCGACGAGGTCTGTCGCGTCATCCGGCGGACGTCGGCGACACCGGTGATCCTGCACGCCGAGGTCGAGAACCGGCAGCGGGTGATCGCGGGACTCGATTCAGGCGCCGATGACTTTCTCCGCCGGCCGTTCGATGTGGGGGAGCTGCTCGCTCGGATGCGGGCCGTGCTGAGACGGCACCACGGCACGGTCCGCCGGGATATCTCGGAGCTGCACGTGGCTGACATCGTCCTCGACCTCGAGTCGCATCAAGCCCGGTACGAGCACAAGAGTGCGCAGCTCACGGCACTCGAGTTCGGCATCCTCAGCCTCCTGATGATGAATCCCGGGCGGATCGTGCCGATGCGCCGGCTCGTCCAGTACGCCTGGGGCTCCGACACCGGCGGCACGCAGGTGCTCAAGCCGCACGTGAGCCACATCCGCCGCAAGCTCGGACTCCCGAGCGAAGGCCCCGGCGCGATCCGCTCGGTGTCGTCGGTCGGGTACCAGATCGTCGTGCCGCCGGCTCACCAGGAGGCCGATCAGCGCAAGACCCAATCCCAAGTGAGCCTCAGGTTGCTGAGCTCGAATGCGAGCGTCGACGGGACCGCCAGCGTGTAGTCGCTTCGATCACCGGGATTCAGATCGCGCAACGTCGTATGCATGGTGTCCTTCAGCTGGCCATTGCCGTCCAGCAGCTTCAGCTCGAATTGGACGTTCGTGATCGTCCACCGCGGATCGTTGTTCGTGACCATTCCGGAGAACACCCGCGCACCGGTGGACGTGCGCTTGATCGGATTCGTCTGCCACTGAATGGTGCTGCTGGGCGGTGGCGTCGGCCGCCCCGCTTCGGGCGAGGGCGACGCGGGCGCGGTCTCGGTCTGCTCCACGGGTACTGCGCCGTCAGCCCCACCAGGATCCCGTGACCCAAAGTAGATGCCATGCCACCCGCAACCCGAACTCAGCAGTCCCGCCAGCAGCAGGACGCCGGTGAGCGTCCAGCCGCGACTCGCCACCCGCATCCGGGTTCAGCTCGTCCGCTGGCGCAGTTCGATCGTCGCGATGACCAAGATCGCCAGCGCCGCCGCGGCGACCGCGAGGAGGTCCGATGCGACGTTGGTCCACGTCTGCCGGAACAGATCGGTGATCGTCGGGTGGGCCGTGGCCGCGCTCGTGAGCAGCGCGGACAGCACGAATGCGAGGAACACCGTCCACCACACGGTTACGAGCATCGGCACGTGGGTGCGGCGCTCGACCCGCCCGCCCGCGGGCACCGCGCTCGCGCGCCAGAGCTCGCTGACCACGCGCCGCGGCACCATCAGGAAGGCGACCGGCACGAGGAACCAGATCACGGCCGTGATCGGGGTGTAGCGCAGGCCGGAGATCCCACGCGCGCGCAGTCGTGTGTATGACCGCTGGATCCACGCCAGGAAAGCGACCGCGCTCGCGACATAGGCGACCAGCAGCGTGAACGCGAGGAGGAGCAGACGCGCCTCGCTCTGCTGGTAGACCGCCGCGGAGATCTCCCCGACCTGTTCGAGCTCCGCCAGCAATCGGAGGCGCACGACCTCGGCCACGATGCTGACCAGGGCCGCGATCAAGGTGACGCCCAGCAGCATCGCGGCCGTCCGACCGGACGCGCTCATGCCCGTGCCCAGCTCGCCCAGCCGCGCGCGGAGGCCCGGCCGCGCCGGAGCCGGGATCGCGGTCGGAGCCGCTGCCGCTTGGGGACGTGGCCGCGCCGGTGCCGGGGCGATCGATGGCGCCGGGGCGGGCGCGGGCGTCGGGGCGGGCGCGGGCGCGTCGACGGCGGCGCGGCTGCTCGCTCGTGCGGCCGTGGCCGCGCTGGCGACCCGCTCGAGGCCACCGGCCGCGCGCTCGGCGCCTGCACGAGCGGCGGCGGCGAGCTTGCTCCGGCGCTCGGGAGCCCGGGCCGGCGGCTCCGGGCTGGCCTCCGGCGCGGTCGCTGACTTGACCGCTGCTTCCACCGGCGCGGGGACGGCCGACAGGGCTGGTCGCGCCACCACCGCCGGCACGTCGACGTCGTCCGCGAAGGCGAAGCCGCGCCGACGGGCGACATCGACCACGTCCCAGACTCGCTCACCCCGCGCGGGCATCGTCCAGGTGACCTCATCGGTCGCAGCGTCGTAGCTCTCGAGCGTGGCGCTCGACATCAGGAACAGCACCGACTCGACCTCCGCGTCGGGGCGGAACCGGAGCCGCATGCGGTCCTGGCCATCTCGCTCGACCCGCCCGCCGCTGGTGCGCGCGAGGGCCGGGGCGGGGAGCTGGTCGCGGTGCGGCGCGGGCGGCGCGGGGGGCTGGTCGCGCTGCGGCGCGGTCGGGGCAATGGTGGCGACGGGGAGCGGGACCCCGGGCTCGCTCGCCGCGATCGGCGGATCGACCGAGGCGGCGGGGACGGCGTCGTCGGTCGGGACCTCGGGCGAAGCGACCCGTTCACCCTGGAGCACGACGCCGACGCCCGCGACGGTCCGGAGGATCCCGTTCGCGCTCGATTCACCGAGCTTTCGCCGAAGGCGGTGCAGCGTGACGCGGAGGACATCGGAATCGGTCGGGTCCGGGTTGCCCCACACGTGGCGGAGGATGATCTCGGTCGGCATCACCTGGCCGGCGTTGACCAGCAGGTGATGGAGCAGGCGGAATTCGGTGACCGTGAGGTTGATCGGCCGGCCGGCGCGCGTGACGGTATGCGCGTTCGCATCGAGCTCGATGTCGGCGACGTGCAGCACGTTCGGGAGCGGCTGCGGCGCGGCTTGGCCCGTGTGCCGCAGGCGCATCTGCACCCGAGCAATGAGCTCGCGGTGGCTGAACGGCTTCGTCACGTAGTCGTCCGCGCCCAGGCTCAGTCCCTTGACCTTCTCATCCTCGCTGGCGAGCGCGGTGAGGATGATGATCGGCACCTGACTGCGACCCCGGACCTCCTTGAGGAAATCGAAGCCATTCGAGGCCCCGAGGTGCAGGTCGAGCACGACGAGATCAGGACGGTCCTGCTCGAAGCGCGCGAGGCCCGACGCGACATCGTGCGCGGTCGTCGTGGTGAGTCCGGCACGACGGAAGGCGAACAGGAGCATCTCGACCAGCTCGCGATCGTCGTCGATGAGGAGCACGTTCACGCTGCGCCCACCGGGGCCCGTGACTCCGCGAGCGGAAGCGTGAACCACATGGTCGTGCCGATGCCGATCTCACTCACGACACCGATATGGCCGCCGTGGGCCTCGACGATGCCTTTCGCGATCGCGAGCCCCAGCCCGACACCAGGCTCCGCACTGCTCGACGACATCCGGTAGAAGCGCTTGAAGAGGTCGGCCTGCTCTTCGGCCGGAATGCCGGGACCGTGATCCGAGACCGAGACTCGCACGACGCGTCCGTCGCGAACCCCGCGCACGTCGATCCGCTCTCTCCTCGGGCCGTATTTCGACGCGTTGGCGAGCAGGTTCGCGAGCACCTGTTGCGCGTACCGGGCGTCGGCCATCACCACGATATCGTCATCGATCGAGACTTCGACGCGCTGCTCGCGGGCCTCGATGTCGTGCAGGGCGGCCTCGACGGCGTCCTGGACGATCGTCCGCAAGGACATGCTGCGCAGCTTCGGAACGAATCGTCCGGATTCGATGGTGCCCGCGCTCAGGAGCTGCTCCATGAGCGACCGCATTCGGCGGACCGTCCGCCGCGAGGACTCGAGCAGGGTCTCGAACTCCTGGGTGCTCAGGCTCCCGTACTCCTGGGCGATGATGTCGAGCGTGTTGTCCAGGACCGTCAACGGCTGCCGCAGCTCGTGCGCGACGCTATACAGGAGCTGTTCGCGTAGCCGGCTGGCTGCCGCGAGCTCCGACACGTCGTTCACGACGTAGACCGCGGACGCGCCGCCCTGCCGGAGCTCGACGCGGAGCTGGACCTCCGCATCGAGCCCATGCCCGTCGGCGCCCACGATCAGGCCGTGCCACGCGCGCACGATCCCGGGCGCGTTGGGCAGCCCGACGAACGGCAATACCGAATCGATCTGCCGGCCCGTCAGGCCTGGGCCGAGGAGATCACCGGCCGCGCGGTTGACCGACGTGATGCGTCCCTCCGCGTCGGTCACGAACACGGGATTGGGAAGGGCTGCGATGAGGTCGCGCTGCTCCGCGTCCGCGCTCGCCCATCCGACAGCGATCGCCTTGCGTCCTTCGCCGAGGACCAGCGCCGCAGCCGTCGCCGAGCCGGCGACCGCGAGGAGCCCGATCTGGACCCACGGATCGATCGGCGCGTTGGTCAGGAGGGCGTGTGCCTGGGCCAGGACGACAGCGAATGCGCCGAGCGAGACGATCAGCCAGACCCGCGCCCACGGCCCCCCGGGCGTCCATGGGATCGCCTTGAACAGGAGCACGGAACCAAGGGTCGTCATGACGATGACCACGAGGCCGGCGACGGCGCTCGACGGCTCCGGTAGGTACGCCATCCCTGCCCCCCTGGAAGACGCGGCTGCGCGGTGACCGTCGAGCGCGGCGCCCTATCTATTGCAGGAGAGTCCAACCGCTCGGGGTATGTGCGGCCAGTGCCAGTTTTAAGTACACGCGACGCGCCAGAAGGCGCCCATCGGTAGCGCTCGCCGCCCCCTTAGGTCCTGGTCCTGGTCCTGGCCCGTTCGTCGGGCGAAGGGGCCGAATGGGTGACTGGCGATGATCCGCCGCGGCCCTAGCTTGGGAGAAGCGCGGTCCCCGAGGAATCGGGCCGTAGCCGAAAAGGCAACCCCGTCGTGAGGCGGGCACGCAAAGCCAACGGACTCGCTTGCGAGTCGGCGTGGCTACCGAAGCGGAGGCTCGATGGTCCAGCGCTCGCTCGCCTTGGCGGTCCTTGCCGTCGTCCTTGTTGGCTTGGCCGGGAGCGACCCCCAAAGCTCCGCCGATCAGTCGCACCTGGGCGGCGATCTGACGACGGGCTCGGCCCGTCTCGACCTCTCGGTCATCGCCTCATCCGATGCCCTCGCCGTGGCCGCGCCCGCAACGCCGCCAGCCGAGCTCGCGGCGCCCGCGGCTCCTGCGGTCGCCGCAGCGAACGCGACCCAGCCGAATCCCGAACCGGTCGCGGCGCCCGCTGCCGAGCCGGTCCCCGTCCCGGTCGTGCCGGTCGTGACCGTCGCCCCGGTCACCGGTGTCCAAGCCGTTCCACCCCCGCCGGCCACGTGCCCGGCCAATTACTTCTGCTATCCGCGCCTTGGGATCAGCGGACCGATCGTCCCGTACGGCGATTGCGACGCGACCACCGACGTCGGGACCGCGATCCGGAGCCTGACCTGCGTGAGCCCGACCTATCTGGCCGCGCATGCCTACACCCAGTTCGGCCGCATCACCGGATGGCGCGCGGGCGACATCGTCTTCGCCTTCGGCGCGCGCTACGTCCTCGTCGATGCATTCACCCAGAACGCATGCGACTTTCCGGCGCGTGCGTTGGCGGCGTTGTCGCTGCAGACCAGTCTCACCACCTCGGCCTGCGGGCGCGTGCTGGTGGTGCAAGGCCGTCCCGGCTAGGCGAGTCACGCGGCCGTCCCCACTACGCTGGTCGTGATCGTGGGCTCCGCCAGGACGCGACCGATCGGCCAGTCGTGAGCCAGCTGTCAGGCGCGAGGGTCGTCGTGACCGGGGGCGCGGGCAACGTCGGCTCGCACATCGTCGACGCCGCCGTCGCTGCGGGCGCGCGCGAGGTCGTGGCGCTCGACGCCCTGGTCCGCGGTGTGCCCGAAAATCTCGCCGGCGCGCTCGGGACCGGCCGCGCGACCTTGCGCGAGATCGACATCCGGGACCGCGAGGCCGTCGCTGCGTCGATCGACGGCGCGGACTTCGTGTTCCATCAGGCTGCGCTCCGCTGGACCCGCTGCCAGGAGGCGCCGCGCGAATGCCAGGAGGTCATGGTCGGCGGCACGTTCAACGTGCTCGAGGCCGCCGCCGCGGCGAAGGCGAAGCACGTGGTGCTCGCGTCGAGCGCGGTCGTGTACGGCGAGCCCGAGACGCTCCCGATGCACGAGGACCAGCCGCTGAACGGGTCGACGTTGTACGGCGCGATGAAGGTCGCGAACGAGCAGCTTGCGGGCGCGTTCGCGAGCCTGCACGGACTGCCGACCACGACGTTGCGGTACTTCAACGTCTACGGGCCGCGGATGGACGTGCGCTCGCGGTTCGTCGAGGTGATGATCCGCTGGCTGAACCTCATCGACGAGGGCAAGCCGCTCACGCTCTTCGGCGACGGCTCGTCGTCCGTGGATTTCGTGTACGTCGGTGACGTCGTGCGGGCGAACCTGGTCGCGTGCGAGGCCGCCGGTCCGGCGGCTATCGTGAACGTCTGCAGCGGGGTCGAGACGACGATGCGTGACCTCGCGGCGCTCCTCCTGCGGCTGACCGGGAGCTCGGTCGGGATGGAGTTCAAGCCCCAGCCGCCGGGCGGGTTGCCGGCACGGCGGGTGGGCGATCCACGACGGGCCAGGGAATTGCTCGGCTTCGAGGCCACGACCAGTCTCGAGGACGGCGTGCGAAAGCTCATCGAATGGCGGAAGGAGGTCCTGAACAGTGGCAGTTGAGACGCGCAAGAAGATGAATGTCCCGATCACGAAGCCGTCGCTCGGCGCGGAGGAGGCCCGCGCCCCCTACGAGTCGATCAAGAGCGGCTGGGTGACCCAGGGCCCGAAGGTCGCGGAGTTCGAGCAGGCCGTCGCGGCGTACGTTGGCGCCAAGCACGGCGTCGCGACGACCTCCTGCACGACCGGCCTGCACCTCGCGCTCGCCACGGCGGGCATCGGCCCGGGCGACGAGGTCATCGTCCCGTCATTCACCTTCATCGCGTCGGCGAACGCCATCCTTTACACCGGCGCGACGGTCGTGTTCGCGGACATCGACCCGCGCACGTACAACATCGACCCGAACGACATCGAGCGCCGCATCACGAAGAAGACCAAGGCGATCATGCCCGTTGACCAGATCGGGCTGTCCTGCGACATGGATCCGATCAATGCGATCGCCAAGAAGCACGGCATCGACGTCGTCGAGGATGCGGCGCCGACCATCGGCAGCGAGTACAAGGGACGCAAGACCGGATCGAACGCGCATCAGACGGTCTTCAGCTTCCACCCGCGCAAGGTCATCACCACGGGCGAAGGCGGCATGATCACGACCGACGACGACGCGCTCGCCGACCGCGCGCGCAAGCTGCGCGCGCACGGGATGAGCGTCTCCGACCTCGACCGGCACAAGGCCGACCGCGTGATCATCGAGGAGTACAACGAGCTCGGGTTCAACTACCGGATGACCGACATCCAGGCGTCCATCGGTCTCGTGCAGATCCGCCGGCTTCCCGAGCTGCTCCGGATCCGGATCGAGAAGGCCGCGCGCTACAACCACGAGCTTCCTGGCATCAAGGGCCTCGAGATCCCGTACGTCCCGCCGTATGCGACGCACACGTACCAGAGCTACTGCCTCCGCCTGACGAAGGACTGCACGCTCGATCGCGAGACGCTCATGACGAACCTGCTGCATCGCGGCGTCGCGACGCGGCGCGGGGTCATGGCCTCGCATCTCGAGAGGACGTACACCGATCGCATCGGGAAGGTCACGTTGCCGATCACCGAAGAGGCCACCGAGCACACGATGCTGATCCCGCTGTTCGCCACGATGACCGACGAGGAGCAGACCTACGTGATCGACGCGCTCCGCGAGGAGCTTGGCTCGGTCTAGCCTTCGAGCCGGACGCGGGCGCCCGCGATCGCGGGATCGAGGTCTCGGTCCGCCGCGGCATCGAGCGTGATCGCCGTCGGGCCATCCTCCGCGGCCTTGGCTAGCGCGATCCGCGCCGTGCCGACGCTGAACGCGTCGTCACCCGCCGGTGCGAGCCCGAACACGCGCGCGTACAGAACACGCGCGGCGCCCAGATCGCGGACCCCGACCGTGATCGACCGGATCCCTCGCGCGCCGTTCGGGTGCGCCGTTGCCCCGTCGCGAGCGAGGCGTTCCGCGTCCGGCTGATCCCACTGGATGAAGATCGGCCACGGTCGCCGATCCGCCGCGCCGCCCGGGATGACGAGGCGCCAGGACAGCCGCGAGCCGTCAGGGCGCACGCGCTCCATCGGCAACGGACCGTTGACGGCCAGCCCGGCCGCGCGCAGGCGCGCGGCCTCCGCCGCGATGTCCGACGTCGCGAGCACGTACCCGACCGGACCTTCATGCGCCGCGAGGAAATCGACCAGGTCGCCTCTTCCGGCGGCACGCGCCTCGGTCTCGTCGTACACCGAGACCAGCTCCAGGTAGTCGAGGCCGAAGCGCACGATCGCGTTGTGCGTGCCGCGCCCGGTGTGACGCCCGCCCAGCTGTGCGTCGAAGCCCAGCGCCTGATATCGCGCCACGGCATCGTCAAGGTCCCGCACCCCGATGACGATGTGGTCGAGTCGCCGCGCCGGTGTGGCCGCCACGGCTAGGCCGGCTTCATCAGCTGGATCTGGTCCGTGCGCCGGGTGTAGCCCATCGAGGCGTTGATGTGCAGGATCGGCGCGTTCTCGCCGTCGTTGTCGGTCCGCACCGTGTCGACGCCGAGCGCGATCGCCTGCATCACCGTCTCGCACTTGAGCGCGCGCGCGACGCCGCGTCCCCGCACCTTGCGCGCCGTCCCGGTCCAATCGGTCTGCACCACGCCCCGCGTGGGCGGGTAGCTCAGCTGCGAGACGCCCACGATGTCGTCTCCCTCGCGGGCGATCCACTGCCGGTCCTCGCGAAGGCCCGGCGAGCGCATCCACTCCTCGAAGACTTCCCACGGCGTGCCGATGTGGGGCACGGTGGTCGGGATGTCCTGCTCGGCCTCGTCGCTCATCCGCCAGAGCTTCTTGTACTTCTCGGGATCGCGGT
>DASYVN010000128.1:0-5119 GCA_035937095.1 Candidatus Limnocylindria bacterium
AGCGCCTGAGCGACGACGAGCTGCGCGGCAAGGTCAACGAGCACTGGACCGTGGCCGGCGTGCTGGGCCACGTCGCCTTCTGGGACGCGCGCGCCTTGGTACTGGCCGACAAGCTGGTGCGCGGCGTGCCGTTCTCGCCGGCCGACGCCGAGCCGGAAGATGTGGCCTGGATCAACGACGCCACGCGTCCGCTGATCCACGCCATCGCGCCGCGTGAGGCGGCCCAGCTCGCGTTGCGCCTGGCCGGCGAGACGGACCACCGCATCGCCTCACTTCCCCCCGCGCTGATCGCCGCGACCTGGCCCGAAGACCTGAACAGCCCGCTGAACCCCTTGCGCGCCGCGCACCGCGCCGAGCATCTCGATGAGATCGACGCCGCGTTGGGGGGAACGTGACCTGCGCGAAGAGACCCACGCCGGCGTCGCGGTGCTGAGTCTCCTCTGGGGCGGGTTCAACACGTGGGAGCTCATCGTCCGGGTGCAGAGGCTGGATCTTGCCCGCGCTAGCGTTCAGCGATGCGGTCTGTCGTCCTCATAGCGGTCATCCTCGAGATGTTCGGGCGGCTCGAGCGCCGAGGGACGGCGCCTAAAGGACATCCCCGAGCTTCGCGTTCTCGCGCGGATCGACCGGCACCGCGACGATGGCCGGCCCGTCCGTGTCGAGCGCGCGTTTCAGTGCCGGCAAAAGCTCGTCGGCGCTCGCGACGGCCTCCCCGCGGATCCCGAACGCTCGCGCGAGCTGGACGAGGTCGGGATTGGTGAACTCGATGCCGCCGGTGCGCTGGAACCGCCGCAGCTGATTGGCCTCGATGACGCCGTAGCGGCCATCAACGAGCACCACACAGACTGTCGCGACACCGAGCCGCGTCGCCGTCTCGAGCTCCTGCACGTTCATCAGGAAGCCACCGTCGCCGGAGAACGCGACGACCTTGCGCTGAGGCCGGACGAGCTTCGCCGCGATCGCGCCCGGCAGGGCGATCCCCATCGGCGCGAAGCCGTTCGCCACGATCACGGTGTTCGGGGCGTACGCGGGGTAGAGCCGTGAGAGCCAGACCTTGTGCGCGCCGACGTCGCAGATGACGATGTCCTCGTCGCCGAGCGCGGCGCGCAGATCGGCGACCACCCGCCGCGGCCACAACGGGAACGCGCCGTCGCCCGCGACGCGAAGATCGGGGTGCGCCCGCGTCGAAGCCGGCCGTGCCGTGACGAGCGGCGCGAGCGCCTCGAGCGAGTCGGCGATCTCGCCGACGACCTCGGTCGCAACGACGTAGCTGGCGTCGATCTCGGCGGGCCGGCTGTCGATGTGGACGACTCGCTTCTCGCGGCGCGGGTTCCACAGCGCCGGAGCCCATTCGACGAGGTCGTAGCCGACGCACACGACAACATCCGCCTGCGCAAGCTCGGGAAGCGCAGCGAGATCGGCACCCGGCCGCTGCAGGCCGACCGCGGGTCGCGAGAGGGTGTCGCGATCGTCGGTGGCGCCCTTCGCCATGAAGGTGTGCGTGGCCGGGATGCGCGTCCTCGCGACGAAGGCGCGAAGCGCGGCGACCGCGCCGTGCCCGGCCGCGTCGCGGCGGATCACCCCGTTCCCGACGAGCAGGATCGGCCGGGATGCGCCGTTGATCGCGTCCGCCGCCGCGCGGACCGCGTCGTCGCGCGCCGCGGGGTGGCGCGTTCGGCGTACCGCGATGGGCGCGGCGTCCGCGTCACGCTCGGCCACATCCTCGGGAATCTCGACGTGGGTCGCGCCCGGACGCTCGAGCCGGGCCATCCGGAACGCCGTTCGTAGGACTTCGGGCGTGCCGTCGGGCAGCTCGATGCGCGCGCCCCATTTCACGACGGGGGCGAACATGCCGAGGACGTCGACGTACTGATGTGAGCGCTTGTGGATCCGCTCCAGGCCGGCCTGCCCGGTGAGCGCGACGAGCGGCGCGCCGTCGAGGGTCGCGTCCGCGACGCCGGTCAGCAGATTGGTCGCTCCGGGTCCGAGGGTCGCCAGGCACACCCCCGGATACGAGGTGAGCCGGCCGGCGACGTCAGCCATGAAGGCGGCGCCCTGCTCGTGCCGCACGACCACCTGGGTGATTTTTGGGCTGTCCTCGAGCGCGAGACCGAGCGCGAGGGTCTCCTCGCCCGGGAGCGCGAAGACGTGGCGCACGCCCTCGTTCTCGAGACATGCGACGACGAGCTCGGCCACATTCATGGCGGCGAGCCTAGGCCGGGCTCGCTACTCCGCGTTCGCGACCTTCGCCGGCTGCTGGGCCGGCCCGATCCAGATGGTCTGGATGTTGACGAACTCGCGGATCCCGAAGTGCGACAGCTCACGGCCGTAGCCGCTCCGCTTCACGCCGCCGAACGGCAGCCGTGGATCCGAGGCCACCATTCCGTTGATGAACACCGAGCCGGACTCGATGCGGCGCGCGATCGCTCGTGCGGCCACGATGTCCTTCGTCCAGAGCGCCGCGCCGAGCCCGTACGGCGAGCTGTTCGCGACCCGGATGGCCTCGTCGGCGTCGCGCACGCTGAGCAGCGCGGCCACCGGTCCGAATGTCTCCTCGTTGAGGACCGGCATGGCCTCGGTCACGTCGGCCAGCAGCGTGGGCTCGTAGAACCAGCCCTTGCCCTCGCGCTTCGTGCCGCCGACCACGACGCGCGCGCCCATCCGGACGGACTGGCGAACCTGTCGGTCGAGCGTGTCGCGCAGATCCTCGCGCGCGAGCGGGCCCACCTGGGTCGCCGGGTCGAGCGGATCACCGACCCGCAGGGCGCGAATGGCGTCCGCGAATCGGCGCTCGAAGTCGGCCGCGACCGGCGCTTCGACGAGGAAGCGCTTGGCCGCGATGCACGACTGGCCGGCGTTCTGGAACCGGGCCTTCGCGGCGGTCTCCGCGGCGGCCGCGAGGTCCGCGTCGCGCAGGACGATGAACGGATCCGATCCGCCGAGCTCGAGCACGGCCTTCTTCACCGCGCGCCCGGCGAGCTCCGCGATGCGGGCACCAGTCACGGTGCTTCCGGTCAACGTCACCGCGCGCACGCGATCGTCAGCGATGACTGGCTCCACGGCGGCACCGGGCACGAGCAGCGTCCGGAGCAGCCCCGCGGGGAAGCCGGCCTCACGCACGGCCTCCTCGATCGCGAGCGCGGACTGCGGGACATTCGAAGCGTGCTTCAGCAATGCGGCGTTCCCGGCCATGAACGCCGGCGCGAGGAACCGGATGACCTGCCAGAAGGGGTAGTTCCACGGCATCACGGCGAGCACCACGCCGAGCGGCTCGAAAGCCACGAAGCTCTCACGCGCGTTCGCCGCGACGGGCTCGTCCGCGAGGAAGGCCGCGGCGTGGTCCGCGTAGAAGTCGCAGTTCAACGCGCATTTCTCGATCTCGGCGAGGGCCTCGGTGATCGGCTTGCCCATCTCGGTGGTGATCGTCCGGGCGTAGCGGTCCTTACGGTCGCGCAGGACGCGCGCGAGCGCGTGCATCGGGACCGCGCGCTGGGCGATCGGGACGGAACGCCAGGTCTGGAACGCCGCGTCCGCCTGCGCGATGGCGTCGTCGACGGCGGCAGCGGAATGCGAGTCGAAGCGCGCCAGCACGGTCTCGGTCGCGGGCTCGATGGATTCGATCGTCGTCACGACGGACCTAGGCGGCGGCTTCCTTGCGCGGACGGCGTCCGCGCGGGCCGGCGGCGAAGTCGGGCTTCGCGACGTCGATCACCCGGTGGGTGTAGCCGTGGAGCGCGAGCTCGTGCGCGTCGCGCTCGGCGGCGGCCGCGAGCAGCAGCTTGAGGGTCTTGTCGTCAGCGGGGCTGAAGACCACGTCGCAGTCCGGCGTGGCGCGGCAGGGGAGTCCTGACGTCTTCATCGGTGGTTCCTCCAATTGGTCTCGTCGAGGGGCCGCTCGACCGGTCGGTTGGCAGCGGGGACAGTGAAGAAGAGAGCGGCTGCACGGCGAGACGATAATCGCGCCGGACGTTCAGGATACCACACCGATAGTTGCGTCAGCAACATCCGGCCCGCGCGGTCATCATGGGCGCCGTGCCGACCGTTGGCCGCCTCATCGGGGACCGGCTCCGCGCCGCGGGGATCCGCCACGTCTTCGGCCACCCGGGCGGTGAGGTGGTGGACCTCATGGAAGGGTTCCGCCAGGCTGGCCTGGAGTTCGTGCTGGCGAAGCACGAGACGGACGCCGCGTTCATGGCCGAAGCGATGGCCAGCAGCACCGGGCTGCCGGGCGCGTGCCTCGCGACGCTCGGCCCGGGCGCCACGAATCTCGTGACGGGTGTCGCGCACGCGTATCTGGACCGGGCGCCGCTCATCGCCCTCACCGGTCAGCTTCCCGTCGACCGGTACGAGATCGTGAGCCACCAGAAGCTCGACCTCCGGGCGCTGTTCGCGCCGGTCACGAAGTGGCAGGCCCGGGTCACGGCCGCGAACGCCGCCGCCGTGATCGACCGGTCGCTGCGGGTGGCCCTCCGGCGACGCCGGGGACCGGTGTTCCTCGAGGTCCCGAGCGACGTGCCGTCGCGGGACGCCGCGGCCTCCGATCCGCCCCAGCCGTCCCACGTGCGCGTCGCCGGTGGAGTGGATGGCGATGCGGCCCGCGCGGCGCTCGCGCTCCTGGGCGAGAGCGCGCGACCGGTGCTGCTCGCCGGTCTCGATGCGCTCGACGACGATCTGGCCGAGCCACTGCGGCGCTTCGTCGAGGGGTGGGGGATCCCTGTGATCCTCTCGCCGAAAGCGAAGGGCCTGCTCCGCGACGACCATCCGCTGTGCGTCGGCGCCATCGAGGGCCTCGGGAGCGCGAAGCTCTACGACTGGATCGCCGGACGCGATCTCATCCTCATGGTCGGCTTCGATCCGGTGGAGTTCGACCGTGACTGGCCGGCAAAGGCGCCGGTGATCCACGTGAGCCCGCTTCCGAACGACGACCGCCACTACGCGGCCGCCGTCGAGATCGTCGGGCCCATCGCTGCGGCGCTGGACGCCCTCGCCGCACCGGCACGTCCGAAGAACAGCATCGACGCGACCCGGTTCCGCGACGAGTTCCAGCGGTTCGTACGCCCGGCCCGCGACGGGCTCACCTCCCAGTCGGTGCTGGCGGCGCTGCGCGAGTCCTTACCCG
>DASYVN010000129.1:0-6098 GCA_035937095.1 Candidatus Limnocylindria bacterium
ACCGTGCCGTCCGTGTTCATGCGGAGGATCTTGCCGTTGAGCGAGTTGGGGTCCTGCGCGAGCCGGCCGTTGCCGTTCTCGCCCATCGTGGCCCAGAGCTTGCCATCCGGTCCGAACTGCAGCCGGCACCCGTCGTGGATCGAGGCGGCCTGCGCTCCATTGCGGATCACGTAGCTGTCGAACGTCATGGAGTCCACGCCGGCCTTGTAGCGCAGGATCTCGTTGCGCCACTCACCGTTGTCCATGCGGGACGCGCAGACGTAGAGGAATCCGTTCGTGGCGAAATCGGGGTCCATCGCGATGCCCATGAGGCCCGCCTCGCCCATCGCGTGGACATCGGGGACCTTCATCGCCCCGACGCGTTTCGCGTTCGGCTTCGCGCTCTCGAACATCACGATGTTGCCTATCCGCTCGGTCATGAAGAGCCGGCCATCGGGCGCGAAGGCGATATCCCAGGGCACCGACAGGCCGGACTGGATGACCGTGTCGACGAGCACGGGCGCGCCGGCGGGCTGGATAGCGTCGCCTGAGGATCCCCGACCGCTCGCGCAGCTCGCGAGGAACATGCCGAACAGCACCGCGCGCCCAGCGGCGCGGAACCCGCTCACCTCCAGGCATTGTCGCACCCGACCTGCGACACTCGTCCCTCTTGAGAGTGATGCCCGGGCCGTGAGGGAGGAGTCCCGCCGGATCGCCGGCCGTCTCGAGGCGACGCTGCGGATCCCCGACGTCGTGGCGCGCGGGATCGCGGTCGTGAGCCATCCGTTACCGACACACGGCGGCACGATGCGGAATCCGCTTGTCGCCGGGATCGCCCGTGCGATCGCGGCGGCCGGGCTCTACGCGCTCCGATTCAACTTCCGCGGCGTCGGAGAGAGTGCCGGCGAGTGGACCGGCGGTGTCGCCGAGGTCGAGGACCTCGATGCGGCCGTGACCGAAGCTCGCGCGATCGCGCCCGGGGTGCCGCTCGCGCTGACCGGGTTCAGCTTCGGCGCCGTCACGACCCTGCGCTGGCTGGCGAATGGCGGTCGCGCCGACGCGGTGGCGCTCGCCGGCGTGCCGCTGCGGTCCGTCGCGTTCCAGCCCCACGAGCTGCCACCTGTACCGGACGGGACGTTCATCGTCGCGGCCGAGCTCGATCAGTTCGGGACCGCGAGCGAGCTGCGCTCGGCCTATCCGCGCGCGCGGATCGTCGAGGTGACGGGCGTCGACCACTTCTTCGGCAACAAGCGCAACGAGGTCGGCGCGCTCATCGCCGGCCAGCTCGTGAAGGACCTCCGGATACACTGACGACTTCCATGACCGCTGAAACGACCGTCCCAACAGTGTTGTCCGCCTCCAAGAAGACGCGGAAGCGCGTCCTCACCGGCGATCGCCCGACGGGGAAGCTCCACCTCGGCCACTACGTCGGCACCCTGGCGAACCGGGTGAAGCTGCAGGACGAGTACGAGACGTTCCTCCTTATCGCCGACTACCACATGCTGACGACGCGGCTGGACAAGCTCGACGAGATCGAGCAGAACGTCCGTGACGACGTCATCGACAACCTCGCCGCGGGCGTCGACCCGAGCAAGGTCACGTACTTCCTGCAGTCCCACATCCCGGAGATCCCGCAACTTCACCTCTACTTCAGCATGCTGGTGTCGGTCCCCCGGGCGCAGAAGATCCCCACGCTCAAGGACCAGATGCGCGATCACAGCCTGAAAGAGCCGACGTACGGCCTGCTCGGCTATCCGATCTTGCAGGCCGCGGACATCCTCATCGTGAAGGGTGACCTCGTGCCGGTCGGCCGCGACAACGAATCGCATGTCGAGATCACGCGCGAGATCGCGCGCAAGTTCAATCAGCTCTTCGGGCGGGTGTTCCCCGAGCCGCGGGCACTGCTGCCCGATATGGGCCTCCTCCCGGGGACGGACGGCCGCGAGAAGATGGGCAAGAGTCTCAACAACGCGATCAATCTGTCCGACGACCTGAAGACGATCGAGCGGAAGGTCATGCGGATGTACACCGATCCGAACCGCGTGAGCCCGACAGCGCCGGGCACGGTCGAGGGCAACCCGGTGTTCGTGTACCTAGACACGTTCGACCCGAACGCGGCGGAGATCGCGGAACTCAAGGCGCGGTACGTCGCGGGTACGGTCGGTGACGTCGAAGTGAAGCGGCGGCTGGTCGACGTGATCGAGCGGTTCGTCGCACCGATCCGCGAGCGCCGCGAGGAGCTCGCCGCCAAGCCCGGCCTCGTCGACGACATTCTTGCCGCAGGCGCCGAGCGCGTCCGCCGCGAGGCGAAGGCAACGCTGCACGAGGTCCGCGAAGCCATGCATCTCGACTACTTCGGGCTCTAGCGCCTGCCCCGGCTGTACGCGCTCGTCCTCTCCGGCGGTGCGGGCACGCGGCTGTGGCCGCGGTCGCGCCGGCGCAAGCCGAAGCAGTTCCTCGATCTCGTCGGCGACCGGACGATGCTGCAGGACACCGTCGAGCGCGTGAGCGAGCTCATCCCAAACGAGCGCGTCTTCGTCGTCGCGCCGCCCGAGCATCGGGCGCTCATCCACGAGCAGCTCCCCGAGCTGCGCGCCGATCACCTCGTCATCGAGCCATATCCGCGGGGCAACGCCGCCGCGATCGGGCTCGCGATGGGCGCGCTGCACGCCTTCGATCCGGACGCGGTCGTGGCGGTCCTGCCGTCGGACCACGTCGTCGACAAGAAGGGCGCCTTTCGGACCGTTCTCCTTGCCGCGACGGCCGCCGCCGACGCCGGCTGGCTGGTCACCGTCGGCATCACGCCGGAGCGCGCCGACACCGGGTTCGGCTACATCGAGGCGGGGGACAAGCTCGACCTGGCGGCGCCGCTGCCGGTCCACAAGGTGAAGCGCTTCATCGAGAAACCCAAGCCGGACGCCGCGGAGAAGATGCTCGCGGCCGGCGGCCACTACTGGAACGCCGGGATGTTCGTCTGGCGCGTGAGCGTGATCCTCGACGCGTACCGCGAGCATCTCCCCAAGACGGCGCAGGCGATCGCCGCGCTCGCGGACGCGATCGGGTCGCCGCGCTACGAGAGCGTGCTCGCGGAGGTCTGGGAAGAGACGGACCGCACGACCATCGATTACGGCATCGCCGAGCGGGCCAAGAATATGGCCGTCGTGCCCGCCGATATCGGCTGGCAGGACGTCGGGAACTGGAGCCGCCTGGCCGACATCGTCGGGGCCTCGGCGTCCCGCTCCGCGGACGAGCACATCGCCGAGGACAGTGTCGGTAACTACATCTACGCGCCCGGCAAGACCACCGTGACCATCGGGGTGAACGACCTGATCGTGGTCGACACCGACGATGTCCTGCTGATCGCGGCGAAAGACCGGGCCGAAGAGGTGAAGGCGGTCGTCGATCGGCTGACCCGGGAAGAAAAGGAACATTTGCTCTAGTTACAGACAGCGCGAGGGTCGAGGTTGCCCTCGCTGGTACCGTGGAATGTGGGGAGGCGCCTGGAAGGGCGCCTTTTTCTCTAGCCGAGGTGAAAGTGGCAGTAGCGAAGCAGGCGACCAAGCGAGTACGGAAGGCGGCGCCAGAGGCGCTCGCCGTGCCTGCGGCCGCCCTGAACGGTGCCCCGGCCGAGGAGGCCCTGGCCCCCGCCCGGACCCGCAAGGGCGGGGACTTGGTCGTCGTCGAGAGCCCGACCAAGGCGAAGACCCTAGGCCGGATGCTCGGCCCGGGCTACACCGTCGAGGCCTCCTTCGGCCACATCCGGGACCTGCCCAAGTCGAAACTCGGGATCGATCCGAAGACCTTCGCTCCCGAGTACGTCATTCCGCCGGACTCGGAGAAGCACGCCCGGCTCCTGAAGCGGGAGGCGAAGATCGCCGACCGGGTCTGGCTGGCGAGCGACCTCGACCGGGAGGGCGAGGCGATCGCCTGGCACGTCGCGCAGATCATCAACGTCCCGGCGTCGAAGCTCCGCCGCGTCACGTTCCACGAGATCACGCCGGACGCGATCGCGGAGGCCTTCCGCAAGCCGCGGCAGATCGACCAGGACCTCGTGAACGCGCAGCAGGCTCGGCGAGTCGTCGACCGGCTCGTCGGCTACACGATGTCGCCGCTCCTCTGGAAGAAGATCCGCTACGGCCTATCGGCCGGGCGCGTGCAATCGGTGGCCCTGCGCCTCATCGTCGACCGCGAGCGCGAGATCCAGAAGTTCACTCCCCTCGAGTACTGGTCGATCGACGCGCTCCTCGCGAACCACGCCGGTGAGTCGTTCCAGGCCCAGGTCATCCTGCACAAGGGCCACAAGCTCGCCATCGGGAACGCGGCCGACGCCGAGAAGCACCGCGCGGCGCTCGCAGACGCGGTCTACAAGGTCGCGAGCATCGAGAAGCGCGAGTCGTCGCGCAGCGCCGGGGGACCGTACACGACCTCGACGCTCCAGCAGGACGCATCGCGGAAGCTCGGCTACTCCGTGAAGCGGACGATGGTCCTCGCGCAGCAGCTCTACGAGGGCGTGTCGCTCGGGCCCGATACGCCGGTCGGCCTGATCACGTATATGCGCACCGACTCACTGCACGTCGCCGAAGGGGCGTTGAAACAGGCGAAGGACGTCATCACGCGCGAATTCGGGGCGCCGTACGCGCTCGAGAAGCCGCGTCATTTCAAGACGCGGAGTAAGGGCGCGCAGGAGGCCCACGAGGCGATCCGCCCGACGGACCTGGCGCGCATACCCGATCGGATGAAGCGTTTCTTGAACAAGGACCAGCTGCGCCTCTATACGCTCATCTGGCAGCGCACCCTCGCCTCGCAGATGGCACCGGCCAAGTTCGAGAACACCCGCCTCGACGTGAGCGCCGACGGCTACACGCTCCGCGCCAACGGCCGCCGCGTCACGTTCGACGGCTTCCTCCGCGTCTATCAAGAGGGCACCGACGAACCCGAGAAGGAAGTTGCCCCGCTCCCGCCGGTCATCGAAGGCGAGGAGCTGAAGCTAATCGGGCTCGACGCGGCGCAACACTTCACCCAGCCGCCGCCGCGGTTCAACGAAGCCTCGCTCGTGAAGACGCTCGAAGAGCACGGCATCGGCCGGCCGTCCACGTACGCGCCGACGATCTCGACGCTCATCGACCGGCACTACGTGCGCCGCGAGCAACGCGCGCTCGTGCCCGAGGACGTCGGGTTCACGGTCGTGGACTTCCTCACTGAGCACTTCCCGGACATCGTCGACCTCGGCTTCACCGCGCGGATGGAGCTCGACCTGGACCGGGTGGCCGCGGGCGAGGTCGAGTGGGCGCCGGTCGTCCGCGACTTCTTCGTGCCGTTCGAGGCGCTGGTGAAGGCCAAGACCCTGTCGGTCAAGAAGTCCGACGTCACCGAGGAGGCGACGGACAAGATCTGCCCGAAGTGCGGGCGGCCGGTCATCATCAAGCTTGGCCGGTACGGCCGCTTCTACTCGTGCACCGGGTTCGTGAAGGGCAAGAAGGGCCAGCCGACGCCGCCGGGCGGGTGCGACTATTCCGCACCGCTCGAGGGCGAGGAGCAGGGCCCCGAGATCATCGAGGGCGAGGTCTGCCCGGACTGCGGGAAGGCGCTCGCGAAGAAGCGCGGCCGATTCGGTCCGTTCATCGGCTGCACCGGCTACCCGGACTGCAAGTACATCAAGAAGACGGTGCAGAAGACCGGCGTGACCTGCCCGTTGTGCGGCCAGGGCGAGCTCGTCCGGCGGCGCGGCCGTGGCCGCTCCATCTTCTACGGCTGCGAGCGTTACCCCGAATGCACCTTCACGGCGCGCGAGCTGCCCGGGAAGGTGGAGGAGGCCGTGCCCGCAGGCGCGGACCCGGCAGCCTGACCCTGCGCGCGACCCCGGTCCCCGCCGGCGACGGGGCCGCGTGGGACGAGCTCGTTCGCGCCACGGGCCGCCCGCACCTCCTGCAGTCGGCCGGCTGGGCCGCGGTCAAGGCCGCCAGCGGCTGGACGCCGCGCCGGTTCGTCATCGAGGAGGGTCCGCGCCGCGCCGGCGTCGCGCAGGTCCTCCTCCGGAGACTTCCGCTCGGCATCACCGCCGCGTACGCGCCGCGCGGGCCGCTCGTCGAACCTACCGACCTGCCTGACGCCCTTCGCGC
>DASYVN010000130.1:0-4023 GCA_035937095.1 Candidatus Limnocylindria bacterium
CGTTCCCTCGCCGACGCCGTGATGATCGGTGCCGGGACACTGCGGGTCGACCCGTTCGCACCGCAGGTGCAGGGCCGCGCGCGCCAGCCGCTCGCGATCGTCGTATCACGCACCTGTGATCTGCCGCTCGGCAATCGGTTCTTCGCCCACCCCGGCCTGCGGCTCGTCGCGACGGCGGCGAGCGCGCCCGCCGCCGCCGTCGCTACCGTGCGCGCCGCCGGGGCGGAGGTCCACGCCTTCGGAGAGACCGAGGTCGATCTGGTCGCGCTCCTGGCGGCCCTCCGCGAGCGCGGGGTCCGATTCCTCCTGTGCGAAGGCGGTCCGACGCTCGCCGGCCAGCTACTCGCCGAACGGCTCGTCGACGAGCTCTTCCTCACGCACGCCACGCTGATCACCGCCGAGCCGGACGCCCGGCGCCTGTTCGAGGGCAGCCTCCGGCCAACGGGCACCGTGCGCGTCGAGCGGGTCTCCCTCCACGAGTCGGCCGACGGCGAGCGCTACGAGCGATCGAGGGTGCACTACCGCTGACGCCTCTTGCCCCCCGGGGGGACAATGCGCGGAAGCGATCAGGGAGGAACATCATGGCGACAGAGCTCACGATCAAAGTGCCGAATCGCGCGGGCCAGCTCGCGGCGATCTCAACCGCGCTCGGGGACGCCGGCGTGAACATCGCGGCCCTGGCGGGAAGCACGCTCGGCGGCAAGGGCGTCGTCCACATCGTCGTCGCGGACAAGGACGCCGCGCGCGCCCGTCGCGCACTGAAGGCGGCCAAGCTCCGCGTGGCGAGCGACCGCAAGCTCCTTGAGATGCGTCTCGCCGACAAGCCGGGCACGCTGGCGCGTGTCGCCAAGCGGCTCGGGAAAGGTCGGGTCAGCGTCGATTCGGCGTACATGATCGGGTTCGGGAAGCGATCGAGGACGATCGGCTTCGGCGTGAAGGACGCCCGCAAGGCGAAGAAGGCCCTCGGGCGGTAGCGCCGCGCGGATAGCCTGTTCTTCGTGTTCGAGCAGCTCTCTGACCGGCTGACCGCGACCTTCGAGAGGCTGCAGGGACGCGCGCGCGTCACGGACGCGGACCTCGACGAGGCCCTGCGCGACGTGCGCGTCGCGCTGCTCGAGGCCGACGTGAACTTCAAGATCGTGCGCCAGCTCGTCGCGACCGTGCGCGAGCGCGCGATCGGCGAGAAGGTGCTCGAGAGCGTCACCGGCGCCCAGACGGTCGTGAAGATCGTCCACGACGGGCTCGTGGAGATGCTCGGCGGGGACGCGGTGCCCCTCGCGAGGGCCGACTCGCCACCGACGGTCATCGCCCTCGTCGGGCTCCAGGGATCGGGGAAGACGACCACGGTCGCCAAGCTCGCGAACGTCCTGCGCAAGCAGGGGCGCCACCCCTTGCTCGTCGCGGCCGACGTACATCGGCCGGCCGCCGTCGATCAGCTGCAGTCGCTGGGGAAGTCGCTGGGGGTGCCCGTGCGCACGGTGAGCGCCGAACACCTCGCCGCCGACGTGGCCGCGGCGATCAAGGGCGCGACGGCCGAGGGCCGCGACACGGTCATCGTCGATACCGCCGGCCGGCTACACGTCGACGAGGCGATGATGCAGGAGGTCGAAGCGATCATCCGCTCCGCCGCGCCGCAGGAGGTGCTGCTCGCTGTCGACGCGATGACCGGCCAGGACGCGGTCGAGGCGGCGTCCGCGTTCAAGGCGCGGCTGCCGGTCACGGGCCTGGTCCTCACGAAGGTCGACAGCGACGCCCGCGGCGGCGCGGCGCTCTCGATCCGCGCCGCGACCGGCGTGCCGGTGAAGTTCCTCGGGACGAGCGAGCGGCTCGACGGCCTCGAGGTGTTCCACCCCGACCGTCTCGCGACCCGGATCCTCGGGATGGGGGACATCCTCACGCTCGTCGAGCGGGCCCAGGAGCACGTGGACGAGAAGGACGCGGAAGCGCAGGCGAGGAAGCTCCTGGAGGCCCGCTTCACGTTCGACGACTTTTACAAGCAGCTGCAGCAGGTCAAGAAGATGGGGCCCATCGGCGACCTGCTGAAGATGATGCCGGGCATGGGCGGGCTCGCGAAGCAGCTGCCCGATCCGCAGCAGGCCGAGCGTCAGATGCGGACGGTCGAGGCGATCATCTCGTCCATGACCATGCAAGAGCGCCAGGAGCCGGCCATCCTCAACGGATCGCGGCGCAAGCGGATCGCGAACGGCTCGGGAGTCACGGTGTCCGAGGTGAACGCGCTCCTCAAGCAATTCAAGGAGATGCAGAACCTCATGAAGCAGTTCGGGGCGATGGCGAAGCGCGGAAAGCTGCCTCGGATACCGGGAATGCCGATGTAACTCTCTAGCGCGGGGAGAGCCTCGGTCCTAGGCTCCGCGCATGCCGGAAGAGCGAAAGCTCGTCACCGTCCTGTTCGCGGACATCGTCGGCTCGACCGAGATGGGCCTCAGCCACGATCCGGAGGTCGTCCGCGCGTCGCTCGGCCGGGCGTTCGAGTCCGCGAGCGAGGTTCTGCGCGCGCACGGTGGCACGGTCGAGAAGTTCATCGGCGACGCGGTCATGGCCGTCTTCGGCGTCCCCGCGGCGCACGACGACGATCCGGACCGCGCGGTGCGTGCCGCCTTCGCGCTGCGCGACCGGCTCACGAGCGCCGATGACGTCGAGGGGCCCGCGCTCCGCGTTCGGATCGGCGTCAACACCGGTGAGGCCGTGGCGGGCTCCGGCGAGACAGCGCAATTCCTCGTGACCGGTCCCGCGGTGAACGCCGCGGCGCGCCTCCAGCAGGCCGCGGCGCCCGGCGAGATCGTTGTCGGCGATCTCACGAAGCGGCTGACCGCAGGCGGCGTTACGTACGGTGCCGCGCGCGAGGTCGAGGCGAAGGGGATCGGCCGCATCACCGCGTGGCCCGCCGAGAGCGTCGTCGGCGACGTGCCGGAGCAGCACCGCGGGCTACCTGGGCTGCGTGCCCCGCTCATCGGCCGCGATCACGAGCTGCGCACGCTGGTGCAGGCCTACGACGGTGTCGCGAAAGACGGCCGGCCGCACCTCCTCACCGTCTACGGTCCGGCCGGCGCGGGGAAGTCCCGGCTCACGACGGAGTTCTTCGAAGCGATCGGCACCGATCGCGTTCGCGCGGGCCGGTGCCTCCCGTATGGAGAAGGGATCACGTACTACGCCGTCCAGCTCATCATCCGCGCCGACGCCGGGATCGGGATATCGGATCCGCGGGATGTCGCGATCGCGAAGATCCATCGCGCCGCGCGCGAGGCGTTCGGCGACGATATCGAGGACGCGGACGCCGTCGCGAAGCGAGTGAGCGTGCTCGCTGGGATCGAACGCGCGGACGAGGCGCTCCCCGAGGTCCGGCCGGACCAGCTGCGCGAGGAGCTGGCATTCGGCCTGCGGCGGTACATCGAGCGCCGCGCCGGGTCCGCGCCGCTCGTCCTGGTCTTCGAGGACGTGCACTGGGCCGAGCCCGGGCTGCTCGACCTCATCGAGGATCTTGCCGAATGGGCGCGCGCGCCGCTCCTTCTGCTCTGTCTCGCCCGGCCAGACTTCCGCGAGCTGCGGCCGACGTGGGCGAGTGCAGCCGCGAACGCGGCGGCGATCACGCTCGCGCCGCTTACCTCGGACGACACGCGCCGGCTCATCGCGGCCCTGCTGGCGATCGACGACCTGCCGGAGCAGGTCCGCAGCGATGTCGTCACGCGCGCCGAGGGCAATCCCCTCTACGTCGAGGAGTTCCTGCGGATGCTCATGGAGAGCGGGCGCATCGAGAAGCGCGACGGCCGCTGGATCGCGAATGCGTCCATCGCGACGGTCGAGGTGCCGCCCACGCTCCAGGGGCTCATCGCCGCACGCCTCGACCGGGTCGCGCCTGAGGTCAAGGCGTTGCTTCAGCGCGCGTCCCTCGCCGGTCGGCTCTTCTCTACGGATGCCCTGACCGCGCTCGGCGATGGCGCGAAACCGGATGGTGAGCTCCTCCGGGATGCGATCCGCCGTGACCTGCTCGTCGAGGCCGACGAG
>DASYVN010000131.1:0-5048 GCA_035937095.1 Candidatus Limnocylindria bacterium
GAGCGCGCGCACGGGCTCCCAGCTCTGCCCGCGATCGGTGCTCTTGAAGAGCGACGCGGGCTCGACGCCGCACCACATCACGTCCGGCTGGCTCGCGTGACCGGCCTCGATGTGCCACGTGCGGCTGAACGTGCGGTCGTCTCCCTTGGGGAACGCCGGGTTCGCGCCGGTCTTCCAGGTCTTGCCGAGGTCACGCGAGATCTCGACGCGCGGCCCACCCCAGGTCATGTTGATCCCGGCGAACAGCGATTGGCCGTCGCGCGGGTCGAACGCGACGTGGTAGACGGTCTGCCCGGGGAAGTGCGGCCCCTCGGCCCGCCAGCGCTCTCGCGCGGTCCCGCTGCGGAAGACATACACGCCCTTCTTGGTCCCCAGGAGGACCGCGACCCCGCGCGCCATCTAGACCTCCCCGCCGGACACGGCCGGCACGATGTGGACGATGTCGCCATCGCGGAGCGCCGTGCGCTCACCGTCCAGATATCGCATCTCTTCGTCGTTCGCGAAGATGTTCACGTGCTCGCGCATCCTGCCGTGTTCGTCGCGCAGGCGCTCGGCGAGGCTCGGGTAGCGTGCCACCAGACCCGCGAGCGCGCTCGCGATATCGGTCGCCTCCACCGTCGTGCTGCGCGCGCCGCCCGCGAACTCGCTGAAGGCGCCGTGCAGCTTCACCGTTACGTTCCCCACGCGTCCGCTCGGATTCTAGGCACGCGCTCGGTAGACTCGCGGACTCAGTGGAGACGGCCTTCCTCGGCGACGCCGCGTCACGCGACGCGCAACAGGTCGGTGCGAAGGCAGCGACGCTGTCGCGCCTTGCCGACCGCTTCCGCGTCCCCGCCGGCTTCTGTCTCGACGCGAGCGTCTTCGATCGCCTGAGCGCCGCGCTCGATGGCGACCCGGCGGCCCTGACGGCGCTGCGCGCGCTCGTCGCCGAGGGTCACGCCGGGCTTCGCGAGCGCACGGGCCACGCCGATCCCGCGGTCGCCGTCCGGTCGTCCGCGATCGGCGAGGACGGCGGCGAGAGCTCCTTCGCCGGACAGCACGAAACGATCCTGAACGTCCGCGGCGTCGACGCGATCGTCGACGCGGTGCGCCGCTGCTGGCGCTCGGCGTCCTCGGACCGCGCCGTCGCGTACCGCAAGGAGCGCGGCGTCACCGACCGACCGCGAGTCGCCGTGCTCGTCCAGGAGCTCGTCCCAGCGGACGCGGCCGCGATCGTCTTCTCCGCCGATCCGGTGACCGGCGATCGTGAGACGCTCGTCATCGACGCCACGGTCGGTCTTGGCGAGGCGATCGCTGCCGGAACGACCACGCCGGACACGTACGCGGTGCGGAAGGCCGATCTGGCGATGCTGAAGCGCACGCTCGCGGGCGCCCGCCCGGCGTTGACCGATGAGCAGGTCCGCGAGGTCGCTCGGCTCGCGCTCGCGCTCGAGGCCGAAAGCGGCGGACCGGTCGACGTCGAATGCGCCTTCGCCGCGGGCACGTTGTATCTGCTGCAGTCCCGGCCGATCACGACGCTCGGATCGGCGGACCCGTTCCCGGTCGAGTGGGACGACGCTGCGGACGCCACGCTCACGTGGACCCAGGAACAGGCGCACATGGCCGATTGCCGGCCGGTGCTCGCGTGCGATTTCGTTCTCGAAGCGCCGGCGTTCGGTCTCGACAAAGCGAACGAGGCGCTGGGGCCGCCGGTGCGAGTCCGCTATCGCGGTGTGCGCGGCTACATGTACTTCACGAACGTGCCGCTCGTCCCCGAGGACACGCTCGCCGCGGAGCAGGCCCGTGGTCTCGAGAGGCGGCGAGCCCTCGCCCGGACCCTCCGTCGCGATTGGGACGAGCGGTACCTGCCGACGGTGCTGGCCCATTTCCGCTGGATGCGGGAGGCCGGTGCCGACCAGGTGGGCGAGAGCGCCGCGCGCACGTGGGACGAGTTCTGGATCCGGATAAACGACACCTGGCGCATCCACATGCTGGTCGTCGGCCCCGCGTACTCCGTCCTGCAGGAGCTCGCCAATCTGTACGCGGCCCTCACGGGCGGCCCCGCAACGGATGGCCCGATCTTGGTGCAGGCCCGTGCGGACACGCTCTACGCCATGCAGCACGATCTCCACGAGCTCGCTGCCACGCTGCGGCGCCTGCCCCAGGTGGCGCACGCGATCTCGGGCGGTGCGGCACGATCGCTCGACGACGTGCGCGCCCTCGAGGGCGGTGCGCCGGCGGGTGACGCGATCGCGGCGTTCGTCGCGCGCTACGGCGACGCCGGACAAGCCGGCTTCGACATCGAAAGCCCGGCCTGGGCGGACGATCCGTCGACGCTCCTGGCCGAGGTGCGACGGCTCATATCCAGCGAGCCGAGCGAGGATCCCGCGGCGCGGCGGACGCGGCTGCTTCAGGGATCCGACGCGCTCGCGACGCGGACCCGCGCGCTCCTCCGTGACCGGCCCGCGGACCTCGCGCGGTTCGACGAGGTGCTCGCGGCGGCCCGCGGCGCCGGCCCCCTGAGCGAGGAGCACAACTACTGGATCGACCGGCTCTGTCAAGCCCACGCCCGGCGCTTCATCCTCCGCGTCGGCGCGGCGCTCGCGGACGCCGGCCGGATCGCGCGCGCGTACGACGTCATGCATCTGCATCGCGACGAGGTGCGCGACGCGCTGGCGGCGGGGACCGATCAGCGGGCGCTAGTCGTGGAACGCCGCCGCGAGTTCGCCCTCGACCAGCGGCGGCGCGCGCCGCGAACCATCGGCGCGCCGCGGCCCGTGCCGGTGCCCTTGGATGCCGTGCGCGATCTGGGGTACCAAGCTGAACAGACCGACATGGATCTGCTGCGCGGCGTGGCTGCGTCACCGGGGCGGGGCCGCGGTCCGGTCCGGATGGTGACCGGTCCCGCCGATTTCGAGCGTTTCCAGCGGGGCGACGTCCTTGTCTGCCGGTCGACGACCGTGAGCTGGGTCCCGCTGTTCAACAGCGCCGCGGCGATCGTCGCCGACATCGGGGGCGCGCTCTCGCACGCCGCGGTCGTCGCGCGCGAGTTCGGCGTCCCCGCCGTCTGCGGCACCGGGACCGCGCTCGAAACGCTGATCGACGGCGAGCTCGTCGAGGTCGACGGGACAGCGGGGACCGTGCGGCGGATCGCCACCAAGATCTAGCCCGCGGCTGAGACCTCCGCGTCCACCGACGGCGCGATGCGTGGCGGCAGCTGAGACCCAGCGACGGCGGCCCCGACACCGGACGCGGCGAGGATGAGGAACAGCCGCGCGGCGGCGGCCTCGGTCACATCGACGAGCGCGAGGCTCGCGACGAGCGCGCCGATGATCCCGCCGAAGTAGCGACTCGACGACGTCACGCCCGACGCGAGGGCCGCGTACCGCGCTGGCACTGCGTCGAGCGCCGCGATCCGCGTGGCGGGGAAGGTGAGCGCCACGCCGGCGCCAGTGATCGGCAGGCAGATGAGGAGCACCCCGAAGTCGGAGGCGTGCCCGGACAGACCGAGGATCGCGAGCCCGGCGCCGATCAGCAGTCCGCCGAGCGCCGTCGGCCAGCGCGCGCCCACGCGGTCGACGAGCGCGCCGCTCACTGGCGACAGCACGATCATCGCGACCGACTGGACGCTGATCGCGACGCCGCCACGGATCGTCGCGTCGGGTCCCGAGCCGGCGAGGATGACGGGCACGGCGAGGAACGTGCCGTACAGCGCCACGTTCGCGAGCGCGATCGTGACGTTGGCGGCCGCGAAGACGCGGACGCCGAACAGGAACGGCGGCAGCGCGGGATCGGCGTTCCGCGATTCGTAGCGGACGAACACGACCGCCCCTACGGCCACGAGCGCGAGCAGCGCGATGGTGATCGTGGGCGCCGACGTGCCGGCCTCGTTGAGCGTCCACGCGGCGAGCGACAGGAGAACGCCGAGCGCGACGGCGCCCGCGATGTCGGGATGCGTCGTGCGTCGCGGCGGATCGCCGGCCGGCAGGGAGCGCCAGGCCATGACGAGCGCGAGCCCGGCGAGCGGCAGGTTCACGAGGAAGATCAGCCGCCAGTCGATCGCCGAGAGGAGGCCACCCAGGAGCGGGCCGATCGCGGCGCCGATGCTCGTCGTCGCGCCGGAGATCCCGAAGTACGTGCCGACCTTCCCCTCGGCCGCGTGGCCACGCAGGAGCGCGAGGCTGTTCGGGACCACCGCGGCGGCGGCGATCGCCTGCTGCAGCCGGAAGAGAACAAGCACGAGGAGGTTCGGCGCGAGCGCGGCCCCGACGGACGCGACGATGAAGTACATGAGCGCGCCGAGCATGAAGCGCCGTCGTCCGAAGCGATCGCCGAGGCGGCCCGCGATCGGCTGCAGCGACGCCATCGCGATCAGGTACGACGTGACCAGCCACGCAAGGGTGACGCGGTCCACGCCCAGATCGCGGCCGATGAGCGGCAGCGCGACGACGATCATCGTCGAGTTCAGCGGCACGAGAAGGTTGCCGAGCGCGACCGCGAGCACGAACGCGGGGATGCGCGGGACGGGCCTCATGCGGTCGGCGAGCGGCGCGCGGTGAGGCTACGTCGGCCGCTGGTCGCCTGGCGCAGCGGCGCGATGCGCGCCCCCGCGTACAGGGCGACGATCGTGCAGACGACGCCACCGGCGAGGAGGCCGGCGGCGACGCCGGCGACGCTCCCGATCGAGCCCATGACCATCGAGCCGAGCGGCATGAGGCCCATGAACACCATCGTGTACACACTCATGACGCGGCCGCGGAGATGATCGGGCGAGCGCGTCTGCAGGAGGCCGTTCGCCATGCCGAGGAACACCATCGTCGAGAAGCCGAGCAGCACGAGCAGCGGCAGCGACGGCAGCAGCGTGCGTTGCGTCGTGAACGCGATGAGCGACGCGCCGAAGGCGATCGACGAGCCGATGAGGACGGCACCACGCCTCCGCAGGCCGCCGAGCGCCGCGGTCGCGAGCGCGCCGCCGAGCGAGCCGACGCCCGAAGCCGCGAGCATCCACGAGAGCTCGACGGCGCCGACCTTGAGCAGGTCGTGTGCGACGGCAGGGAGGAGCTGGATGT
>DASYVN010000132.1:0-5159 GCA_035937095.1 Candidatus Limnocylindria bacterium
GACCCGCCCGGCCGCCGACGCGACGAACGCGTCGGCCTTCTTGGTCCCGTCGAGCTTGTCACGGGCGGCGATGGCCGCGTGCTGGGTCTTCGCCGCCGCGAGCAACGCCCACTCGGCCGGCGTGCCGCGATCGAACGGCGCGGCCGCGAGATACTGCCGGACGAGCGGGGCGGCTTTGAGGTACTCGGCAACCGTCGGCTGGCCCTTGTACTTGGCGGCGAGGAACGCGTCGATGCCCTTCTTCACCGCGTCGGTGAGCTTGCCCTGCTTGGAGAGGCCCTCGAGGTACTGCGACCGCGCGTAGCGCGCGCCGACGAGCGAGATGTGCATGTCGGCCGCCCGGATGACCTCGATCGGCGTCGTGGCCTTCTGCATGATCGCGTCGGCCGTCGCGCGACGGGCGGCCGCGCGCGCATCGGTGATCGCCTTGGTGATCGCCTTGGTCTGGGCAGCCGGGTCCATCTTGTTGTACTCGGCCGTGGCGAACAGCGCGATGAGGCCCTGGTGCGTCGCGCGGCCAGCGAGAGTCTGGACCATCGCCCCCTCCTCGGTGGTGAGCTTGAACGACGCGACCTCTTTCGTCGCCATCGAGGCAAACAACTGCTTTTGCGGGAGCGGCTGACCGTCCGGTCCCGAGAGTGCCGGGAGCGAATGCTTGGCGAGCTCGGTGTCGACCGGGTCGCGGGTCTCGGTCGTGGCCCGGATCGGATTCACCACACCGGATACGCCCTGCTGGCCGGACTGCCGCGCGACCGGCTTGCCGTAGGCGTCCATCACCGGCGGGAGGTTCTGCGACAAACCGGGGATCGCCGCGTCGAGCTGGGCGACGAACCCCTGGACGTGCCGCACGAGCGGGTCGGCCGACTGGGCCCACGACCGCAGGAACCCCGAGAACGGCATCTGGGCGACGGCCTGCTGGCCGAGGTAGTTCGTCGCGCCGCTCATGTCGCCCTTCGCCAGGGTCTTGCCCGCCTGGATGATCTGGTCCGGCCCGAGCATGAACGTCGTGTCGCCGAACGCTTCGCCCATCGCCCAGAGCATCTTCGCTCCGGTCGTCGCAGCAAGCGCGGCGTCAAGCGGCTTGCCCTCGGCCTCTTTCGCGGCGGCCTGGACCCCGGTGACCCAGCGGGCCGGGGTCGCCATCGGGCCAAGCACTCGGTCGAACGGGATCCACTCGTTGCCGACCTTGTACGAGTAGGCCTGCTTGCCATCGCGGTTCCACTGGGCTCGCTCGTTCGGGTCGGTCGGCATCGGGCCGGTGAGCTCGCCCTGATCGGCCTTGTCCCACAGGTGCTTGAACAGCAGCGACCCCATCCCGGCGCGGGCTGCCGCGACCGAGCGCGCGCCAGCGCCGAGTTGGTTCGCCGGGTTGAGCACCCGGATAAATCCGAGCGGGCTGTATTCAGCGCCGATCGCCGCGAGATTGAACGCGATATTGATGAACGGCACGACCCGCCGGCCGGGGGCCATCCCGCCGAGCACCTTGCCGACGAGCGGGGCCGACGACGGGATTTCAAGGTCACGGATCTCGCGCAACTTATCGGAGAGTGCGTTCTTCGGAGCGCCGCGCAGCGACACTCGGCGACCCTGATCGCGCGCAGCGGAGACATCGAGCTCGGCGGCCGGATCACCCATGAGCTCACTGACCCGAGCGCGGAATTGCTTGCTGAACACCGATCCGAGCTTCTCGCTTTGCGCCTTCGCGAACGCCTGGCCCCAGAGCGACTGCTGGCGACCCATCTCATGGAACGCAACGGTATACGCGTCGATGAGCGTTGTCGGCAAATTGCCGACACCAGCGACCGGCACCACTGTCCGACCACGAATCTTGATGTCCTCCAGCGCATGACTACGACCGACCCGGCCGGACTCGACGAACTGCGCGAGTTCGTCGCGCTTGATGCCGGTCCGCAGGAACACCTTGGCCGCCTGGAGCCCCGTGGCGATGCCGACGTGCGTCCCGACGGCCTCGGCGATCGCCTTGGTGAACGTCTGCTCGTACGGGATCCGCCCGAGCGTCGCTGCGTGGGCCAGCGCGTTCACCGCCGCACCGCCAACTGCGGCGAGCGCCTCGGCCTCGGCGAGCACGAACTGGCCGACGATGATCCCCATATGGGTGTGGGGGATCGACAGCACCGCGTTGAAGAACACCTCGTCGAGCTTCTGCCAGCCGGTCGCGTTGTTCAGGTT
Source organism: Candidatus Limnocylindria bacterium (assembly GCA_035937095.1). Taxonomy (GTDB): domain Bacteria; phylum Chloroflexota; class Limnocylindria; order P2-11E; family P2-11E; genus UBA4735. The sequence goes on from DASYVN010000132.1 coordinate 2,191, forward strand.
GTGGACGAGTTTGAACTCGGCGACCTGCCGACGGTACGGATTGCCGATGAGGTTCGGGTCGGAGCGGATCGCCTGGAGCCGCTCCATCACCTTGTCGATGTTGTTCTTGCCGACCGCCCGGATGATGTCGTTGTAGGTGTTGCGGAGCTTCACCTCGTCGCCAGAGCGGATCGCGGTCTGCATCGCCTGGCCGACCCGACCCCACTCGGCCCGCGCGCCCGCCACGACCCGCTGGAGCGAGTTCTGCTCGAAGATCTTCACCGCGAACCGCGCCCGCAACTGGTCGCTGATCCCGGCCGGTCCGAGGGCCATCGCCTCGGCCTCGATCACGGTCCGCTCCTCGGCGACCCGCATGATCGCCCGCTGGAGCGCGATCATCCCCGGAGCGGTGACCGGCGTACGCGGCGCGGCCTGGGCGAGCACGCCCGCGTCGATGAGGATCTTCTCCGACTCGGCATCGACCTGTGACCGCGGCACAACGCCGCCGCGAGCCTGCTGGATGTCGCCGTAGTTCTTGCGGGCCTCGTCAACAACCAAGCTACGGAGGTTGTCAGGGAGCGAGTCCATCAGGCCCTTCGGGATGCCGAGATTCTCCTCGGTCGGGTAAACGATCGGCGGCGTCGCTGCCTCGGCCCGCGTGACTCCGGCGGTCTCCACGGTCGGCGACTCGAACGGCGTCTTCCCTTCGCCGCCGGGCATCCGGAGCGCGGTCCGGCCCTTCGGCGCCTCCTGGGTCTGGCGGACCTGGCCCGCCGGAGCCTGCGGCCGCTCACCAGGAACGACATCGCTCGACTGGGCCTCGCCGCGGCGGATGGCGGCCTCGCGGTCGAGCTGCTCCTGCGGGATGCCGCCCGGCGGAACCGCCGCCATATCCGCCGCCTGCTTCTTCTTGAACGCGGCGTCGGCGGCAATCTGCTTCGGCGTCAGCGGAATACCAGTGGCACCGCCGTACTTCGGGTCGACACCCCTCGCAGTCCGTTCCGCTCCGATGCGTGCCTCGGCGGAGATTTGATCCTGACTCTTGGCGAACGCCGGTGCTTCGACGTGGAGCGACTCACCGGGGGTCGCCTGATATTGCGTCTTGAGGTCAGCCCGGATCTCTTTGCCCCGAGCAACGATCTGAGCATCGTCGAACCCGGCAGCGCGGAGTGCGTCCGCCGTCGGCCCGTGCATCTTGTTCTTCGTCGCGGCGTTGTCTGTGACGGTGTAAATGGCTTTGTCATTCGGGGATGCCCAGGTGATCTCGCTCTCGCGATAGGTCGGCTTCATGCTCGCGACGAGACCGGCGTTGATGTTCCCGGCCCGCGCACCCTGCCCGCGCACCTCGGCGAGCTGGGCCTCAATCTCGGCGATGTCCTTCTCAGCACCGGGAATCGTCCTGAGCCGGTCGGCGATGCCTTGGAGCCGCAGCACCTCGGGCGAGTCCGCGAGCGACTGCGCGGCGACGCGCTGCGGCGCGCGGACACCCATCGCGTCTGCGAAACCTCCGGCAGCCTTCGGGCCGGCCTCGACGGCGGCGCGGCCGGCCGCGCCCGCGACCTCACGCACCCCGCCAGCCGCCCGAACCGCGCCGACCGCCTCGCCCGCGCCGACAAAGAACACGTTCGAGGGGTCGGCCATCATCTCGAGCAGGCCCTTGACCACCGGGAACGGTCCCGGCTCCTGGAGCCATTGCTCCTGGGCCGCTTCCCACATCACCTGCGGGTTGTCCGGCGGGAGATTGAGTTCCTTGGCCTTCGCCGCGACGTTCGCGTAGTACCGATCACGGTGCTGCGGATCGAGCGAGTCGAGGAAGCCGAGCCCGGCCTGGGTGATCTCGTGCGATGCCTTGAGCACTTGAGCGGTTTGCTTGATGATCGGCGCGTTGCCGACATCACTCCAGAACTTGGCGGCCCCGGCGCGGCCACGGGCGTCGGCGGTCGGGTCGATCGGCCGACCGAACGCGTCGGTCTCCTGGGTGCCGCGATCGGCCGCGCTCATCCCCATCTGCCCGCCGTAGCGCGTGGTCGGCCGAGACATGAGGTACTGGTGCGCCCGCGACGCGGTCACCCCGAGCTCCGCGCCACTCGGCGGGGTGTCCTGCTGGCGGAGCGCGACATCGGCGGGCCAGTCCGGAGGATCGGCCGGCATCTGCATCGTGCCGCCGTGCGGCCGAGCCTGCTGGGCGTACTCCGCGTTGCGGGCCTGGGCGTCGGGACTCTGCATCTGGCCCGGCGTGACCGCAGCCGGACCGGCTGGTGCCGGACCAGCGTCCGGCGGCTTGCCGGTGGACTGCGCGGCCTGACGGCGCTCTCTCGTCGCCGCGAGGTCAGCCGCACCTTGACCGTAGGGCAAGTCCTCGGTCGCGCGGATCGCCATCTCCGCCGGGGCGTATGCCATCTAGCCCCGTCGACCGCGCTTGGCGGACTTCGCCCTGCGCGACTGGGCGAGGGCGATCGCGACGATCTGCTTGTGCGACCGCTTCTTCGAGCCGTGGTGCACGAGCTCGTGGATGTTCGCCGACACGTCGCTACCGCCCGGCATACGCCCTCCACGTCGCGGTGCCGTCGCCCTGGTAGTAGTAACCACCTAGGGGCCGAGCGCGCGTGCCGAGCGGGTACGAGAGATTCGTGATGTACCCGTCGTGTTCGATGACGAGCGTATGGTTCGTGACCACGCCGTCGTGCGGCCCGCCGATGAGCGTCACCGGATCAAGGCGCAGCATTTTTGAGCGACCCGCCGATCTGCTGGGCGTCCTTGGCCTTCGGCCCTTTCTTCCCGTACACCGTCACGGTGATGCCGGTGTGGTGCTCGAGCGCGGTCTTGACCTTCTTGAGATCGCGAATCGACGCCTCGACGTGCATTCCCTTGAGGTACACCGGGTCGCGCAGCGAGAGCGTCGAGAGTTCGTTCTTGATCTGCTGATCGGTCGAGTCGGTCAGTCCGCTCGACGGCGAGCCTGTCGGATCGGCCGGCGGCTGGGCCATGAT
>DASYVN010000133.1:0-13368 GCA_035937095.1 Candidatus Limnocylindria bacterium
ACCGCGCCCCGTTCGATCTTCCGGAAGCCGAGTCGGAGCTCGTCGCCGGCTTCCTGACCGAGTACTCCGGGATGCGCTGGGGAATCTTCTTCCTGGCCGAGTACGGCGAGGTGACGATCGTCTGCGCGATCATGGCCACGCTCTGGTTCGGGGGCTGGCAGGGCCCGGGCGTCGAGGCGTTGCCGATCCTCGGCGTGCTGTGGTTCACGTTGAAGACGTACGCGTTCGTGCTCGCCTTCATGTGGGTCCGCGCGACGCTCCCGCGCCTGCGCATCGATCAGCTCATGGGGTTCTGCTGGAAGGTGCTCATCCCGCTGGCGCTCGTGAACATCATGGCCACGGCCGTGCTGATCCTCGCGTTCGCGGATCCGCGCCTGCCGCTCGCCATCGTGAACTGGATCCTCGTCGCAGCACTCGTCTTCGGCCTCCCGTTCACCCAGCGGCGCAGGCTGCTGCGATTCCGGGCCCGGACGAAGGCGAGCGTCGCCATGCGTGACGTGCGCCTCGCCCCGTAGTGTTCGATTTCCTCGAGCCGCTCTTCTTCGCGATCTTCTCGTTGGGGATCATCGGCGCCGGCGTCTGCGTCGTGATCCTGCGGCGTATCACCGCGCAGGCGCTTCTCATGGCGCTCACGTTCGCGTCCATGGCAGGGATGTTCCTGTTGCTCGGCGCTGAGACGATCGCGCTCTTCCAGGTGCTCATCTACGTCGGCGCGATCACCATCCTCATCCTCTTCGGCGTCATGTTCACGAAACAGGACGATCGCGGCTACGGGCTGTTCTTCCAACAGCAGACGCCCTGGGCCGCGGCGTTCACGGTCGTGATCGCGGTGCCGGTCGTCTTCCTCGCGTTCTCGTTCAAGGACGCCAGCACGCCGTCGGCCAAGGGCGGCGACCTCATCCCGCTGGCGGCGAGCCTCTTCACCGATTACGCATTCCCGTTCGAGATCGCCTCGGTGCTGCTTCTTGCGGCACTCGTCGGCGCGATCGTCCTCGTGAAGCGGGACGAGCAGTGACCGTACCGCTCGGTGCGTTCATCGCCGTCTCGGCCGTGCTCTTCTTCCTCGGTGCCGCGGGCGTGCTCGTCCGCCGGAACGCGGTCGTCATCCTCATGTGCGTGGAGCTCATGCTGAATGCGAGCAACCTCGCGCTGGTCGCCTTCTCTCGTCGCGCGGGTCAGCTCGGGGCCGGCAACCCGCTCGACCAGCGCGGCAGCGTGTTCGTGGTCTTCGTGTTCGTCGTCGCCGCGGCCGAGGTCGCGGTCGGCCTCGCGATCATCCTGGCCGCCTATCGCAACCGGCCGACGGTGAACGTGGACGAGCTCCACCAGATGAAAGGATGAACGAGCGAGGCCCGGCTTTGCCCGGACGAGCGAGTCCCACAGCCTTGAGCCGTCCGCGGGCGGACGCACGCAGATTGAGCGAGGGATGACGCCCAGTTGATCCAGAACGTCTGGCTCATCCCGGCGTTCCCGCTCGCGGCGTTCCTCGTCAACGTGCTGTTCGGGCGCCGCTGGCTGAGGCACTGGACCGGGCCGCTCGCGGCCGCGGCCATCGCGGCGTCGGCGATCGTCTCCATCGGCGTTTTTCTCGAGGTCCACGCCGGTGCGCTGCGCACGACCGTCCCGCTCTACACGTTCATCAGCGTGGCCGAGTTCCACGTGGACGTCGCCGCGCTGGTCGACCCGCTCTCGTCGGCGATGCTCGTGGTCGTCACGGTCGTCTCGTTCCTTATCCACGTGTACGCCATCGGCTACATGGCTCACGACAACGGCTTCTGGCGCTTCTTCAGCTGGTTCCCGCTGTTCGTGTTCGCGATGCTCATCCTCGTCTTGGCCGACAACTACCTCGTGATGTTCGTCGGCTGGGAGGGCGTGGGCCTCTGCAGCTACCTGCTCATCGGCTTCTGGTTCGAGCGCCCCGAGCCGGCTGGCGCGGCGAAGAAGGCCTTCATCATGAATCGCGTCGGCGACTGGGGCTTCACCATCGGGATGATCACGACGTTCCTCGTCTTCGGCTCCATGAACTTCGTCGACGTCTTCGAGCGCGTCGCGAAGGATCCGCCCGCACAGGGCGTGCTGTCCCTGATCTGCGTCGCGTTCTTCCTCGGCGCGGCCGGCAAGTCGGCGCAGCTCCCGTTGTATTCGTGGCTGCCCGACGCGATGGAAGGCCCGACCCCGGTCTCGGCGCTCATCCACGCCGCGACGATGGTCACCGCGGGCGTGTACCTCGTGGCGCGGTCCACACCGCTGTTCGATGCCGCCGGCCCGGTGCTCGCGGGCGTCGGCGCGGTCGGTGCGCTCACTGCGATCTTCGCCTCCACGATCGCGCTCGTGCAGTTCGACATCAAGCGGGTCATGGCGTACTCGACGGTCAGTCAGCTCGGCTACATGTTCCTGGCCCTCGGCGTCGGAGCACCGATCGCCGCGATGTTCCACCTCATCACGCACGCGTTCTTCAAGGCCCTGCTCTTCCTCGGCTCCGGCTCGGTCATCCACGGCATCGGCGACGTGCAGGACATGCGTCGGATGGGCGGGCTGCGCTCCAAGATGCCGCTCACGTACTGGACGATGGTCATCGCCGGAGGCGCGCTCGCGGCACTCCCGCCGCTCGCCGGCTTCTGGTCGAAGGACGAGATCCTCGGATCGGCGTTCAAGAACGGCTACCCGATCCTCTGGGCCGTCGGCGTGTTCACCGGCGGCCTCACCGCGTTCTATGTCACGCGCGCGATCTGGCTCACCTTCCACGGTCAGCCGCGCGACCGCCAGCTGTTCGAGCACGCCCACGAATCACCGCGGGTCATGACGGTGCCGCTGCTCGTGCTCGCCGCCGGGAGCGTGCTCGTGGGATTCATCGGGTTCCCGCCCGACAACGGGTTCCTCCATGCGTTCTTGCGCCCGGCGATCGAGACCGCGGGCGGTGCAGCCGCCGAGACCGGGGCGAGCTGGGGTGAGTTCCTGACCTTCGCCGCCGTCTCGACCGCGGTCGGCATCGGCGGGATCCTCCTCGGCCTCTCGATGTACGCCCGCGGCCGGCCCGACCCGGCCGCGGTCTCGCGCGCCGCGGGCCCGTACTACGACGTCCTCGTGAACAAGTACTACGTCGACGAGCTGTACGACCGGCGGTTCGTCGACCTGGCGAAAGCGTTCGCCGGCGCGGCGTGGGCCTTCGACATCCACATCATCGACGGGCTGGTGAACCGTCTCGGCTGGGCGATCAAGCTCGGCGGCGGCGGGCTGCGCCGCGCGCAGACGGGCATCGTCGGCAACTACGCGCTATCGATCGTCGCCGGCCTCCTGCTGGTGATGGTCGTCTACGGCGGATACGCGACGGGATGGCTGCGCCGCTGATGGACCACCTGCTGACGCTGCTCATCGTCATCCCGATCGCGGGCCTGATCCCGCTCATCGTGTTCTTCCGCGACGAGCGCGCCGTAAAACAGGTCGCGATCGTGACGACGTTCATCGAGCTCGTGGTGTCGCTCGTCGTGCTGGCGCAGTTCCACGTCGGCGAGGCCGGCTTCCAGCTCGTCGAGTCCGCCGCGTGGCTTCCGAGCTTCGGCGTCCGCTACGAGCTCGGCGTCGACGGGATCTCGGTGCTCCTCATCCCGATGACGACGCTGCTCACGTTCATCTCGGTCCTGTACTCGAGCGGCGGCGCGATCAAGGAGCGCATCGGCGAGTTCATGGCGGCGTTCCTGTTGCTCGAGGTCGGCATGGTGGGCGTCTTCATGGCGCTCGACCTCTTCCTCTTCTACGTGTTCTTCGAGCTGATGCTCGTGCCGATGTATCTCATCATCGGGATCTGGGGCGGGCCGCGGCGCGTCTACGCGACGCTGAAGTTCGTCCTGTTCACGCTCGCCGGATCGCTGCTCATGCTCGTGGGCATCATCGCCGTCTACATCGAGAGCGGCGACGTCGGCAACCGCACGCTCTCGCTTCCCGAGCTGCTCACACGCTCGGGTCGCTTCTCGGGGGACTTCCAGTTCTGGGTCTTCCTCGCGTTCGCGCTCGCGTTCGCGATCAAGATGCCGATGGTGCCGTTCCACACCTGGCTGCCCGACGCCCACGTCGAGGCACCGACGGCCGGCTCGATCGTCCTTGCGGGCGTCCTCCTCAAGGCCGGTGGCTACGGCTTCCTGCGCTTCGCGCTCCCGCTGTTCCCGGTGGGCACGCAGGCCTGGCTGCCAATCCTCATCCTGCTGTCGGTCGTCGCCATCCTGTACGGCGCGATCGTCTCGGTCGTGCAGAAGGACCTCAAGAAGCTTGTCGCCTACTCATCGGTCGCCCACATGGGATTCGTGACGCTCGGCATCTTCGTCCTGAACCAGCAGGGCGGCGTCGGCGCGGTGCTGCAGATGCTCAACCACGGCTTCGTCACGGGCGCGCTCTTCCTCTTCGTCGGCATCCAATACGAGAAGACCCACCGCCGGCAGATCGCGGATCTCGGCGGCCTCGCGAACACCTGGCCGCTGTTCACGGCGTTCTTCGGCGTCTTCGTCCTCGCGTCGTTGGGGTTGCCCGGACTGAGCGGGTTCGTCGGTGAGTTCCTTGTGCTGCTCGGCACGTTCAAGTTCAACCCCGTGGGCGGGCCGGGCGGCCTGTTCTGGGGACCGCTGGCCGCGATAGGGGTCATCCTTGCCGCCGTCTACCTGCTCTGGATGTTCCAGCGCGTGATGTTCGGCACCGTGCGTGAGGCGTACCGCGCGCTGCCCGACCTCTCGCCGCTCGAGGTCGCCTGCGCCGTGCCGCTCCTCGTTCTCACGGTGCTCCTCGGCGTGTTCCCGCAGCCGGCCATTGCGATCATCGAGCCGTCGGTGCGGCGGATCCTCGCCATCGCGACTGACGCGTCGCAGGTGGTGATGAAATGAAATGCGCGCGAGACGCGGCGTTGCCCCGGCGAGCGAGCTCCACCAGCCGTGAGCTGTCTCCGGCCGAAGGACGGAGATCGAGCAGATGAGCTTCGACGACCTCAACGCCGTCCTCCCTGAAGTCGTCGTGACCGCGACCGCGTGTCTCGTCCTGCTCGCCGACGCGCTGGTCGATCGGAGGCTGGCCCGCTTCTGGCTTCCGCTCCTGACGGTCCTCGGCCTGATCACGGCGATCTTTACCGGCCCGATCACCGTGGCCAGCCACACCGCGTTCGGTGGCTTCGTCGTCGTCGACACGTTCACTGCGTTCTTCCGCGTGCTGTTCTGCATCCTCGCGATCTTCGCGACGGTCGTCGCACCGGAGTACCTCGAGCGCCGGGCGATCCCAGCGGGCGAGTTCTACGCGACGGTCCTTTTCTCGACTGTCGGCGCGATGACCATCGCCCTCGCGTCCGACCTCATCACCGTGTTCGTTGGGCTCGAGCTCATGACCATCCCGATCTACGTCCTGGCCGGCATGGCCCGCCGCGACCGCTTTAGCAACGAGGCCGGACTGAAGTACTTCCTCCTCGGCGCGTTCAGCTCGGCGATGCTCCTGTATGGCTTCGCCTGGCTGTATGGCCTCTCCGGCACCACTACGTTCGCCGGCATCGCCGAGGCGGTCGCGGTCGGCGGCCTCACGAACGGCGCGACGCTCGTGGCGCTCGCGCTCGTCACCGTCGGGCTCGCGTTCAAGGCGGCGGTCGTGCCGTTCCATCAATGGACGCCTGACGCGTACGACGGCGCGCCGACGCCGGCGACCGCCTTCATGAGCGTCGCGCCGAAGGCCGCGGCGTTCGCCGCGATCCTGCGGATCATGATCGGGACGCTGGGGCCGCTCGGCCTCGATTGGAGCGCGGTCTTCGCGATCCTCGCCGCGATCACGATGACCGGCGGCAACGTCGTTGCGCTCGTGCAGGGGAACGTGAAGCGGATGCTCGCGTACTCGAGCATCGCGCACACCGGCTACATCCTTGCCGGCGTCGCGGCGTACCAGGCCGGCGCGTCGGCGTCGGCCGCCGTGCTCTTCTACGTCTTCGCGTACGGGATCATGAATCTCGGCGCCTTCGGGTGTCTCATCTACCTCGACCTCGACGGCACGCGCGGGGCGACGCTCGACGAGCTCAACGGCTTCGCCCGGCGCCAGCCAGCCGGCGCGCTCGCCTTCGCGGTGTTCCTCATCTCCCTGACCGGTATCCCGCCGACGATCGGGTTCGTCGCGAAGGTGTTCATCCTCGGGCCGGTCCTGGATGCGGGCCTCGTCTGGCTCGCGGTCGTCATCGCGCTGAACGCCGTCCTCGCGGCCTTCTATTACCTCCGCGTCGTCGTGCACATGTACATGTACGAGGTCGATGCCAACGCCCCGAGGCTCCTGCGTACGAATCTGCTCTCCGCTGGCCTCGGGATCGCCGGGCTTGCCGTGGTCGCGATCGGTATCGTGCCCGACGGCATCTACCAGTGGGCGCTGCAGGCCGCCGCGCCATTCGCTCGCTGAGGGCTGCGCGCTCGCTGAGGGTCGCGCCGCGTTAGCGCGAGGGCAGCAGCCGCTCGCCGACGAGGCCGCCGAGCACCCCCAGCGCGGCCGCGATCGCCAGCGGGATCAGGATCGTGGGGAGCTCGAGCACCAACAGGCTCCCGAAGTGGGACACCGGCGCGAATGACGGCGTGAATGCCTGGTGCATCTGCGTCGCGAGGATGCTCCCGAGGAACAGCGAGAACAGCAGCGCGCACGGAGCGGCCGCGCCGCCGAGGCGTCCGGCGATGACGCCGGCGCAGAGCAGGATGCCCGCGCTCACGCCGAGCAGGATGACCGGAGGGACCGGCAACGGCTCGGTCAGCCCCCACCAGAACGCGAGACCCGTGGTCGTCGCAAGAACGGATGCGAGCATCCGCGCCATGGTCATGGCGCGGCCATCCGCCTCCGCATCGCCCGCTCGCGCAGCGCGCCGCCGGCGTACCCCGCGACCGCCCCGCCGATCTCGTACGGCACGAGCGCGATGAGGAGCTGCAGCTCGAAGCCGACGAGCACGCCGAGGTCGTTCGCGTAGGCCATCCGCGGCCAGTACTGGACCAGGCCGGAGAGGAGCGCGCCGAACAGCACCGCGAGCGCGCCGGCGATCGCGCCGCGCGATCCGGCGAAGAAGCCCGCACCCGCGGAGGCGACCAGCAGGTAGCCGATGGCGAGGAGCGCGGACGTGCCGAGCCACTGATCGACGCGGAGCAGGACCACGAGATCGAGCGCCGCCGCCGCGAGCACCGCGACGCCGAAGCGCATCAGCGCACGATCGCGAGGGCGTGGTCCACGCGATTGAGGCCTTCGCAGGATCCGTCGGCAGCCACGATCGCGATGTCCTCGATCCGCACGCCGAACCTGCCGGGCAGGTAGATGCCCGGCTCGATCGAGAACGCCATCCCCGGCTCGAGGAGCTGGTCGTTGCCGCTCACCAAGTACGGGTGCTCGTGGCCGTCCAGGCCGATGCCATGCCCCAGCCGGTGGATGAAGCGGTCGCCGTATCCGGCGTCCCCGATGACGGCGCGCGCGGCTGCGTCCACGGCCTCCGCGGTCGCACCCGTCCGGGCCGCGGCGTACCCGGCTTCCTGCGCGCGGCGCACGGCGTCGTGCACAAGGATGACCTCCTGGCTCGGACGATCGCCGACGTGCACGGTGCGGGTGATGTCCGATCCGTACCCGGCGCGCGTTCCACCAAAGTCCAGCACGACCGTATCGCCGCGGGCGATCCTGCGGTCGCCGGTGTGGTGATGCGGTGAGGCGCCGTCCTCGCCCGCCGCGACGATCGTGAACATCACCTCGTCATGACCTTCGTCACGCAGCAGCGCGGCGAGATCGGCGCCGACCTCGCGCTCGGTCCGTCCGGCGAACTCGAGGTCGAGCGCGCGCACGTAGGCCCGGTCCGCGGCGGCAGAGACCGCGCGCAGCGCGTCGAGCTCCGCGGGGTCCTTGCGCATTCGCAGCTCGCGCGTGATCTCCGACGCGACGCGGAACTCGCGGCCACCGAGCCTGGCTTGGAGCTGGAGGGCGAACGACGCCCACATCTGATCCGACACCGCGATCGCTCCGGCGTCCCGGACCAGCGACGCGACGAGCGCGTACGGGTCGGCCGTCTCGCCCCAGGTCGCACGGACGAGATCCGGCGCGGCCGTGGCGGCCCGTGGCGCCTCCAGCTCGGGGACGACCAGGGTCGCCCTTCCGTCTCCGGCGAGCACCAGGCAGGTCAGCCGCTCGCTCGAGAAGATCCGGTAGCCGCTCAGATAGGTGAGATCGGAGCCCGGAGCGAGCAGCAGCGCGGCCACGCCGGCCTCGCGGCTGCGGGCCGCAGCGCGGGCGCGGCGGGAGGCGTGATCCATCTTCGGCATGGGATGTGCGCCGCACTATCGCATAGGGAAACTGGCGCTTCCGGGGGCCGCCGGCAGCGCGCTCATCCTCGCCAGCGTTCTGCTCGTCGGAGGCGGCGGTACGACCGCGTCAGCCCCCACGACCGCGTCAACCCCCACGACTGCGACGACGACGTCCACCGCTGTCGCCTCCCCGCCCGGACCCACGAGTGCGGCACCGAGCGCGACCCGCGATCCGCGCACCCCGATCCCGACGGGCTACCGCGTGCAGATCCCGCGGCTCCGCATCGATCTGCCCATCGCTGAAGGCGACCTGACCCGCGACATCGATCAGCAACAGACGCCGGTCGGATTCGCGTTCCATCTGCCCGGCACGTCGATCCCCGGTCTCGGCAGCAATACCTATCTCTATGCGCACGCGCGCACGGGCATGTTCCTGACGCTCTGGAACGCGAAGGTCGGCGATGAGGTGTTCATCTCGACCCCCGATCTGCGGGCGCTGAAGTATGTCGTGACAGAAGTGCATCCGCGCGTCGCGCCCGACGACGTGTCCTGGGTGCAGCCGACGCAGGGCGAGCGGCTCACGCTACAGACGTCCACCGGTCCGAACCCCCCAGATCCGCGGTTCGTGGTGGTGGCGGTCCCCGCAACGTAAGGCTGACGCCGCGGTAACAGCGGTGGGTCGCATCGCGAGATCGTCCAGCCGACAAAGCAAGCGCCCTTGTTCCGCGATCGCGGCCCGTACATCATCGGCCGGACGCTGATCTCGTGCACCCGCCGAAGGTCGCGCTCGGGTGCACCGACCGTGCACGCTTCGGATGCAGATCGGGGCACTGAGTGTTCGGAGATTGCTCGCACACTCGACGGCCGACCGAGCGTCGGTATGGAACTTGCAGCCAGACCGTCCCATCAGGCCGCCGGACCGCCGGCGCCCGCGCGCGTCAGTCATGAAGGAGTAGGCAGATGTCGAAGAGCAAGGGCGCGATGACCGTCGCCGAGGCCGGACGCAAGGGTGGGGCGACGACGGCGCAACGCCACGGGCCGGAGTTCTATGAGCAGATCGGGAAGAAGGGCGGACGCACGACCGCGCAGCGGCACGGCGCCGAGTTCTACGAGCAGATCGGCAAACAGGGCGGCCAGAAGGTGAAAGAGCTGTATGGGCCGCGCTTCTACGGACGGATCGGGAAGATCGGTGGCGACGCCGTCTCGGAGAAGTACGGTCACGAGCACTTCGAGGAGATCGGCAAGAAGGGCGGCCAGAAGGTCGCCGAGCTCATCGCGCGCGGACGCCAGGCCAGCTGACCAGCTTCGTCGACGGCGCGGAGAGCGAGCGGGCGAGCGAGCGCGCTGGGCGCGTCGTCGTGCTCAGTGCGTATCAATCGCGGCGAATCCGACCTCCTGGAGCACTGACACCGGAACGCGCCTTCGTATCGTCCGTTCCTGTACGCGAACGGCCACACGAGACCGTCAGATGTACCGGTGAGCGCACAGCGCTCGCTCGCTCGTCGAGGAGAGGGAAGTTGGACGCGGTCGATCGGCTCGGCACTGCGCTCGTCGCCGTCGAGTGGGAAGACATCACCGCGTACACGCGCACCGCGATCCCCGAGGACTTCGAGCCCTACCGCCTCCGCAAGCTTACCTGCGGGATGCTCTGGAAAGAGACCGACGACTACATCGTGGTCGTTGGCGACTACGACATCACGAACGCGGGCAAGGATTACCGGCACAACGACTTCCACATCATCCCCCGTGGCGTGATCCGCCAGCTCACGGTGCTGCGCGATCCGTCCGAGCTCGTCTCCCTGGCCGTCGCCTCAGCGGGCTAAGCCCCCCCGGTACCGTCCAGCGGCCTCCGGCGTTCGTATCCACCGATACAGAAACCCGAACGCCCGCTCGTCGGTATGGAACATGGAACGCCTGTGCGTCGTTGTACCAAGCGAGATCTGGAGGCCAATTCGATGCTTCGAGCCGAGCTCTATTGCTACTTCTGCGGCCACGGCTCCGGTGAGGTCCTCGTCGCGACGAAGTCGCGGCGCCCGACCCCGGAGCAGCTCCGTGCTGCGTACTCGGACGTCAGCGGCCCGCGCGCGCCCCGGTGGGACGCGGGCGAGCAGCCGCTCTGCCCCCGCTGCGGTGGCCAGCTGTTCCTCGAGAAGTACGAGCTGCAGGTCGTCCGCCGCCGTGCCGTCCTGAACAAGGCGAGCTAGCCCCGCCGCAGCGCTCAAGCCGTGGCCGTTCGGTCCTGTCGTGGACCGGACAGCCGCGTTGCTGTGTGGGCTCGCGACCGGGTGGGCCGTCGGCCGGTGGGTTCGGGCGTACGTCGGCCCCGAAGATCCGCTCACGATCCGCCCGCGCGAGATCGTGACCGGCAGCGCCGCGGGCCTCACCAACAAGGAGATCGCGGTTCGCGTCGGCGTGGCCGAGGGCACCGTGAAGAAGCAGATCGTCCGGCTGCGAGCGCGAAGTGGCCCGCCCAACAAGGCGGCGCTCGTCCCGCTGCTGCATCAGGCGGAGCTGCCCGCCAAGCCGAGGCGGTCGGCGATGCCGCTCAGCGCCGCGACGACCTCGACGATGAGATCGTCGAACGGCACGCCCAGGTCTTCCGCGCCCGCGGCCATCATCTCGCGGCTCACCGCTCGGGCGAACGCCTTGTCCTTCAACTTCTTGCGGACCGAGGACGGCTCGACCTCCGCGACGCGCTTCGACGGCCGCACGAGCGCGACCGCGGTGACGAAGCCACAGAGCTCGTCGACCGCGTAGAGCGTCTTCTCCATGGGGGTCACGCGCGGGATCCCGGTGTGGTCCCCGTGGCTCTGGATCGCGTGGACGATCCGCCCCGGCACGCCGGCCTGCTCGAGGATCGGCTTGCCGTTCTGCGGATGTCCGCCGGGATCGCGCTCGTAGTCGAAGTCGTGGAGCAAACCCGTGACCGCCCACTCCTCTTCGTCGCCGTCGAAGCGTTCGGCGAAACGTCGCATCACTGCCTCGACCGCAAGGCCGTGCTTGCGCAGGCTGTCGCCCGTCGTGTGCTCGCAGAGCAGTGCGTACGCGGCCGCGCGGTCCATGACGGCGACGCTAGCAGGCGCCTGCGGCGGACGCGCCCGGAGGGTGCGGTGATAAGTTAAGCGAGTGATCGAGCTCACGCCACTCGCCGTCGAGAAGCTGAGCGGCCTCATGTCGCAGAATCCCGCGCAGCGCGTGCTGCGCGTCTACGTCGCCGGCCAGAGCTGCTGCGGCTTTCAGTTCGGGCTCGCGCTCGACGAAGCCCGCCTCCCCGACGACGCCGTCGTCGAGCGCGGCGGCATCCAGGTCGCGGTCGACCCGGACAGCCTGCCGTACGTCGAGGGCGCGACCGTCGATTTCGTCGATGCGCTCGCGGGGGGCGGCTTCACCGTCCGGAACCCGAAGCTCGACAGCGGTGGCGGCTGCGCATGCGGGCGGCGCTAGCGGTCGTCTGACCCCATCACCGGCTGCGGCTGTCTCCTCGTCGTCGCCGCGCTCGTCGCGCTCCTTGCCGTCTTCATCTTCGGATCGACCGATCCCGGAGAGCCGGTCGCCCAGATCGCCGTGGTCACGCTCGCTCTGGCCGCCGCTCGTGCCATGACGTCGCGCGCTCGTACGCCCGCGCGATCCTGAGCAGCCGGGCCTCGGCCCACGGCCGCGCCACGAGCTGCAGTCCGATCGGCAGCCCCAGGCCGTCGAACCCGCACAGGATCGAGATCGCCGGCAGGCCGGTGAGGTTGAACGGCGACGTGTACACGGTGAGCGCGGCGGCGGCCGCGACCGCGTCCTGGCCCGCGCGCAGCGGCGCGGTCGTCGGGGTGGTGGGCAGGACGATCGCGTCCCACTCGGCTACGGCCTGTGTGTACGCGCGGCGCAGCTCGTCACGGGTGCGTCGGGCGCGCGCGTACTCCGTGCCGCTTCGGGCGAGCCCTACGTCGATGCGCCGCGCGACGTCCGCGCCATAGTCGTCCCGGTGCGCCGCGATCCGCTCGCGGTGGTAGGCGCCCGCCTCGGTTCCGATGACGACGGCCTGGGTCTCGCCGAGCTCGTCGGTCCGCGCGAGCTCCAGCTCGCCGACGTGCGCGCCTTCGCGGGCGAAGAGGTCGACGGCGGCGCGCATGGCGGCGTCAACGTCGGAGGTCGGGCGTTCGTTCGCGGAGAGGCGCGTGAAGAACCGGCCGCGCACGACGCCGATACGCAGCCCGCCCACGCCGGATTCGATCTCGGCGAGGTAGTCGTCGACCGGGACGTCGGCCGAGACCGGGTCGGCCGGGTCGTAGCCCGCGACGAGCTGCAGCAGGAGCGCGGTGTCGCGGACGGTGCGGGCCATCGGTCCCGGATGGTCGAGCGACCACGCGAGCGGGATCGCGCCACGCAGGCTCGCCCGGCCGTACGTGGGCTTCAGACCGACGATGCCGCACAGCGACGCGGGGATCCGGATCGACCCGCCGGTGTCGCTGCCGATCGAGCCGAAGCACATGCCCGCGATGAGCGCGGCGGCCGTCCCGCCGCTCGAACCGCCCGGGATGCGGTCGTGGACCCACGGATTCCGCGTCGGTCCGAAGTGCGGGTTGTCCGTGGTCACGCCGAAGGCCCACTCGTGCAGATTCGTCTTTCCGAGGTTCACCGCGCCGGCGTCGAAGAGGCGCCGGGCGATCTCCGAGTCCTCGCGCGGCACGTTCGTCGCGAGCAGCTTCGAACCGGCGGTCGTCGGGACGCCGGCGACATCGAACAGATCCTTCAACGCGATCGGCGCGCCCGCGAGCGGTCGGGTCGGGTCCGCGCTGCGCGCGCGGGTCCGCGCGTCGTCCGCCGTCACGGTGATGAAGGCATTGAGGTCGGGCTCGCGCCGCGCGATCCGCGCGAGCGACGCGTCGGCGAGCTCGAGCGGGCTCACCGCGCGCGAGCGCAGCGCGGCGATGGCGTCTTCGAGCGGCCGGTCGAGCAGCGCGTCGTCCACGGGGCCGAACGATAGGTGGCACCGGATGGGCGCGAATGCGGCGGCCGCGCGTGGCCACCCCATTCGCTGCGTGGAGGAGGTGTTGTCCTGCACCTCTCGATACGTCCATCCGGCGGCAGCGGATGCGCGGCCTGGCGACCCTCG
>DASYVN010000134.1:0-2430 GCA_035937095.1 Candidatus Limnocylindria bacterium
TCATCCAGACCGACGCCGCGCTCAACCCGGGCAACTCGGGCGGACCGCTGGTGGATACCCGCTCGCGCGTGGTCGGCGTGAACACGGCGATCATCCCGAACGCACAGGGGATCTGCTTCGCGATCCCGGCTACCACGGCCCGCCGGGTCACCGGCGCGCTCATCCGCGACGGCCGCGTCCGTCGCGCGCTGCTGGGGATCGGCGGAGCCGCCACGCCGCTCGGCCGTGGCCTCGCGACCGCGCTCGGTGTGCCGCTCGCGGGCATCCGCGTGATCGAGGTGACCTCGGGCTCGCCCGCGGACCTCGGCGGGCTGAAGCTCGGTGACGTGCTGGTCGCCGTCGATGGCGAGCCGGTTCCCACGTTGTCGCGGCTCCAGGCCGTCCTGACGGATGAGCGGATCGGGCGGGCGGTGCCGGTGATCCTCGTGCGGCGTGGGGAGCGGCTGGAGCGATACGTCGTGCTGCGCGAGGCGGACACGGCGCCGAGGCGTTAGGCGGCCGCGTCCTCGCCGACCTTCTTCAGCAGCTCGATGTGCCCACGGATCCGGTGGTAGCCCATTGCCTCGTTCAGGTGGAGGATCGGTGTGTTCTCGCCGTCGTGGTTCGTGCGCAGGTGCTTCACGCCGAGCGCGATCGCCTGCGCCACGGTCTGGCACTTGAGGGCGCGCGCGAGCCCGCGGCCGCGGACCGAGCGCGCGGTACCGGTGTAGTCCGTCCAGACGTTGCCGAAACCCGGTGGGTAGTCGAGGACCGACATCCCGACGATGGCCCGGCCTTCTCCTGGCGCCCCACAGCCGGTCGGCATGGAGACCCGGTGAGCTCATCCACTTCATGAAGCTCTCGAAGCTCTCGGGCGCATGCGGCACGCTGGTCGGGATGTCTGGAGCGACGCTTCGCACAGCTCGTGGAGCTTGCGCCATTTATCGGGGTCGGCGATGCGATCGATCGTCGTGATCTCGAGGCGTTCGCCGCGCATCCGCTCGCACGATGCGGCGGTCATCGGCGCCACCTTCTCCCGGTTCGCGACAAGGTCAAGCTCCCAGCTCTTGCTGCGCCGGTCCTCGTTGTAGCCGCGCGCGACGAGCGCGTCGTACTCGTCGTCGAAGCCCTCGAGCGAACCCGCCATCAGCGCGTGCGTGCCGTCCCTGATCGCGTAGGGCTCGAGCGGATCGAACGCACGCCCGAGCCGCTCGGGCCGCCTCGCATCGCGCGCGACCAGGCGAGCGGGCGCGCCCCCGCGTACCGGCGACTTGGACCACGCCGGATGGCCGAAGTGGGCGTAGCCGATCGGCTCTCCGCCCTCCTCGATGATCCAGCTCTCGTCGATGCGCTCTGGATCGTTGAACTGCCACCGGTGCCGCAGCTGCTCCTCGTTCGCAGGCTCGCTCGGCTCGCGGGCGGTCTGGAGCCGCGCGCACCAGGTGACGTCGTCCAACGTCGCTGGGCGGAACGTCAGTCCGCCACCGCGCAAGGCCTCACGCGCGAAGGTCATCTGGGTGGGCAGGCGAAAAAGTGTACGGACCGGGCACGACCTGTCGGTCGCGCCTGATACTTTCCGTGATGGCACCACCGGTCTTTCTCGATGTCGACAACACGCTCCTCGACAACGACGCGGCAAAGGCGGCCCTCGAAGCGCGCATCGCGGCGGCGGTGGAGGCCGGGACGGCGCGCCGCTTCTGGGAGCTCTACGACCTCGTCCGGCGTGACGAGGATTACGTCGACTTCCCGACCACGATCGACCGGTTACGTGAGGAGGCCCCGGCGGACGCCGACCGGGTGGCGCGGATCCTCGAGGAGCTCCCGTACTGTGAGTTCGTGTATCCCGGTGCGCTCGAGACGATCGAGCGACTGTGGGGATCATTCACCCCGACGATCCTGAGCGACGGCGACAGTGTCTTCCAGCCGCGGAAGATCGAGCGCGCCGGGCTCAGCGCGGCCGTGCGGGGGAACGTGCTCGTGTACGTCCACAAGGAGCGGCACCTCGACGAAGCGACCCGCCGGTTCCCCGGTCGCCCGGTCTTCGTGGACGACAAGCGGCGGATCCTCGGGCGCATCGAGCGGCAGCTGCCCGGTGCCGTGACGGTGCACGTGCGGCAGGGCGGCTACGCCAGCCAGCCGGTGGATCCGGGCGACCCGCCGCCGGATCTCGAGATCGAGCGGATCGCCGATCTGGACGGGGCGCTCGCGCGCATCTGAGCACGCGTCGTGCGGACGGCTACGACGAGCTGCAATGGCCATCGGTGGCTGGGAAGCACCGGCCATGCCATCCGTGTTCAATGTCTCAGGAGGGCAACGATATGACCATTGACCGTGCGCGGTTCTCGACGGGTCTCACCTACGAGGAGTACAAGGACCAGATGACCCGGAACCGGGACCGGGTGGAGGCGAACGAGGCCCGAGTCACGATCGACCCGACCGACCTGGAGGGCT
>DASYVN010000135.1:0-4011 GCA_035937095.1 Candidatus Limnocylindria bacterium
GCCAGGCGCTTCGCAAGATCACCGGCACCGTCTCGAAGACGAAGACGACGGTCATCTTCATTAACCAGATCCGCGAGAAGATCGGGGTCATGTTCGGAAATCCTGAAGTGACTACCGGTGGCAAGGCCCTGAAGTTCTACGCGTCGGTCCGCATCGACGTGCGGCCGATCGAGCAGATCAAGAACGGGACCGACGTGATCGGCCGGCGGGTGCGGGCCAAGGTCGTGAAGAACAAGGTCGCGCCGCCGTTCCGCCTCGCCGAGCTCGAGATCCTCGCGGTCGAAGGCATCTCGCGCGAGGGCGGGCTCGTCGACATGGGCCTCCTCACCGGCGTCGTCACGAAGTACGGCGCGTGGTTCAACTATGGCGAGACCCGTCTCGGCCAGGGCCGTGAGAACGCCAAGCAGTTCTTCCGCGACCACCCCGACGTCGCAGCCGAGGTCGAGGGCAAGGTCCGCGAGAAGTCCGGTTCCGTGCCGGCCGGCGGCCCGGATGAGGAAGGCTAGCCGGCCCGCACGCGACGCGCCCCCGCTGGGCGACGCGTACGACGCCGCGGTGCGGTACCTCGGCTCGCGTCCACGCAGCGTCTCGGAGATCAAGCGCCACCTGCGCACGAAACGGTTCGACGATGCCGCGCAGGACAAGGCGATCGATCAGCTGCGCGCGCAGCGCTACATCGACGACGAGGCCTTCGCTCGCTACTGGGTCGAGCAGCGCGCCCGCTTCCGGCCCAAGGGCCAGCGCGCGATCGTGAGCGAGCTCATGGCCAAGGGCGTCGCGCGCGAGACGATCGACATCGTGCTCGGCGAGGCGGATCCTGAGTCGGAGAGCAAGCGCGCGCGCGAGGCGATCCGCCGACCGATGACGCGCTGGCTCTCGATGGACGAGCGCGAACGGAAGCGGAAGATCCACCAGTACCTCGTGACGCGCGGCTTCCCGTACGACGTGATCGAAGAGGTCATCGCGAAGCCGGAGGCAGAACAGGAGTGAACGCTGATCCGCCGGCGTGGCGCTTCTGCGCCCTCTGCGGAACGGGGCTCGTCCAGCCGGCCGATGCGCGACTCAACCCGATCTGCCCGGCGTGCTCGTGGTTCCGACCGACGTACGCGTTGCCGGTCGTGCTCGTCCTGGCACACGCTCCTGACGGCCGCATCATCTTCACGCGGAAGAATGATTGGCCCGCCGGCGCATGGGCGCTCGTGGCCGGCTTCATCGAGGTGGGGGAGACCGCCGAGGGTGCTGCGGTCCGCGAGCTTGCCGAGGAGACCGGCCTGACCGGGAGGGATCCGCGGGTCATGCGCACGCTCACCCGGGCGGACCAGCTGCTCGTCTACGTCGAAGTGGCCATCGATGGAGAGCCACGAGCCGATTCGGATGTCGACGAGGTGCTGCTCGCGGAGCCGGACCCGGACCGCGTACCGGACGGCTGGCGGGCGCGTGAACTCGTCGACGAGTTCCGTCGGCGGCGCGCCGGGTCCTAACTAGCGGTCCGCGCGACCGCGTCGATCGCTTTCGCGAAGTCGATGTCCGCCTGCGAGAGCCCGTGGGTGGCATGCGTCGTGAGGACGAGCCGGACCGTCTTGTAGTTCTCGA
Source organism: Candidatus Limnocylindria bacterium (assembly GCA_035937095.1). Classification (GTDB taxonomy): domain Bacteria; phylum Chloroflexota; class Limnocylindria; order P2-11E; family P2-11E; genus UBA4735. The sequence goes on from DASYVN010000135.1 coordinate 1,594, forward strand.
TGTGGATGTCCGGATGGTGGTCCGCCGCGATCGCGGCCTCCGCGACGTGGTTCACGAACGCCATGGCTCCCTTGAACCCCTTCAGGGTGAACGTCTTGGTGATCGCCTCGCCGTCCCGCTGCCAGCCCTCGAGCGTGAGCAGCAATTCGGTGAGCAGCGGCTCCTCCAGGCGGTGTTCGCTTTCCGGGACGGTCACCCTGCTATTGTCGTCGCACTTAACACTTGTGAACTCCCGGCGCCCGGGGCACGCCGTCCTGAGCGCCGATTCCGCGGACGAGGGCCTGCGCCCTCACAACGGCGCGGGCTTCGCGTACGCGGCACACGGAAAGGATTCTGGCCATGTCCGAGAACCTCGTCGTGGGCGTCATTGCCCTCGTCGCTGGGTTGCTCGTCGGCTTCGGGATCGCTCTCCTCGTCCGCCGGAGCATCGCCCTCAACGGCGAGACGACCGCGCGCGCGAATGCCGATCGTCTCCTCGCCGAGGCCCGGACGAAGCAGAAGGACATCATCCTCGAGGCCAAAGACGAGGCCCTGACGATCGCGAAATCCGCTGAGAACGAGAACCGCGAGCGCCGCGCCGAGCTGCAGCGGTATGAGAGCCGGCTGGACAAGAAGGACGAGCAGCTCGACGCCCAGGTCGCCGAGCTCAGCGGACGCGAGCACAAGCTCACCGAGAAGGAGTCCACGCTCGACGCCGAGCGGGCGACGATCGAACAGCTCCAGGACGAGCAGCGCGTCGAGCTTGCCCGCGTCGCCGGACTGAGCCAGGACGAGGCCCGCGCCCTGCTCCTCGAGAGCGTCGAGGAGGAGATGCGCGACATCACGAACCGCAAGGTCCGCGAATACGAGATCGAGGCCCGCGAGCGCGCCGACGAGAAGGCCCGCGCGATCATCACCATTGCCCTGCAGCGCTACGCCGCGGAGCACACCGCCGAGCACTCGGTGACCGCGGTGGCGCTTCCGAGCGACGACATGAAGGGCCGCATCATCGGCCGCGAGGGCCGCAACATCCGCGCCCTCGAGACCCTGACCGGCGTTGACGTCATCATCGACGACACGCCGGAGACGGTCGTCGTGTCGGGCTTCGACCCGATCCGGCGCGAGATCGCGAAGCGCGCCCTCGAGCGGCTCCTCGTCGACGGCCGCATCCACCCCGCCCGCATCGAAGAGGCCGTGGGTCGCGCGCGGACGGAGATTGACCAGTCCATCAAGGAGGCCGGCGAGGCAGCCGTGTACGAGGTCGGCATCGGTGCGCTCCATCCGGATCTCGTGAAGTACCTCGGCCGCCTGCACTTCCGGACGTCGTTCGGACAGAACGTGCTTCGGCATTCCATCGAGGTCGCGCACGTGGCCGGGATGCTGGCCGCCGAGACGGGCTACGACCAGCAGACGATGAAGCGCGCCGGCTTGCTGCACGACATCGGCAAGGCGATCGACCACGAGGTCGAAGGGCCGCACACCGTCATCGGTGGCGAGCTCCTCAAGCGATACGGCTTCCCCCAGACCGTCATCGACGGAGTCGTCGGTCACCACGGCGATGTCGAGCCGGTCACGATGGTCGGCACGCTCATCTCCGCCGCCGACGCGATCAGCGCCGCGCGCCCCGGCGCTCGGAGCGAGATCGTCTCGAACTACATCCAACGCCTCACCGAGCTCGAGGCGGTCGCCAACAGCTTCCCGGGTGTCGAGAAATCGTTCGCGATCCAGGCCGGCCGCGAGGTCCGCGTCATGGTGAAGCCGGGCGAGATCGACGATCTCCACGCCGCGCGGCTCGCCCGCGACATGGCCCAGAAGATCCAGGAGACGCTCCAGTACCCGGGCCAGGTCAAGATCACGGTCATCCGGGAGACGCGCGCGGTCGACTACGCGAAGTAACGGCGATGCGCATCCTGTTCGTCGGTGACGTCGTCGGCCGTCCGGGCCGCGACGCCGTCGCGGCCCTGCTGCCGACGCTGCGTGATGAGCTCCGCGTCGACCTGGCCGTCGTGAACGGTGAGAACGCCGCGGGCGGGGCCGGGCTCACGGCGGAGATCGCGCGCGAGCTGCAGGCGAGCGGCGCGGACGTGGTCACGACAGGCAATCACGTGTGGGACCAGCGCCAGTTCATGAAAGAGATCGAGAACCTCGACTTCGTCCTGCGGCCGATCAATCTTCCGGCCAACAACCCCGGCCGCGGGTCGCTCATCGCGGCGGGCGCGCTCGTCGTGAACGCGATCGGGCGCACGTTCATGGCACCCGCCGACGATCCGTTCCGCGCGATGGACGAGCTGTTGGCGTCGCGTGATGTACACGCTCCGACCGTGACCATCTTGGACTGGCACGCCGAAGCGACGAGCGAGAAGCTCGCGATGGGCTGGCATCTGGACGGACGCGTCACCGCGGTCGTCGGCAGCCACACCCATGTCCCGACCGCCGACG
>DASYVN010000136.1:0-22405 GCA_035937095.1 Candidatus Limnocylindria bacterium
GCCGACCGAATCCGCCACGCGAGCCTGCGGGACCGCCCAACGGACCGGCCAGCACTCAACCACCTCGCCTCCGTGGCAGGCAGGTGCAACGACCACAATACACCAGCCGTAAAATGCTAGGTTACGCCGGCGTTCCGACGCGCCGGACGACGGGCGGTAGATGCGTCCAATTCTGGCCGCATCTACCGCCCTCCAAAGTACGACAACCAGACTCCCCCACCCTTACGGTTTTCACTTACGGGTTCCATTCCGATTGTAAACTAGGTTTCTACCCCAGCTAACATAAAGATAGATTATCATTTAGATTAGGGGAGTGACCACGACCATCGCGCAGTTGAAGGCCGCCTACCTTCAGCACCTGGTGCTGAAGGGTCGATCCGATCGCACCCTTGAAGGCTACGGTGCGTATCTCGAGGAGTTCGTGGAGTTTGCCGGTGCGCACGGTGTTCCGCCGACGGCCCCCGCGACCAAGCTCGATCGCGAGCTGCTGACAGCCTTCCAGGTCCGCTTGGCCACGCGGAACGGACCGAACGGCAAGAAGCTGTCGCTGGCGACGCGCAACCTGTTCGGATCCGCTGTCCGCGGCATGCTGCGGCACGGCGTGACGGTCCTCGACCTCAAGCTCCCGGCGCCGGACACGGTCGTCTTGGCGAAGGTCGGCGACCGTGGTACCCGGCGGATGGATACCGATGATTTCGAGCGCCTCGTGACAGCGATCCCCACGGACTCCCAGCACGCCCTGCGTGATCGGGCGATGCTCGAGGTCCTCTTCGCCACGGGCTGCCGGCTCTCGGAGCTCTGTGGTCTCACGCGGCGGCGAGTGAACCTGAAGACGCGCGAGGTCGAGGTCATCGGCAAAGGTAAGAAGGTCCGCGGCACGTTCCTGACGGAGGGCGCCGCCGATTGGCTACAGCGCTACCTGAACACGCGCCGCGACGAGAGCCCGTACTTATTCATCTCACGACAGACCGTCCGGCACGTTCCCGATGTGAAGACTGGTGAGCGCAAGCCGAAGAAGGACGTCTACCCGCTACATCCAAATACGGTCGAACACATCGTCAAGCAGCTCGCGTTACGCGCGGGCCTGCCTGACGAATTCTCTCCGCATTGGTTCAGGCACGGCCGCTTGACCATCGTGGCGCGACACGCGGGGCTGCTCGCGGCGCAGGAGCTCGCGGGTCACTCGAGTCCCGAGACGACCAAGCGTTACACGAAGATCACCGGTAGCGAGCTGAAGAAACACTTCGACGACGCGGACCGGCGGGAGCGCGCGCCCGGCTAGCTCGGAACTAGGCCGGCGCCCGCTCCCCCGCCGCGGACATCTCATCCACGATCTCGGAGTAGGTCCGGTTCTCGAGCTGACGCGGCCGCAGGCCGAGGTCGTAGGCCATCGCGTCGATGTCCGCATTCGGCGTGAGCGCCTCGATCTCGCAGAACCATCCGGCACCGTCCAGGTGGTCGAGCGAGATCTCGAACTCGCCGATCACGTAGACCTCGCGCAGCTTCACGAACTTGCGGATCCGGCGGAACCCGAGCTCGGCGATGAGCTCCTCGATCGGTCCGGACACGAGCACCGCGGTGATCTCCTTGCGGACCTTGTCCACGCCCTGCATCTCGCGCGGGCTCTTGTACGTGAGCTCCTGCACGCCACCCTCGTCGCGGAATCGCAGGCGCAGCCGGCGATCCTCGTCCTGGAGATGGAGGCTCGGATGGTCGAAGAACACGTCGCCCTCCGCCCCCGCCCGGACCCAGCGTCCATCTTCCTCGAGGCGCTTTCGCAGGCCGGAAACCGACAGGTCAGGGACGTGGTACTTCCGCTCGCGTTCGATCACAGAAAGAGGCTAGGTCGTGCGATTGGACTAGACAATCCGCCGGATGATCTACGGACAGTGAACTATGCGGCGGGCGCGATCTCCTCGAGCGACTTTCCGCGCGTTTCCTCGCCGAGCAGTCCAACAGCCGCCGCCGTGATGAACAAAAGTCCCATGAACAGGGCAAAAACGCCGGATTGACCGAGCGAGGCGGTGAGCGTGGACGTGAGGAACGGCCCGATGATCCCGCCGATCCGGCCCACCGCCGCGGCCGCACCAGCACCGGTCGCGCGGAGCGCCGTCGGATACAGCTCGGGCGACAGCGTGTAGACAACGCCCCAGGCGCCCAGGTTGAAGAACGACAACAGCGAGGCGAACACGATCGCGTCGGTGCCGGCGCCGCTGTTGCCGAACAGGTAGGCGGCGACCGCTGAGCCGATGAGATACGCGACCAAAGTTGGTCGCCGGCCGACCCGCTCCACCAGCCATGCGGCGCTGAAGTAGCCGGGGACCTGGGCGAGCGACGAGATGAAGAAGTACTCGTTGCTCCGCACGACCGACAGGCCGCGTCCGGCGAGCAGCGACGGCAGGAAGGTGAAGATCCCGTAGTACGTGAGCGTGATGCCGAACCAGAGGATCCAGAGCATCAGCGTCCGGCGCGCGTAGCGCGGCGCGAACAGGGACGCGACCGCGCCGCTGCCGACGACCGAGGGCTCCGGAGCGACGGGCTTCGCGACGGTGATGAGCGCGCCGCCACCTTCGCGCTCGACCCGGCGCACGACGGCATCGGCTTCGGCGGCGCGGCCGTGCTCGGCGAGGAACCGCGGTGACTCTGGGAGCGCGCGCCGGAGGTACGCGACGTAGAGCGCGGGCAGCGCGCCGACAACGAACGCGCCGCGCCACCCGAACTGCGGCAGCACCACGAGCGCGACGACGCCGGCGAGGATCGTCCCGTACGCCCAGAACGATTCGAGTAAGACGATGAACCGGCCACGTGAGGCCCGCGGCGCGTACTCGGACACGAGCGTGGACGCGACCGGCAGCTCGCCCCCGAGGCCGAGGCCAGCGATCACACGCGCGACGAGCAGCGTCTCGAAGGTCGGTGCGGCCGCGGACAGGAGCGCGCCGAACGAGAACAGCACGAGCGTGACCTGGAACACGGTCTTGCGGCCGAGCCGATCGGCGAGCCTGCCAGCGATCGCCGCGCCGAAGAACATGCCGACGAAGCCCGCGCTCGCGACAAAGCCGGTCCGCGTCGCGTCGAGCCCGAACTCGGTCCGGATCGGCGTGAGCAGGAACGCGATGAGGATGACATCCATCGCGTCGAACATCCAGCCGAGGCCGGCGACGACCAGGAGGCGCCAGTGGAATCGGTTCAGGGCGACCCGATCGAGGCGCGCGAGGAAGGTCTCGGCGGCCATGGTTAGATACAGCGCTCCGCGACCAGCAGCTCGGCATTCAAGACCGAGGCGCCGGCCGCCCCACGGATGGTGTTGTGCCCGACGACGACGAACTTCAGCCCGAGCACGGCATCCTCGCGGATCCGCCCGACCGTCGAGGCCATCCCCCGCTCGGTATCACGGTCGAGCAAGGGCTGTGGCCGGTCCAGCTCTTGGCGCACGACGATGGGGTGCGTGGGCGCCGACGGGAGTCCGAGTTCCTGCGGGCGGCCCTTGAACTTCCGGAAGCTCTCGATGACCGCGCTCAGGCTCGGGGCGTCCTTCAGCCGGACGCTCACCGTCTCGGTGTGACCGTCCCGCACGAGGACCCGATTGCAGTGCACCGACATCGCGAAGCGCGCTGGTTCGAACCCATTTGCACCCCACGATCCCAGGAACTTCTGGGTCTCCTCGACGACCTTCTCTTCCTCGCCGCCGATGTACGGGACGACGTTGTCGAGGACGTCGAGCGACGGCACGCCCGGGTAGCCGGCGCCGGAGATCGACTGCATCGTCGAGACGAGCAGCTGCTCGATGCCGAAATCGCGGTGCAGCGGCGCGATCGCAAGGGTGAGGTGGATGGCCGTGCAGTTGCCGTTCGTGACGATCGAGCCGGTCCAGCCCCGCGACTCACGCTGCGTCGCGAGCGCCTTCACGTGCTCGAAGTTGACCTCGGCGAGGAGATTCGGAACGTCGGCATCCATCCGGTGCGTACTCGCGTTGCTGAAGACGTGGTGGCCGGCCTTCGCGAGCGCGGCTTCGTGCTCCTCCGCGGCGTCGGTCGGCAGTGCGCTAAAGCAGAGATCCGCACCGAGGTCCGGCCGGGTCGGCTCGAGCGTCATGTTCGCGACCGCCTCGGGCATCGGCTCCGGGAGATGCCAATGCACGGCGTCGGCGTAGCGCTTGCCGGCGCTGCGCTCGGACGTGGTGAGCGCAGTCAGCTTGAACCACGGGTGGTTGGCCAGCAGGCTGATGAAGCGCTGCCCGACCGTGCCCGTCGCGCCGAGGACCGCAACCGTGTGCTGCTGCGTCATGGCGAAAGTGTGACAGACGCGGTGCTAACTCTCGTGGAACTCCTGGTGGATCGCCTTCACGGCCGTCTCGCGGTCCCTCTCGCTGACCACGAGCGAGATGTTGAGCTCCGACGAGCCCTGCGCGATGGCGATCACGTTCACCTTCACGCGGCCGAGCGCGCCGAAGAGCCGCGCGGCGACGCCGGGCGTGCCGCGCATCCCCTCCCCCACCGCTGACACGATCGCCACCGGTGCCTCGATGGCGACCTTCTCCACGTCGTGGCGCGCAAGCTCCTTGGAGAACATGCGCTTCAGCGCGGCCTCGAGCCGCTTGATCGAGTCGTTCGGCACGACGAGGCAGATCGAGTTCTCGCTGGAGGCCTGGCTGATCATGAGGACCGAGATCTTCTCGGCGGCGGTCGTGTCGAACACCCGCGCAGCGAAGCCGGGCACGCCGCTCATGCCGGCGCCCTGCACGGTGATGAGCCCGAGCCCGCCGAGCGAGGTGGTCGCCTTCACCACTGTGTTGTCGCGCGGCGTCGTCGCGGTGATCGTCGTTCCCGGATCGTCCGGCGCGAACGTGTTCAGGATCCGCACCGGGATGCCGGCCTCGATGGCCGGCAGGACCGTGCGCGGGTGGATGACCTTCGCCCCGAAGTACGAGAGCTCGGCGGCCTCGGCGTAGCTGATCGCCGGCAGCGGCTTCGCGTCGCTGACGATCCGCGGGTCCGCGCTCATGACGCCGCTGACGTCGGTGTAGATCCGACACTCGCTCGCGCCAAGGGCGGCCGCGAACACGGCCGCCGAGTAATCCGAGCCGCCCCGGCCGAGCGTCGTGGTCACGCCGTCGACCGTGGAGCCGACGAACCCGGTCACGACCGGGACGGTGCCGTACCGCATCCGCGGCACGAGCTGCTGCTCTGCGTGCTCGCGGGTGAGCTCGAGGAGCGGGTTGGCGTGCCCGAACGCGTCGTCGGTGATGAGCAGCCCCTCGGCCGATAAGGCTTCCGCGGCGACGCCACGGGCCGTCAGCAGTGCCGCGATGATCGGCGCCGACACGCGTTCTCCGTACGAGAGGATCGCATCCATGGTGCGCGGGCTGCACTCGCGGAGCAGGGCGACGCTGCGCAGCAATGCGATCGTGCGGTCGGTGAGATCGACGATCTCGCTCAGCGCGGACGCGGCGTTCACGCCCATGAGGTCCGCAATGAGGTTCCGGTGCTCCTCCGATAGCCGCTCGATCGTCTGTTGCGCCGTCGCCGCGTCGCCGCCGGTCGCTTGCTCGACGGCCCGTACGAGGGCGTCGGTGGTTCCGGCCGTCGCCGAGACCACGACCACGCGCTCGCCCTTCTCGGCGGCGACAATCTTCACGACGGCCTCGATCGCCGGAGGCGACCCCACCGACGTACCGCCGAACTTGAAGACGACCGGCTTGCTCAACGCATCGTCCGGGCGATGGCGATCACGTCCGCGAGTATCGCGGAGGCGGTCGCATCGCCGCCCGCGCCGGGTCCGCTCCAGACCAGCCGGTCGGCCATGTCCGACTCGAGCGTGATGACGTTCGTCGGACCGGAGGCCCGGCCCTCGAGCGAATCCGCGGGCACCTCCTCGGGACCGACGCGGCACTTCGTCGCCTTGTCGCCGAAGTCGGCGACCGCGAGGTAGCGAACGCGTGCGCCACGCGCGGCCGCGGCGTCGGCGTCCGCCGCGCTCACCGTGCTCAGGGAGGTCCGCCGGACCTGATCGGGCCGGAAGTGCCGCCCCTCCAGCAGGCTCACGAGGATCGACAGCTTGTACGCCGCGTCGAAGCCGTCGATGTCGTTCGTCGGATCGGGCTCGGCGTAGCCCTTCGCCTGGGCCTCCTTCAGCGCGTCGGCGAACGCGATCCCGTTCTCGAGTCGCGAGCAGATGTACGTGGTCGTGCCGTTCAGCAGGCCGCGCAGGATCCGCGGGCGCACCGCGCCGAGCTCCATGACCCCACGGACGACCGGCACCGCTCCGCCGACGGCCGCCTCGAATCGCAGCTCGCGGTGCGCGAGCCGCGCGGCCTCGTGGAGCGGGTCCCACTCCTTTGCGACGGCTTCCTTGTTCGCGGTGACGACGTGCTTGCCGCGTTCGAAGGCCGCGAGGAGAAGGTCGAACGCCGGCTGGTGGCCGCCGATGACCTCGATCACGACGCCGATGTTCGGGTCGTCGAGGATCTCGAACGGGTCTCCGGTCAGCGGGACGTCGCCGGCGTCGCGGGCCTTCTTCGGGTCGCGGACCGCGGCGCCGAGCAGCCGCACCGTCCGGCCAGCCGCGGCATCGACGCGCCTCTGGCGGTCGGCGAAGGCCCGAGCGACGGCGCTCCCGATCGTGCCGACGCCGAGGAGCCCGACACCGAGTGCCTTCGCGGTCATGGCGCCACCGGCTTGCCCCAGACGACGACGCCGATGACCTGGCGCTCGATCGAGGACATGTGGTTCCGGGCGAACAGGTCCCGCACGTCCGCATCGAACCGGTCAGCGCGGTCACCGAGCCGAACGCGCGCGAGGGTGCTGGTGCTGTGCAGGAACTCGAGGTACTCCTCGACGCTGCGGCGAAGACTGACTGGGGCGGTGCGCTGCTCACCTTCACGCACGAACCATCCGCTCGCGTCGAGTGCTGCGTCGTTGCCATGGCGACATTCCGCTCCCGCGTCTCGCGAGATCGCCCCGAGCGTCCCGGGCAGGTCGCGGTGATGGGTGACCTCGGAATAGCGCTCGAAGACCTGGATCATCTCGGGCAACGGATGCTCACCGTCATCGGTCTCGAGGATCGCGAGGCGGGCGCCGGGCGCGAGGACCACCGCGAATCGCGGCATCACCCGGGCGTGGTCCATCCAGTGGAGGCTCATGCCCGCGGTGATCAGGCCATACGGGGGGTCCAGCGGCGCATCCTCAGCCGTCCCCACGATCCAATTGAGCCGCTCGTCGCCGCCACCCGGTAGCCTGCGCCCCTCTTCGATCATCGCGACCGACGGGTCGACGGCATCGACGCGCTGCGCGAAGCGGAGCATCTCGCGGGCCAGCGCCCCGCTACCCGCACCCGCGTCGAGCACGGTCCGCGGCTCAACGACGAGCTCCTCGAGGATGGCGAACGTTTCGTCGGGATACGGCGCGCGCTGGCGGTACGCGCGAGCCACCTCGGCGTCCCGGAAGACCTCCGCGAGGCTCATCCGATCGCCTCGGCGAGCAGCTCGAGCGCGACACCGACGCTCGCGAGCCGATTGCCCGCGCGGTCGAAGGGCAACTGCTTCTTCTTCACCGTCTGCAGCTTTGGTCCATCGATCGCGATGTACACGAGCCCTACCGGCTTCCCGGGTGTCGCGCCCGTCGGCCCGGCGATCCCGGTGATGCCAAGGCCGATCTTCGCGCCGAGCTGCTCCCGTGCGCCCCGTGCGAGCGCGGCGGCGACGACGGCCGACACCGCGCCGTGCGAGTGGATGAGCTGGGGCGAGACTTCGGCGAGCAGGGTCTTCGCGTCATCCGAGTAGACCTCCATGCCGCCGCGGAAGTAGTCGCTCGATCCCGCGTGCTCGCTCAAGATCGCGCCGAGGAGGCCGCCGGTGCACGACTCCGCGCAAGCGACGGTCAGCTTCTTCTTCCGGAGCACCGGATGGAGTGTCCGCATGCGAGCCGCGAGATCCGCGTACGCGGGCGGCTTAGCGGGCACGCGTGCGGGCGGCGCCCTCGCGCGGCGCGAGGCGCCACCGCTCGGGCACGCCCCGGCCGGCGATCGCGAACGATGCCTTCCACAAGTAGTCGATGCCGGACAGGAGCGTCAACGCGAGGGCGGCGCTGAGCAGCGCATACGCGAGGTATGCGAGCGGCAGCGACGGCACCGCGAGGAGCAGCAGGAGTCCGGCCGCGGCGCAGGCCTGGAAGATGGTCTTCACCTTTCCGTAGACGCTGGCACCGACGCTGTATCCGCGCGCCGAGGCGATCGCGCGCAGGTTCGTGACCGCGAGCTCGCGCGCGACGATGACCACGACGATCCACGCCGGCACGAGGCCTTGCGCCTGGAGCGGGATGAGCGTCCCGATGACGAGCAGCTTGTCGGCGAGCGGGTCGAGGAACGTCCCGAGGCGCGTGACCTGACCCAGGCGCCGGGCCAGCCGGCCGTCCACCGCGTCGGTGAGCGCGGCGAGGCAGAAGATGAGGAACGCCCAGGTCGCGCTTCGCTCGCCGCCTGCCTGGAGGAGGAGGACGATCGGAACGACCGCGAGCATCCGCGCGAAGACCAGGCCGAGCGGGAAATTGAAGGTCATGGCGCGCTGAACGAGCGCTCTGTCACCTGCCCGACCTCCCCCATCTTCCCGATGTCCTGTCCATTGAATGCGAGGAACGTCACGCCAGCGTTGCCGGACCGCACCTTCACGGTCTTGCCGCTGAACGTGAGTACCTGGCCATTCGGGAAGATCTTGTTCGTGCCGGGCGCCTGCGTCCCGTCCACGGTCGCGATGATCAACGCGTCGCCGCCGGTGACGCGGACCGTGACGACCGCGGCGGTGTACGAGACCGCCACCGTGCGGGTCTCCTGGACCTCCGCACCGGTCGCGGTCTTCGCGATCACGCGGACGGTCTGCGGGCCCGCGACGAAGTTCACCGTCACGCTGAACTTCCCGTCGGTGCCGACCGTCGCTGCCGCTCCGTTCACCGTCACGCTCGCGACAGACGTGTCGACCCGGCCGGAGACCGTGACCGGCGCGTTCGTGTACGTGCCGCCGTTCGCGGGCTGCTCGATGATCAGCTGGGGCGCCTGCTGGTCATTCGACACGACCGAGCTCAGCTGGATCGTCCGCGAGGCCTGCGCGAGCTTGCCCGAGGGATCGAGCACTTGGACCTCGATGTGATTCGGCCCTGGCTTGAGCGGCACCGTCACGCTGAAGGTGCCGTCCTTGGCGGGATGGATGTCGTTGATGGTGTCGAGGCCGGGCGAGACCCGCACGGTGATGCGGCCCTCAGGGTTCGTCTTCCCCTTCACGGTGTACTCGGCGATCTGCGAGACCGCGTCGCCGGGCGGATCGGTGATGTCGACCCGAGGCGCGACGGCGAAGTTCGTGAACTGGTAGTAGACGTAGCCGACGAACAACAGGATGCCCGCGAGCACGACCACCGGTACGAGGACCGTGGGCGTGAAGATGAAGCTCCGCTTCACCAGCGGCCGCATCGGCGAGAAGCTCCGCGCCGGCTCCGTCGCGCCGCGCTCGCCCGTGTAGAGCGCGACCATCTCTTCGGGGTCGAGGCTCAGGTACTCGGCGTAGTTGCGCAGGAACCCCTTCGTGTAGACGGTGCCGGGGAGCGACTGGTAGTCGCCGCTCTCGATCGCCTGGAGGAACTTCTCGCGGATCCGGGTGTCGTCGGCGGCCTGCCGCATCGTGACGCCCATCTGCTCGCGCTGCTCCCGCAGCGCGTCGCCGAGGCGGGCCATTACGCGTCATCGCCCGCGGCCGCGGACGAGCGCGTGCCGTAGACCTGGCGCATCTTGCCCGGTCCGACGGAGGGGCCGATGACACCCTCCTGCTCCATGATGTCGACGAGCCGGCCCGCGCGCGCGAAGCCGATGGTCATCTTCCGCTGGAGCATCGACACCGACGCCTGGCCTGCGCGCCGCACGATATCGACCGCCTCCTCGTAGCGGTCGTCCTCGATGTCCGAGTCGCCGCGGTCCTCGCGCTGCTTGGCGCGGTCCTGGTCCTCGAGGATCTCGAGCCGGTACTTGGGGTCACGCTGCTGCCTCCAGTGCCGGGTGACCGCTTCGATCTCACGGTCCGAGACGAACACGCCCTGCGCGCGTATGGGCTTGGACACGTCCGGCGGGAGCACGAGCATGTCGCCGCGACCGAGCAGCTTCTCGGCGCCGGTCATGTCGAGGATCGTGCGCGAGTCGATCGACGACGCCGTCGCGAAGGCGACGCGCGCGGGGATGTTCGCCTTGATGAGGCCGGTGATGACATCGACCGACGGACGCTGGGTCGCTACGACGAGGTGGATGCCCGTAGCGCGGGCCAGCTGCGCCAGACGCGTGATCGCCTTCTCCACCTGGATCGGGGCCGACATCATGAGGTCGGCGAGCTCGTCGATGATGAGCACGATGTACGGCACCCGGTCAGGGCCGGTGCGCGCCGCGTTGTACGCGTCGATGTTCCGGGCCGTGGCACGTGCGAACAGCCGGTAGCGACGGTCCATCTCCCCGACCGCCCAGTACAGGGCGTTGAGGATCTTGTCGTGGTCGGTGACGACCGGGACGACCAGGTGCGGGATGTTGTTGAAGCCCGCGAGCTCGACACGCTTTGGGTCGGCGAGGATGAGCCGCACGTCGTCCGGAGTCGCGGTCAGCAGGAGGCTGCAGATGATCGAGTTGATCGAGACGCTCTTCCCGGAGCCGGTCTGGCCCGCGATCAAAAGGTGCGGCAGCTTCGCCAGGTCGGCCACGATCGGCGACCCCGCGACGTCGCGGCCGAGGGCCACGGTGAGCCTGGAGCTCGCGTCCTTGAACATCGCGGTCTCGGCGACGTCCTTCAGCGTGACCATCCCGATCGCGAGGTTGGGCACCTCGATCCCGACGACGCTCTTCCCCGGCACCGGGGCTTCGATCCGGAGGGTGCGCGCGGCGAGCGCCAGTGAGAGGTCGCTGTCGAGCGCCTCGATCCGGGACAGCTTCACGCCGGCCGCCGGCTTCAGCTCGTAGCGGGTCACGACGGGGCCGACACTGACCTCGACGACCTTCGCGACGATGTTGAAGTGCGCGAGCGTCTCCTCGATGACGCGCGTGTTGCGCATCACCTCGTCCTTGCCCGATCGCGCGGCCGACCCCTCCTCGAGCAGGTCGAGGGACGGCAGCCGCCACGGCACGTCCGGGGGCTCGGCGTGCATGACGCCCTCCGCCGCGACGATGGCCGACGGCAGGCCTGCCAGGGCCCCACCGGGCGGCGCGATGACCTCCGGGGCCAGCGGCAGGACCTCTTGCTGGACGACCGGCCTGGGCTTCCTCGCCGGCCGCTCCTCCTGCATGTTGATCTTGATCGGGGTGTCGACCCCCGCCTCGTCTGCCGTGCGCCCGGCCCGGGCTTTGCCCGCGCCGGGCGAGCCCCAGTCGGAGGCCCCTGTCCCACCGGGCAACGCCATGCCTGGGCGGAGCGCGGCCTGCGAGCGCCGGTCGAGCGCGGGACGCGCCAACTCCTGGAGCGTGCGGTTCGCTGCGATCACGACGCCGATGGCGAGCACCGCGAGCAGGGCGATCACGCCGCCGACGCCGCCGAGGGTCGTCGTGGCGCCCGTGGCGACCGCCCGGCCGAGCGCGCCGCCGTTGCCGGTCGCGAGGTGCACGATGCCGAGCAGGGCGATGACGCCGAGCAGCGCGCCGACGCCCGGGAGCAACAGCGGCCCCGCGAGCGCGCGCCGCCACACGATCGCGGCGGCGATGAAGAAGGCGACCGGGGTGAGGATGGCCGCCCATCCGAGCGACCCGATCATGACGGAGCGCCACCAATCGACCAACGAGCCGCCGGTGATCAGCAGCGCGACGACCGACAGCAGACCGAGAAGGCCGAGTGCGACCCCGATGATGTGGTCGCGGACCTCGGCTCGCATCCGGGCGCCGGGCGTCGCCTCGCGGCGACTCATCGTCTTGCGCGCGCTCGCCTTCCTCGCCATCAGACCTGCATGATGACCGGCAGCACCATCGGCCGGCGCTTCGTGCGGTCATAGAGGAACGAGCTGAGGCTCTGATGGATCGCGTCCTTCAACGCCGACGCCTCGGCGAAGTGCGGTCCGGTCTGCGCCTGGGCCAGGCCGTCCAGGACCTTCTGTCGCGCTTCCTCGAGGAGCCCGGAGGCATCGTGCTCGGGCACGAAGCCCCTCGTGGTGATGTCCGGCCCGGCGACGACCGCGCCGGTCTGCTGGTCGATGGTGACGACCACGAGGAACACGCCCTCGTTCCCGATGGAGACCCGGTCGCGCATCACCGACTGGCTCACGTCGCCGACACCGAGGCCGTCGACGTACACCTGGCCCGAGGCGACGTGCTCCCCGACCTTGGCACCGCGGTCACTGATCTCGAGCACGTCGCCGTTCGTGATGATGAACGACTTGTCGGCATCGACCCCGACGTCGATCGCCATGCGGGCGTGGCGCACGAGCATCCGATACTCGCCATGGATCGGCACGAAGTGTTTCGGCTGGAGGATGTTGAGGAGCAGCTTCAGCTCCTCCTGGCTCGCGTGGCCGGACACGTGCGGCCGCGACGCGGTGTCGTACACGACATCCGCGCCGAGCTTGAACAGGTTGTCGACGGTACGGCTCACGAGCTCCTCGTTGCCGGGGATCGGGTTGGAGGACATGACGACGGTGTCGCCCTCCTTCACCGCGACGTGGCGGTGGTCGCCGAGGGCCATGCGGGAGAGCGCGCTTGTCGGCTCGCCCTGGCTGCCGGTCGTGATGATGCAGAGCTCGTTGTCCGGGAACTTCCCGATCTCGGCCGCGTGGACGATGGCGCCCTCGGGGTATTCGAGGTAGCCGAGCTCGCGGGCGGTCTTGGTGTAGTTCTCCATCGACCGGCCGATGATCGCCGTCCGGCGACCCCAGGCGTGCGCGATGTCGACGATCTGCTTGATGCGCGAGATGTTCGAGGCGAAGGTCGTCGTGATGACTCGACCCTGCGCGCGGGACATGATCCCGTCGAAGATCTCGCCGACGTGCCGCTCCGACGGGGTGTAGCCGGGGACCTCGGCCCGGGTCGAGTCAGAGAGCAGCAGGAGCACGCCCTTTGCGGCGATCGCCGCGAGGCGGGCGAAGTCCGTCTGCCGCCCGTCGACCGGCGTGTGGTCGAATTTCCAGTCACCCGAGTGGACGATGGTCCCCTGCGCGGTGTCGATGGTCACGCCGACGGCGTCCGGGATGCTGTGGCAGACGAAGTACGAGTCGCAGCGGAACGCGCCGATGGTGAACGGCGTGCCGGGCTCGATCTCGCGGAACACCGTCCGGTCGGCAAGCTTGTGCTCGCGCAGCTTCGTGCGGATGAGCCCCAGGGTGAGCTTGGTCCCGTGGATCGGCACGGTCGGGAAGTCGCGCAGCACGTACGGCAGCGCGCCGATGTGGTCCTCGTGGGCGTGGGTGATGAGGATCCCCTTCACCTTGTCCTTGCGCTCGCGCAGGTACCGGATGTCGGGGATCACGATGTCGATGCCGAGCATCTCGTCGTCGGGGAACATGAGGCCGGCGTCGACGATGAGGATGTCGTCGCCCTGCTCGATGGCCATCATGTTCTTGCCGATCTCGCCGACGCCGCCGAGGGGGATGACGCGGACCGGGCTAGCCAAGGAGGGTCATCTGCTCGGCCGGCTTGGCCTTCTCGGGCGCGGGGGCCGGTGCCGCCGGACGCGGTGCCGTTTCGAGGAACGTCGCGAGCGCCTGGAAGTCCTTCTCGAGATCTGCGCGCAGTGACGGTTGGTGGAGCGCGGCTGCGGGGTGGAAGACCGGGAAAATGGTGATGCCGTCCTTCTTTCGTGCGCGTCCGTGGACACGCGAGATGGATTCGCCGGGAAAGAACTTGTACATGGCGTGGCGGCCCAGCGTCACGACGACCTTGGGCTTGAGGGCCGCGAGGTGCCGCTCGAACCAGACGTGGCACGCGGCCACCTCCTCAGGGAGCGGATCGCGGTTCTCGGGCGGCCGGTGCCGGACGACGTTCGTGATGAAGACCTTGCTGCGGTCGAGGCCGATCCCGGAGAGGAGCTGATCGAGGAGCTGGCCGGCCGCGCCGACGAACGGGCGGCCCTGGACGTCCTCGTTGTATCCGGGTGCCTCGCCGAGGAACAGGATCCCGGACTCGGCGCTCCCCTCGCCCGGCACAGCCTGGCGGGCGCTCCGGTGGAGCGGACAGGCGTTGCAGGCGCGGATCTCATCGGCCAGCGTCGTCAGCGTGTCGTCCACGTGGTTGATTATCGGGGCGCCGGTGCTTTCCGGGCGAGGTACACGACATCGGTGTAGGACCGGCCGGGCATCTCGACGACGTCGACGAGGAACCCGGCGCGCTCGAACATCGCGACGGACGACTCGCGGTCCAGGAAGTGGAACCGGCCCCGCCGGCCCCTGGTGAGGCCGATCGACGTGGCGATGAGCTCCTGCGCGTAGGTGAGCGCATAGCGCGGGCTCGGTGCGCGCTCCTGGGCCTTCACCACGAGCGGTGCGTTCTCGACCAGTGCGCCCGCGGCCGTGCGGAGGACCTTCTCCTGGTCGCCGGGCGCCAGGAGGTACAGCACGTCGATGATCGTCACCGCGTCGCACTTCGGGACGGCGCCGTGGACGATGTCGCCGAGCTCGAATCGGATCGATTCGCGCTCGTCCACCGTGGACCGCGCGACCGCGATCTTCCGCTCGTCGATGTCGACGCCCAAGACCCGCCTGCCGGCCGAGGATTCAACCAGCAAATTCGCGAACAGCCCGTGGCCGCAGCCGAGGTCGACGATGAACCCGTGCCGAGGCACGTAGCGATCGACGAACGCCAGATCTGAAAGGAACGCGCGGCCGTGGACGTGGGTGCGCGCGACGAACGACGTGTCCCGGTAACGATGGACCGCGCGTTCGAGCGCCGCGGTAGTCGTACCGCCGGGCACCTAGCGGACCCGCCAGCGGATCAGGTCGCCGAGGGCGCTTCGCACGAGGTCGTCGGTCAGGACCTTCAGATCGTCGTGGCGCTGCAGGACGAGCCCGTCGCCGGTCGCGCGGAGCACGTCATCCGGATAGCCGGGGTGCGCGATGATCTCCCCGACCCCCGGGTACGCCGCGTAAAGCGCCACCGCGGCGGCGTCCGGCCGGCGCGGGAACGCCGAGAGGTCCACGAACCAGTCGTTGCCGGGGATGCCGCGCAGCAGGACGCGGTCGACGAGCGACGCGGCACCGAGAAGTCGCGCCTTCATGGGCGCGGCGACGCCCGGGGGCGTGGCGCGACGCAGGTACCGCACCCGGTGCTCGCGCGCCAGGCGGGCCACGACCCGGGTGATCGGTGGAATGAGATGGGTGTGACGGTGCGAGTCCCACGCGAGCGGCTCGATGCCCCAGGCCCGCGCCCGGGCGACCTGTGCCCGCACCTCTGCGGCGACCTCGGCGGAGCGGATCCGGCCGGTCAGCAGGCGCGCAGTGAATTCAGGCAGCCGATGGAAGCGCCCTTCGCTGTCGACGAGTGACGCGACCGCGGCGGGATCCGAGGCAGGACGGCCGCCGACGAGATCGATGTGCAGGCCGATCTCGAGGTCACGCTCCGCCCGCGCGAGCGCCGCAGCCTCCTCCCCATCGGGGAAGGTGACGAGGAGAGAGCACGAGCGCACCACGCCGTTCCGGTGCGCTTCGAGCACGCCCCGCGTGACCCCGGGCGAGAGGCCCAGGTCGTCCGCAGTGACGATGACCGCGTTCAGGGCGAGCTAGCCCCTCGGCGGGCCGCTCCGGCGGAACCCACCACCGCCGCCCGGGCGGAAGCCACCGCGATCGCCGTCGCCAGGACCGCGCTCGGCGAACCGGGCGCGCTGCTCGCGCGAGCGGCGAGCAAATTCCTCGGGGTCCTCGTTCACGGCGCGGATCGAGAGGTTCACCCGACCCTGCCGGTCGACCTCTGCGACCTTCACCTTCACGTGCTCGCCGATCTTTACTGCGTCCTCGATGTTGTTCACCCGCTCGTTCGAGATCTCGGAGACGCGGACGAGACCCTCCTTGCCCGGGAGATACTCGACGAACGCCCCGATGGACATGATCCGGGTGACCTTGCCCTCGTAGACCTCGCCGACCTCGGGCTCCTTCGTGAGCCCCTCGATCATCGCGCGGGCCTTCTCGCGGCCCTCCGGCTTCGCACCGGTGATCCGGATCGTGCCATCGTCCTCGACCTCGATGTTCGTGCCCGACTCGGACTGGATCGCGCGGATCATCTTGCCACCGGGACCGATGATGTCGCGGATCTTGTCCGGGTTGATCTTGACCGTGTCGATGCGCGGCGCGAACTTGTTGAGCTCGGCGCGTGGCTTGTCGATGACCTGGCGCATCTCGCCGAGGATGAACAGCCGCGCCTCGCGCGCCTGCGCGAGGGCCGCACGCATGATCTCGAGCGTGATGCCCTTCACCTTGATGTCCATCTGCAGGGCGGTGACCCCGCTGTCGGACCCGGTGACCTTGAAGTCCATGTCTCCATAGTGGTCCTCGAGGCCCTGGATGTCCGTGAGGATGGTGTATTTGCCGCCCTCGAAGACGAGGCCCATCGCGATGCCGCCGACCATCGTCTTGATCGGCACGCCGCAGTCCATGAGCGCGAGGGTCGAGCCGCAGGTCGAGGCCATCGACGACGAGCCGTTCGACTCGAGCGTCTCGCTCACCACGCGGATCGTGTACGGGAACTCCTCCTTGGTCGGGACGACCGGGAGAAGCGCGCGCTCACCGAGTGCGCCATGGCCGATCTCGCGGCGGCCCGCGCCACGCATCATCCGCACTTCACCGACCGAGTACGGCGGGAAGTTGTAGTGGTGCATGTAGCGCTTCGTGTCGACCGGCGAGAGCGTGTCGATGATCTGCTCGTCGCCCGACGGGCCGAGCGTCACGACCGACAGCACTTGGGTCTGGCCACGGCGGAAGACCGCCGAGCCGTGGGCGCGCGGCAGTACCCCGACCTCGATCTCGAGCTCGCGGATGTCCTTCGTGCCGCGGCCGTCCGGACGGAGGTTTTCGTCGACGACGGCGGTGCGGAACTCGTGCTCGAGCACGGCGTCCCACTCCGCGGTCACCTCATCGGGTGTCGTGGTGCCTTCCGGCGTGACGAACTGCTTCAGCGCTTCGTCCTTCACAGCGTCGAGGCCGGCCTCTCGCTGGAGCTTGTCCGGGTCGCGGAGCCTGGCTCGGAGGCGTTGGGCGAAGAACTCGCGGATCGGCGCAAGACGCCCTTCGTCGCGCACCGGCGGCGCCCACTGGAGCTTGGGCTTGCCCGCGGCCCGGCGGAGCTCCTCCTGAGCGTCGCAGAGCTTCGCGATGCCCTGCTGCGCGAGGCTGAGGGCCTCGACGAGCTTCTCTTCGGTGATCTGGTCCGCGCCGGCCTCGACCATCATGACCGAGTCCTTGGTGCCGGCGACGACGAGGTCGAGCTCGCTTTCGAGCATCTGCTGGATTGTCGGGTTCAGGGTGAGCTTCCCGTCGACGGTGCCGACCCGGACGCACCCGATCGGGCCGTCGAACGGCGCGTTCGAGACGTGGAGGGCGGCCGAGGCGGCGTTCACCGCGAGGACGTCGTAGTCGTTCTCCTGGTCGCTCGACCACGCCGACACGATGATCTGGACGTCGTTCTTGAAGCCCTTCGGCCAGAGCGGCCGGACCGGGCGGTCGACGAGGCGCGCGGTGAGGATGCCCTCCTCGGACGGGCGGCCTTCCCGGCGTGGGAACGAGCCGGGGATCTTGCCCGCGGCGTAGAGGCGCTCTTCGAAGTCGACGGTCAGCGGGAAGAAGTCGATGCCCGAACGGATGGTCTTCGCGACCGTGCCGGCCGCGAAGACGATCGTGTCGCCGTAGCGCACGGTGACCGCGCCCCCGGCCTGGCGTGCGAACTTGCCGGTCTCGAAGGTCAGGGGCTTGTCGTTGATGGTCGCCTGCGAACGTGTGACTGCCACTATGTATTAGCTCGGGTGCTAGCCCTTTGAATGGGGCTCGTCCGGGGCCGGCAACGCCGGGCCCGGCCGACGCGCTGTCGCTTACCTACGCAGGCCGAGCCGCCCAATGATCTCCTGATAGCGCTCGGGGCTCTTGCGGTGAAGGTACGCGAGCAGCCGCCTGCGCTGGCCGACCATCATGAGCAATCCACGCCGACTGTGGTTGTCGTGCGCGGCGGTGCGGAGATGTTCGGTCAGATGCTTGATCCGCTCGGTGAGGAGCCCGATCTGGACCTCCGGGGATCCGGTGTCCTTCTCGTGCTGGCGGTTCGCCTCGATGACCTCACTCTTCTGAGGAGCGGCTTCTGCGAGCGGCACCCGTTGTCCTTTCCTAGATCTCTTAGATCTTTGTTTTCGTCGCGAAGTCTACCGGAAACGCAGGTCGCTGTCCCGAAAGCGGACATAATCCCGCCGATGGAAACCGACAGTCGTGCGGGCGGGCCCGGCTTCGCCGGCCCCGCCCGAGCCCCATTCAGCGGGAGCGGCCCGCTCGCCGGCGTCCGCGTCGTCGAGCTCGGGATGATGATCGCCGGGCCGTTCGCCTCCCGGATCCTCGCCGACCTCGGCGCTGAGGTCATCAAGGTCGAGTCACCGATCGGCGGCGACCCACTGCGCGACTGGAACCATCTCCACGGCGGGGCCTCGCTGTGGTGGCGGGTGCAGTCACGGAACAAGCGGTTGGTCACTGCCGACCTGCGCCGCCCGGAAGGCCAGGCCCTCGTGCGCGGGCTCATCCAGCGGACCGACGTGCTGATCGAGAACTTCCGTCCGGGGACGCTCGAGCGGTGGAACCTCGACCCGGACGCGCTGCGGGTGACCCATCCCGAGCTAATCGTGGTCCGCATCTCGGGCTTCGGACAGACCGGCCCATATCGCGCCCGGACCGGCCTCGGGATCGTCGCCGAGGCGATGGGCGGCATCCGCTACCTCACCGGCCAGCCCGGTGGGCCGACCTCGCGCACCGGCATCGCGCTCGCCGACGAGGTCGCGGCGCTGTTCGCCGTCATCGGCGCGCTCGCCGGGCTCGTGCGTCGGGGCCGCGCGGGACGCGGCGACATCGTCGACGTCGCGCTCTACGAAGCGGTCTTCGCGCTCATGGAGGCGGCCGTCACCGAGTACCGCTACTCGGGGAAGGTGCGCGAGCCCGCGGGCGGCGCTTACCCGGGTGTCGCGCCGAGCAACACGTACCCGACGTCGGACGGCAAGCACATCGTGATCGGCGGGAACAGCGACGCGCTGTTCCCTCGGCTCATGCGGGTCATCGGCCGCGACGATCTCGCCCACGTCGACCGCTACCGAACGAATCCCGGTCGCGCCGTAGACGCGGCGATCCTCGACCGCGCGGTCACCGAATGGACGTCGGCGCACTCGCTCGCCGAGTGCCTCGCCGCGCTCGAGGGCGCAGCTGTGCCCGCTGGTCCGATCTACTCGGTCGCCGACATCGCCGACGATCCGCAGTACGCCGCCCGCGGGATGCTCCTCGAGCGGACGCTTGAGGACGGCACCACGATCGTGATCCCCGGTATCGTGCCCCGGATGACCGAGGCGCCCGGCAGCATCGATCATCTCGGACAGGTCGCGCTCGGCGCGGACAACGATGCCGTGTACGGAGAGCTCCTGGGGATCGACGAGACCGAGCGCGCGCGCCTGCGCGCCCAAGGGGTCATCTGATGCAACTCCCACGCGCGGTCACGCTCATCGACGTCGGGCTGCGCGACGGGCTGCAGAACGAGGCGGTCGACGTGCCGACCGAAGGCAAGCTGCGGCTCGCGCGGGCCCTCCTTGACGCGGGCGTGCGCGAGATGGAGGTCACGAGCTTCGTGCGGCCGGACCTCGTGCCGCGCCTGGCCGATGCTGAGGCCGTGGTGGCCGGACTCCCGAAGCGCGACGACGCCACGTACGTCGCGCTCGTCGCGAACGAGCGGGGCTACGACCGCGCCGCCCGCGCGGGCCTGAAGCACGTCATCTTCGTGCTTACCGCTACGGATGCCTTCAACGAGCGGAACGTCGGGCGCCCCGTGGCGCGGTCCATCAAGGACCTCGGCGGGCTCTGCCGTCGCGGTGAGGCGGACGGCGTGTCGGTCCGCGCGGCCATCGCGGTCTCCTTCGGCTGCCCGTTCAGCGGCCCGGTCGCCCCAGCGACCGTGCTCGATGTCGCACAGCGGTGCGTCGCCGCGGGCGCGCGGGACCTCGACATCGCCGACACGATCGGCGTCGCGGACCCCCGCCAGGTCGACGAGGTCTTCTCCCTGCTGCGCGACCGGATCGAGCCGGGCCTCCGCTTCACGGCCCATTTCCACGACACCCGGGGCATGGCCATCGCGGACGTGTGGGCGGCCCTCGGTGCCGGCATCGACCGATTCAACGCGTCAATCGCCGGTCTGGGCGGCTGCCCGTTCGCGCCCGGTGCGACGGGCAACGTGGCGACCGAGGACGTCGCGCACCTGCTCGCCCGCGCCGGCCTGCACACCGGCCTCGATCAGCAGGGATTGTTCCGCGCGGCCGATGTCGCCGAGGAGCTGGTCGGCAGACCCTCCGCGGGCCGCGTCAAGAAGGCCGAGCGCGCGGCCGCCGCCCTCAGCTCCTCGTGACCGTCGCGGTCAGCCTCCGCGGCGTGTCGAAGATCTACCGGCCGCCGCGGAAGCCGCCCTACCTCGCGATCACCGACATCGATCTCGACGTCGAGTCCGGCCGATTCGTCTCGGTCGTCGGTCCCTCCGGATGCGGCAAGTCGACGCTGCTGTCGCTGGTGTCCGGACTGCTTCCGGCCTCGGCCGGCACGATCACATTGAACGGCTCGCCCGTGCGACAGGTGCGGACCGATGTCGGCTTCATCTTCCAGCGCGACGCCCTCCTTCCCTGGAAGACCGTCCGCGAGAACGTGAGCCTGCCGTTGCAGTTCCGCGGTACCGGACGCAGCGAGGTCCGCACGCGCGCGACCGACTGGGTCGCCCGGGTCGGGCTCGCGAAGTTCATCGACAACTACCCGCACGAGCTTTCCGGCGGCATGCGGAAGCGGGCCCAGCTGGCCCAGGTCATGGTCGGTGACCCCGCTGTGCTCCTGATGGACGAGCCGTTCAGCGCGCTTGACGTCCAAACCCGCAACCTGATGGAGAACGAGCTCCTGGGCCTCTGGGGCGCGGCGGGGAAGACCGTGCTGTTCATCACCCACGACCTCGAGGAGGCGATTGCCCTGTCGGACGAGATCGTCGTGATGACCGCGGGTCCCGGGCGGATCAAGGTCCGGTACCCGGTCGGGCTCCCCCGCCCGCGCGACGTCACCGAGGTGCGCTTCTCGCCGGAGTTCGCCGCGCTGTACGAGCGGGCCTGGTCGGATCTGCGCGACGAGGTCACCCGCTCGTACGCGCACAGTCTCGAAGCCTCGTGACCGTCGCCACGACCCCCACTACGGAGGTGCCGCTCTCCCGGCAGACGTGGTTCATTCGGGTCCTCCAGGCCACGGTGATCGTCTCGTTCATCGGCGTCTGGGAGGGTCTCGGTCAGGTGGGCGTCCTTGACAAGTTCTTCTACTCACGGCCGTCGCTCATCGTGCCGCGCATCGCCGGCTGGCTTGCGGAGGGTTACACCCCGACGTCCATCTATCGCGACATCGAGGTGACGCTCACCGAAACGGTGCTTGGCTTCGTCATCGGCACCCTCCTCGGTGTCACGATCGGGTACGCGTTCGCGCGCAACCGTCTGCTGGGCCAGGCGTTCGACCCGCTCCTCTCGATGTTCAATGCCATCCCACGGTTGGTCCTCGCGCCGGTCTTCATCCTCGCGTTCGGCATCGATCTCGCGAGCAAGGTCGCCCTCGGGGTCACGCTCGTCTTCTTCATCGTGTTCTTCGCGACCTTCACCGCCGTTCGTGACGTCGACCAGACGCTCGTCGACAACGTCCGCGTGCTCGGTGCGCGGCGGCGGGACGTCACCTTTCAGGTGCTCCTGCCGGCGGCGTTCAGCGCCATCGTGGCGAGTCTCCGCACGAGCGCCGGGTTCGCCTTCGCGGGAGCGGTGGTCGCCGAATACATCGGCTCGAGCGTCGGCGTGGGGCGGCGGATCGCCAATTCCGAGGCCTTTTTCGACTCGACCGGAGTGTTCGGCGGTATTGTCGTGATCGCCGCGCTGGCGTTGGTGCTCGACGCGGGCCTCCAGGTGGTGGAGGGCCGGTTCTCGCGGTGGAAGCCGCGACGCGAACGGTGACGGTGATAGAGGAGGATCCGATGCGACGCGTGCGTGTGACCCTCTCGATCTCGGCGGCGTTCCTGCTGCTCGTCGCGACCTGCGGCGGGTCGGGCAGTGGTACCCCGGCGGCGACCTCCGCGACCCCGAAGGCCTCGGCGACCCAGGCGCAGGCGACGAAACCGGCGCGGGCCACGGTGAAGGTCTCGGTCGGCTCGGCGGCATCGCTCATCTACCTGCCGTGGGATCTTGCCAAGGCGCTCA
>DASYVN010000137.1:0-29590 GCA_035937095.1 Candidatus Limnocylindria bacterium
GGAGGAGTAGCGAGTCATAGATGAGGTTGATGACGCGGGCTGAGGCGGTGTCGTTGGACAGGACCGGCTGAATGGTGGCGATGTCGGACGTCGTCGGCTCGATGATCCGGCCGCCCTGCTGCGGCGTGTCCGACGCTGCCGCCGAGGGCGAGGCCCCGCCACCGGTACTGCTGGAGCTACAGGAAACGGCCACCAGCATGGCCGCGCCAAGGATCGCGACAAGTCGCCGCATGAGCTCAAAACCCCCCGTCGCCCTCTTTTCGTGACCGGCGATACACGTGGTACGCGGGACATTAGCGGACCGTTCATTCAGCGGCTCGGCGTGCCGGTGCGGATTCAGAATTGGCGCAGACCAGCCATAAGTTGCCCGCTTTCCGGACAGCTGAGCGATCCTCCCGACCGTCCAGGCGTTTGCCGCAGTGCGAGCAAGGTAACCGGCGTTGGCTGGAGATGGTCCGGTACGGGGTACCCCGCTCCGCCGAACGGGGGAGCCACGGCCGAGTCACGGCCACCTAGCG
Organism: Candidatus Limnocylindria bacterium; assembly: GCA_035937095.1. Taxonomy (GTDB): domain Bacteria; phylum Chloroflexota; class Limnocylindria; order P2-11E; family P2-11E; genus UBA4735. The sequence goes on from DASYVN010000137.1 coordinate 519, forward strand.
TCCGCTGGTGACGTGGATGAGGGACGACTTTGGGCAGGCGATCGCTGAGCTCGCACTGCTGATGCCGCTGCTCGCATTCCTCCTGGTCGGTGGGGCGGACATGGGCCGCGCGTTCGCTATCCAACTCGCCGTGCAGAACGGCGCACGGGCTGGAGCCGAGGCCTCAGCGCTCGACTACACGCCGACGCTCGCCGAGGCGCAGGCCCACGCGACGCAGGAGATGAACCGCACGCCCGGCATGAACGCGGCGCAGGCGACCATCACGTGGACGAAGCTGAAGGCGGACGGCACCGCCTGCCCGGTGACGCCTGACTACAACAACCCGTGCTACTTCACCGTCCGGGTCCAGTACACGTTCCGCACGATCATTCCCTGGCCCTTGATGCCCAACGTCTTCAACTTCGACCGCTCGACGGCGGTCCGGAGCTTCAATTGAGGTTCCACAAGGAAGACTCGGCGCAGTCGCTGGTCGAGTTCGCGCTCGTGCTGCCGATCATCCTGCTCGTTGTGACCGGCGTGTTCGACGTCGCCCGCGCGGCCTGGCAAGAGAACACGCTTGCCTTTGCCGCGCGCGAGGGATCGCGCTACGCGATCGTCCACGGTTCGGGCGCCACCTTGGCGCTCGGCCCGAGCGACCCGAGCGAGGCCCACATCGCAAACATCGTCACGGCTAATGCGATCGGCGTGTACAGCATCACGGTCACGACCGCGTGGCCAGACGGCGGCAACGATCGCGGGATGCGCGTATCGGTCGACGCGACCGCGCCGTTCATCCCGCTCCCCTCCCAGTACCTCCTCGGCAACGCGTTCCAGATCACCTTGAAGGGCGGCTCGATGTTGGTGATCCAGCAGTGACGCTACGTCGATTCTTCGGCCGCGACGCCCAGGACGGCCAGGCGCTCATTCTTGTGGCGCTCTTCATGACGGCGCTGCTGTTCGCGGTGGGGCTCGCCATCGACACCGGCCAGCTCTTCGTGGCGAAGCGCACGATGCAGGAGGCCGCCGACGCCGCCGCATTCGCAGGCGGCGTGGTCTTCTACCAAGGTGGCTCCACGGCGCAGGCGATCAGCGCGGCAACCGCTGACGCGACGCTCAACGGCTACACGAGCAACGTGAACAACACCACCGTCACTGTGAACTCGCCGCCCACGAGCGGCGCTTTCAGCGGCAGCGCGCTCTATGTCGAGGTGATCATCGTCCAGCAGGTCAGGACTTCGCTCGTGCCGGCGGAAGCGGCGTTCAACCCGGTCCGCGCCCGCGGTGTGGGCGGCGCCGCCCCTGGCGTGAGCCCCTTCGCGATCGTCGCACTGAAGACCACGGGGCCCTGCATCACGGTCAGCGGGAGCGGCGGAATCACGGTGCCGAACGGCCCGAATCTGGGCGGCCAGATCCAGGCGAACTGTACCGGGAACTCGATCCAGTTCGGCGGATCAGGCGCGGTCACCGACACGCTCGGCGTCAAGACGGTAGGCACCGTGAGCAACCCGTCACTGGTCCTGCCGAATGCGGGGCTGACCCAGAACACGGCCAAGATCCCTGACCCGTTCGCCGGTTTTCCCAAGCCGCCGGTCTCGAACGTCGTGTCGAACAGTCAGTACACGGTTCCCGCGTCGGCGTGCAACTCGGCGACGCCCCTCACGCCAGGCACGTACGTCGGCGGGATCGTCAACAACCAGAACTGCACCGTGTACCTCGGGAGCGGCGTGTTCATCCTCAAAGGTGGTGGGTTCAACCAGGCCGCCAGCAGCGGGAACGTCACGACCGTCGCCGGCGGCGCGATGGTCTTCAACACGCACTCGAATTACCCGGGCGCGAAGGGGGCCGGCACCTGCGGCGACATCTCAGCGCAGACCGGTGGTGGCTTCAACATCACCGGTATGAGCACCGGGCTGTACGCCGGGATGGCCTATTACCAGGACATCAGCTGCACGAACACCGTCTCGGTCCAGTCGAACGGTTCGTTCCTCTTCCACGGCACTGTGTACGCACCCGGCGCGACATTCGACATCCAGTCGCAGGCGAACATGGTTATCGACGCGCAGCTCGTGGTGAGCCAGCTCACCTTCTCGTCGAGCGGCACCCTGACGGTGAACTATCACCTCGACCAGGCAGCGAAGACCGGCCTACCCACGCTCGTCGAATGAAATTGAGGGTCCGCACATGAAGCAGCGCCTACTGCCTACCGCCGTCGCAGCGATCCTGCTCCTCGCGGCCGCAGGGTCTGCCAGCCGCGCCGCGAACCCGTCGGCCACGGATCCGGCGGTCTGCCTGCCGGAGACCGCGTCGAGCGAGGCCGCAGCCGTCGACGGGCAGGGCCAGCACGGAGCTGACGGCGACTGTGACATGCAGGACGGCGCCGATCAGCCAAATGTGAATGACCAGAGCGAGGCCACGGACGCCTCGGCGTCCGACAGCGCCGCGCCCGCAAGCGCAGCGCCGGCCGCCCAGCCGGGCGCTGGTGGCAACGGGCAACAGGGTGGCAATGACCAGCAGGGCGACACCGGTGGCAACACCACCCAGCAGGACGGCGAGTTCGAGGGCGACTACTAGCTAGAGGCCCAGCTCCGCGGCCGCGAGCGCCGGCGGGATCGAGGCGCAGCCGAGCAGGGCGTCGTGGAACGCGCGCATGCCGAGGCCCTTGCGCTGGGCGCGCGCGCGGAGGTCGAGGATCGCCGCGCGGCCCAGGGCGTAGCTCGACGGCTGCAGCGGGTTGAGCGTGTACCGGCGGCATTCGCCGACGGCGTTCGGACGCTCCAGCTTCGGCCCCTCCATCATGAAGTTCACCGCCTGCTCGAAGCCGAGCTCGCCGGTCGAGAGCCCGACATCCACGCTCACCCGCGCGGCGCGCCACAGGAGATCCCTCAGGCGCAGCAGCCGGGTCTCGGGATCGTCCAGGAACCCGAGCTCGGTCATGAGCTCCTCGACGTACAGGCCCCAGCCCTCGATGAACACATTCGAGCGGATGGCCTTGCGCGCGATCGACGGATGGTCCGACGCCGTCGCGAGCTGCAGGTGGTGGCCGGGGTAGCCCTCGTGGCAGGCGATCACGGCGATGCCCTTGCGCGGATGGCCGGAGAGACGCTCCTCCTTGACGGTATCGGGCTCGCCCGGCGCCGGCAGCGTCACCCAGAACCGGCCGCGGCGTGCGCGTTCGAAGGGACCGGGCTGCACGTACGCCGCGTACGGCAGGGTCGGGCGTGCGAAGTCGGGCATCGGCTCGACGGTGAGCGACTCGCCCGCCGGGAACGACGCGAGCTCGGCGACGTGCGTCGCCGCGCGCGAGCGCTCCATCTCGACGCGGTACGCGCCAACGAGCTCGTCCTCCGACGGATGGTCGGCGCGTAGCCGGTCCAGCGAATCGCGCCACTCGGTGTCGCCGAGCGCGCGAGCGGCGTCGACGAGCTTGGCCGCGGTCTCCGCGTACAGCTCCTCGCCCCATTTCTTCAATGCAGTCGAGTCGTATGGAAGGAGCTCCTTGTCGCGTAGCAGCGCGTCGAACGCGTCGCGCCCGATGGCGAAGCTTCCCTTCGCGCGCCGCATGAGGTCGTCGCGGAGCCACGAGGCGTACTGGTCGAGCGCGTCGCCGGCGCGCTTCCCCGCCCCCGTGAGCGCGGCCTTCGCCTTTGAGCCCTCCGGCGCGAGCGACGGGAGGATCGCGCGCACGAACGTCGCACCCGCGGTCGCGCTCTCGCCCGCGACGACGACGTACACCGGCGGTACCCGGTCCGGGTCGAGGTTCGCGACGGCGTGGCGCAGCGCCGCGGGGGCCTGCTCCAGGCGTTCGGCAAGGGCTCCGAGCCGCGTCTCGACGTCGCCCTCCTCACGGATGAGGGCGTAGTACGCGCCGCGGGTGATCGCATCCGAATAGAGCGACGGCTGCCGGGCGTGGCGCTCGAACGGCCGGAGAGCCTTCTCGCCGCGCAGCTCGCCGAGGACGAGGGCCAGATCGGTGCGGTCCGGCGCGCTCCAGGACGCCGGGCCGTGTGACTCGAAGACGTGCAGCCAGCGGTCGGTGAAGGCGTCGCGCGCAGCAAAGCCCTCCGCGCTGAGGTCGGCGAGCCGCGCGTCGTGATCGTGCAGACCGGCGATGGTGGCGGCGGTCGGATCGAGCGCGTAGCGATCGCGGACGAACGCCTCGACCTGCTGCCGGAATGCGCTCTGCTCGCCTACCATCGACGACAGTCTTTCAGGTCGCATGGGGAGTCGTTATGCCGGTCGTCGCGCGCTATCCCGATTGCACGAGCTGCGAAGCGCCGTGCTGCGCGAGGCAGTTCATGGAGGACTCCGACGGCTGGTTCAAGCTGTCCGACATCCGGCCGATCTACACGGCCGCGGGCACCGACATCCACGTCGTCGGCTGGGCTCAGCAGCCCGACGGCCGCCAACCGATGGTCGCGTGCGACGCGTTCGATACGAAGAAGCTCCAGTGCGGGATCTACGGCGCGCGGCCCGAACATTGCCGCACGTACGACTGCCGCGAGGACGATCCCGACGAATGGCAGGCCCGCCCGCACTGTGATCTCGAGCGCCATCGCACGCTCGACCGGATGCGCGCCCGGGCGTGAAGCACACCCGCGCGAGCGTCATCAAGCGGGTCGAGGCCGAGTACCAGGCGCTCGACAAGGTCGTGCAGCAGCTGAATCCCGCCGATTTCCGCAGGCCCGCGATGCGCGAAGAGGCGCCGATCCGCTTCACGGTGAAGGACGTGCTCGCGCACATCACCGCCTGGAAGTGGCGGCAGGTGCGCGTCATCGCCAAGGACACCGGACCGGTCAAGCCGTACGAGCCGCCGAAGCTCACGAACATCCGGGACATCAACGCCGCGATCTACCGCCGCTCGCACCGCACGCCGGCGAAGACGATCGTCGCCGAGTACCGCGCCGCGCACCGGGCGATCCTCAAGGCGCTCCGCGCGGCGCCGCCGGCGTACTTCAGCAAGAACTGGGCGGCCCAGTGGCCGTTCGACGCCGTCGGGCACGTCGCCGAGCACCGCCGCAAGCACCTCGAGCCGCTGCTCGACGCTACGCGTCGAGCGCGCTAGCCAGCTCCTCCGGCGTGTTCACGTTCGTGAACGCGCGCAGGTTCGGATCGACGGCGCGAAGCTCGGGCTCCTCGACCGCTTGGACCTTCACCGCGTCGAAGAACGCGATGACCCGCAGCCGGTTTTCGCCGAGTGCCCGGGCCATGTGCGGCACGCAGGCCTTCGTGTACAGCGCGTGCAGCGTCTCGTACTCGCCGCCGATGCGCGGGATCACGACGTCTGCCTCGCCGGCGTGGGCGAGCAGCACTCGCCACACATCCGCTGAGAGGAACGGCATGTCGCAGGCGGCGACGAGCACTGCCTCATGCGTCGCCGCGCCGACGCCGGTGGCGATCCCGCCGAGCGCGCCACCCTGGGGCCAGTGATCGCGGACGACGCGCAGGCCGAGCGACTCGTACTTCGGATCGTTCGCGACGACGATCACTTCGTCCGCGACCTCGGCGAGCACATCCGCGACGCGCTTGATCAGCGGCTCGCCGTCGAGCTCGATCCAAGCCTTGTCCTGGCCCATCCGCTTGCTCTTGCCGCCGGCCATGATCGCGGCCGAGACGCTCATCGCCCGATCCGGGCCGCGATGAACGCGGCCACGGCAGGAGCATCGCCGACATCGAAGTGCGTGACGGCCGCACTCACGTCGAAATCCGTCACGGTCGCGATGAGGTTGCGGTCGTTGAGGCAGACCAGCTCGGTGGAGAGTGCCGCCCGGGCGACCTCGATCTTCGGGAGCGGCTCGGCTTTGAAGCCTTCGACGACCCAGAGATCGAGGTCGTCGCGCCCGTATCGGGCGATCGCCGCGTCGAGGGTCAGGTCTTCTGCGTCGTCGATGACCGCGGTCTGGCCGCCGCCGGTGACGATCGTTTGCACCACACCGGTCCGGCGGGCCCGGTAGCTGTCCTTGTTCGGCCGATCGATCTCGAAGCCGGCATGGGCGTGCTTCAGGTACCCGACGCGGATGCCGCGGGCGACGAGCAGCGGGAGCACCGCGAGGAGGAGCGTCGTCTTGCCGCTGTTGTGGCGACCGACGAACGCGACGCGCGGTGCCTTCACCCGGGTCGCGCTAGGCGGCGAGTGGTGTCCCGCAGCTCGCGCAGAACTTCGCGCCATCCGCGTTCGGCTTGCCGCAGCTCGAGCAGTACTTGCTCGCGGCGGCGGTCGGCGTGCCGGCGGCCGTCGTCGTGCCGGTCGCGGCCGCGGCGGCCTCGTCCTTGGAGGACTCCTCGCGGAAGGTGCGGACGCCCTTACCGAGCTGGCCGAAGACCGTCGGCAGTTTCCCCGCGCCGAAGACGATGAGCACAATGACGAGGACGAAGACGAGCTCTGGCCCGCCAAGGTTGAACGGCATGGATCACTTCCTCGTGCGCGCTCACTGCGCGCGGAATCTCCCAGCAGTGTACGAGAGCGCGATCAGCCGAACAGTCCGTCGAGGAGCGTCAGAAAGAGTGGGATGACCACGAGCAGCATGAGCGCGGGGAGCTAACACAGGACGAGGGTGAGCATCAGCTGTCCCTCGACCTTGGCGGCCGCCTCCAGCGACGCGGTCCGCTCCGCCGCACGTGCGGCCTCGCGGGCGTCGCGGATCACGGCAAGCGAGCCGCGGCCCAGGTCACGCGATCGTTCGAGGGTCGCCGCACGCCCGGCGAGACCTTCGATCCCTTCGGCGTGCGCCGCCGCCGACAGGGATGGGAAGCGCGGCGCGCCGAGGGCGTACGCGTCCGCGGCATGCCGGAGGGCGGCGTCGAGGACCGGCGCACTGGTCCCGAAGCACGCGCTCCCGACGGCGATCGGCGACGTCGGCTGGAGCGAGCTCCTGTCGCAGCGCGCGGGGTAGGCTTCGGACCGTGGGGCTCGTCCTCTATCCGCTCGCGGTCCTCGTCGTGCTGGTGTTCGGCGCGTTCGGCTTCGGTGCCGCGCTGCCCACCGCGCACGTCGCGAGCCGCTCCAGGCGGATCTCGGCGCGACCCGAGACCGTCTGGGCACTCATCAACGACCCGGTCGCGACGAAGGGCTGGGGCGGCGACCTGAAGACCGAGGTCGTCGAGCGCGACGAGCCACGCCTCCTGGTGACCAAGATCGTGGGCGAGTCGGCGTTCGGGGGCACGTGGACGTACGAGATCGCGCCCGAACATCACGACGCGTCGATGGTGACCATCACCGAGCGCGGCGAGGTGTACAACCCGCTGTTCCGCACGGTGTCGCGCGTCATCGGACACACCCGGACCATCGACGGCTACCTCAGGAAGCTCCAGACCGCGCTCACCTGATCTGAACCATATCAACCCGAGGCTCTAGGCGCCGCCAGTGGGGACGTGAGCAAGGCCGAGTTCCTCGCGGACATCCGGTCAGCCCGCGTCGAGCTCGATGAGGTCCTCGCGCCGCGGGACGAGAAGACGCTGTCCCAGACGATCGTTCCGGGCTTGCGCTGGACGGCGAAGGAGCTGCTCGCCCACCTCATCGGGTACGACCGCGCGGTGCTGGAGGCGATTGCCGACGTGCGCGCCGGACGGACGTGGGCCTGGGCCTGGACCTATCCGGAGTTCGACGAGTGGAACGAGAGCCAGGTCGGGCCCCGGCGCGCGCACCGCTACGCGGCGGTGCGCGCCGAGCTCGATGCGAGCCGCGCCGCGCTCCTGGGCGAGCTCGATGGCTGGCCAGAGGATGCCGGGCCGTTCGGTCCCGACACCTGGGACCGGAAGAAGAGCGAGATCGGCTGGATCGGCCCGCACGAGCGCGAGCACGCGGAGATGATCGCGACGCTCTAGAGCGAGAGGCGCCCCGCGTCGTGGAACACCCGCAGCTGGTCGCGGCGGACGTAGCCGCAGAGGGCGATGTTCGCCTCGACGGCGAGCGACACGCCGAGCTCGGTCGGGCTCGTGCGCGACGCGACGATCCCGCATCCGAGTCGCGAGGCCTTCACGAGCATCTCGCTCGAGATCCGGCCCGAAGTGAGGATCGCCTTCCCGGCCGTGTCGATGTCGGAAAGGAGCGCCTCGCCGGCGATGCGGTCAACGGTGTTGTGGCGGCCGATGTCCTCGACGATGAGCTCGAGCCCGTTCGTGCCGAACAGGCCCGCGGTGTGGGTGCCGCCGTGCTCCTTGTACCCGGCGGCCTTGTCGAGGAGCTCCTCCATCCAGGCCATGAGCTGCTCCGGCGTCACGGTCATTCCGCCGCCCACAGGCACCACGTCCAGGGAGAACGTCACGCCCCGCCCGCAGCCCGAGGTGAGGATCCGCTTTCGATCGTGGGGCACGGCGCGCGCGGTCGGGGCGAGCCGGACCTTCACCACGGTCTCCTCGTCGCAGACCTCCATGAGCGCGACGTCCTCGGCGCGCTGGATGATGTCCTCGACCCGCAGGAACCCGAGCGCGAGCGCGATGACCCGGACCGGCGAGCACGCGATCGTCGCGAGCTCCTCGCCGTCGACGATGAGCGAGATGGCGCGCTCCGGCGGCGGCGCCTTGTCCAGCTCCGTGAGCTTTCCGTCGCGATAGAGCCGGGGCGGCGCGGGCCGGTCGATGCGGCGGACCTCCGCGGTCATCGCTTCACCGTGCTCAGGCCGGTCGCGATCTGGAGCGCGTCCATCTCACCGAGGTGCGTCGCGCGCACGATCCCGTCGGCGTCGATGAAGAACGTCGTCGGTACACCTTGACCAAGCCCGTACGCGCGCGCGACGACCGAGCCGACGTCGATGAGCGGCACCAGGTGCGTGAGCTCGAGCGAGTCGAAGAACCCACGGACCTTCGCGCCGTCCTCGTCGAGGTCGATCTCGTAGAACGCGATGCCCGGGTTGTTGCGCGCGGTCTGCTCCAGGCGCGGCATCTCGGCGAGGCACGGCTTGCACCAGGTGGCCCAGAAGTTCAGCACGACGGGCCGGCCCTTCAGCGCCGAGAGCCGGATGGTCTCACCGGACGGCTGCACCCAGAGGAAATCCGGCGCCTTGGAGCCGACGCGGCCCGCCGTGTCCGGCGCGTCCACCACGCTGATGATCACGCCGACGTTCGTCTGCCCGACGAACGGGCGCGGCTGGAGCTGCGGGGCGATGAGTGCCGCGGCGGACGCGATGGCGATGATCGCGATGAACACGGCGGTGATCCACCGCGGAAGCTGGAGCCGGGTCTCGAGCGCGTGCGGGGCCGGGGTCATCAACCGAGCAGCGGCAGGAAGTTGACGAGCTGGTTCAGCCGCGTGAGCTGGCCCGATAGGAGGAGCAGGCCCATCACGATGACCAGCGTACCGCCGACGGCATTCACCGCCCGAATGTGCATTCGGACCCAGTCGAGCCCACGGCGGACGCTCCCGACCCCGGCGGCCACGAGCAGGAACGGCACACCGAGCCCGAGCGAGTACGCAAGGAGCAGCACCGCGCCGGACGCGAGGTCGCTGTTCAGGAGGATGGTCAGGATGAGCGCGAGGTACGGTCCAATGCAGGGCGTCCAGCCCGCGCCGAACGCGACGCCGATGAGCAGCGAGCGGCGGTAGCCGGACGCGGCGCCCTCGAGACGCAGGTCGGTGGCCCGCTCGAGGAACGGCACGGTGATGAGGCCGACCATGTGCATCCCGAGGACGATGAGGACGACCCCCGCGACCCGCTGGAGCCAGGCCACGAAGTCGGCCCCGAACGAGCCAAGCAGCGCGATACCGATCCACAGGAGCGTGAACACCGCGCTGAAGCCGGCGACGAAGACGGCCGCGTGCGCGATCGAGCGCCGGCGGTCCGTGCCGGCGAGCGCGCTCTCACCGGCGAGGTTGACGAGGTACGCGGGGACCAGCGGCAGCACGCACGGGGACACGAACGAGAGGATCCCGGCGAAAAAGGCGATCGCCAGGTTCATCCGATCGCGCGCGCGAGGTCGGCGATGAGGTCATCGACGCCCTCGATGCCGACCGAGAGCCGGATGAGCCCGGCGGGCGGCGCGAGCTTCGTGCCCTTCACCGAGCCGTGGGTCATCGCGAGCGGCACCTCGATGAGCGACTCGACGCCACCCAGCGATTCGGCGAGCGCGAAGGTCCGCGTCCGCGCCGCGACGCGTTTCGCGCCGGCTTCTCCCCCAGCCTTCAGCTCGAAGCTCAGCATGCCGCCGAAGCTCCGCATCTGCCGCCGCGCGAGGGCGTGCTGCGGGTGCGTGACGAGCCCCGGGTAGTTCACGCTCTTCACCTTCGGATGGTCGGCGAGCCACTCCGCGATGGCGAGCCCGTTCGCCGAGTGGCGGTCCATCCGCACGGCGAGCGTCTTCGCGCCGCGCAGGACGAGCCAGCTGTCGAACGGCCCGGGCACGCCACCCGCCGCATTCTGGATGAACTTCAAGCGCTCGTGGAGGTCCGCGGAGTTGCCCACGACCGCACCACCGACGACGTCCGAGTGGCCGCCGAGGTACTTGGTGGTCGAATGCGTGACGAGGTCCGCGCCCAGGAGGAGCGGCTGCTGGAGGTACGGGCTCGCGAAGGTGTTGTCGACGACCGCCAGGGCCTTCGAGCGGTGCGCGAGCTCGGCCATCGCCGCGATGTCGATCACCTTGAGCATCGGGTTCGTCGGCGACTCGATCCAGAGCAGCTTCGTCGTCTTCCTGATCGCGCGCTTCACCGCGGCGTGCTGGCGCATGTCGACGGCGGTCATTCCGACGCCGTGGCGCTCGAAGATCCGCTTGAACAGCCGGTACGTGCCGCCGTACACGTCGTCGCCCATGACGACGTGATCGCCCGTGTTCAGGAGGTGCGCGATCGCGTCCTCGCCGGCCATCCCGGACGCGAAGGCGAGCCCCCAGGAGCCCGACTCGAGCGCGGCGAGACAGGTCTCGAGCGCCGTGCGGGTCGGGTTCGCGGTCCGCGCGTAGTCGAAGCCCTTGTCCTTGCCGACGGCTTCCTGGGCGAACGTGCTCGTCTGGAAGATCGGCACCACGACCGCGCCGGTCCCCTGCTCGGGCTCCTGGCCGGCGTGGATCGCGAGCGTCTCGAAGCTCTGCTTGCGGAGGTCCTTCCCCATGGCGCAAGTATGGGTGCCGCGCGCGAAGCCACTCAGCGGCCGAGCAGCGACTCCACGATCCGGATGAAGTCGGCGAGATCGAACGGCTTGGCGAGCACGGCATCGGCGCCGAGGGCTTCGGGCCCGCTCGCGGCAGCCGGCGGGTGCGCTGTGGACACCAGGATCTTCGCTCGGGGGAAGCGCGCCCGGACCCTCGCGATCCACTCGCGCGCGACGCCGGTGTCGTAGCTGCGCAGCGCCACCAGATCGGTGATCACGACACGGGTCTCGTCGTCACCGGCGCCCGGGTCAAGGCGCTCTCGCACAACGACCTGATGGCCGCTGTCGCGCAGCATCTCCTCCATCAGGGCGGCGATGTCTGGATCGTCCTCGATGAGAACGATCCGCCCGGTCACGCGGTCGGTCTCAGCTGATCGAACGCGTTGGCGACGTTCTCGAGCACTTCGGCGTTGATGTGCTCGGACAACGAATACACGACGAACTGCCCGTGCCGTTCAGCGGTCACTGCCTCGACGCCGCGCAGCACCTTCAGGTGCTGGCTCGTCGCGGCCCGGGTCTTCGAGATCACGCGCGACAGCTCGCTCACCGTGAGCGGCGTCGCGCGAAGGGCCTGCACGATGCGCAGGCGGCTCGGATCGCAGAGGCTGTCGAGGATCCGCTCCGCGCTCTTCTGCACCGCGCCCGGAAGCAACTCCGCTTCGGCGGCGGCGACGGCATTCGGCTCGACCGCGTTGTCCTGTTCAGCCAACGGAAATCTGCGACCTCTCGATCTGGAGGTGCGGCGGGCCCGCCGCGAAGGGCGCACCTGCGGTGTCTATGTGGCTGTGGAGCACCCAGTCAAGCATGTGCGGCTACACGCAACTGGCATTCCCCGGTCTTTTGTTGGCCATCTCGTTTGCAGATGCGATGCCAGTCCGCCCCGGCGGTCGGCCGCGGGCGCGCTTCAGCGCGAGGCGCGCCGTTGGTGCGCGACGAACTCGAGCAGATCGGCTTTCGTGATCACCGAGACCGGCCGGCCATCATCGACCGCGAGCAACGCGGGCACGCCGCCGGCGAGCTCCGCGTACAAGCGTTCGACATCTTCGTTCGCCTGCACGACCGGGAACGGCGCTTCCATCACGCGCTCGACAGTTGCGTCGACGAGCGCGGGCTCGCGGAACACCCGATCGAGCATCGTGCGCTCCTGCACGCTCCCGACAATGTCGCTCACCGACGCGGCCGTGCCGTTCGCGACCACCGGGATCTGCGAGATGCCGTAGCGCTGCATCGTGTCGATTGCCGATCGCACGGTGTCGCTCCGTGAGACGACGACGATCTGCGGCGTGCCGGCCTCGCGCCCGCGGATCACGTCACCGACGCGCATGAGCTGCGCGAAGCGCTGCAGGAATCCGTTCTGGCGCATCCATTCGTCGTTGTACAGCTTGGAGAGATACGACTTGCCCGAATCCGGGAGCAGTACGACGACGAGCGCCTTCTCGTCGAGCTCCTTCGCGATCTCGAGCGCTGCGAACATCGCGGTGCCCGACGAGACGCCGGCGAGGATGCCCTCCTCCCGCGTGATCCGGCGGGCGGTGAGGAAGGTGTCGCGATCCGAGACGCGGACCCAGCGGTCGACGAGCGTCTTGTCGAACGTGCCCGGCCAGAAGTCTTCGCCGATGCCTTCGGTCTTGTACGGATGGACGTCGCCGGTATAGATCGAGCCCTCGGGATCGGCGCCGACGATGGTGATCTTCGGGTTCTGCTCCTTGAGGTAGCGGCCGGCGCCGGTGACCGTGCCCCCGGTGCCGATACCGAGCACGAAGTGCGTGATCTTCCCGTCGGTCTGCGTCCACAGCTCGGGGCCGGTCGACTTGTAGTGTGCCGCGACGTTCTGCTGGTTCCAGTACTGGCCGGGCATGAAGCCGCCCGGCAGCTCCTTGGCGAGGCGCTCGGCGACCTTGTAGTACGAGGACGGCGATTCCGGCGGCACCGCGGTGGGACAGATGACGACCTCGGCCCCGTAGGCCCGAAGGATGTCGCGCTTCTCCTGGCTCTGCTTGTCGGGCATGGTGCAGACGAGGCGATAGCCCTTGAGCGTCGCGGCGATGGCAAGGCCCACGCCGGTGTTGCCGCTGGTAGGCTCGACGATCGTGCCACCCGGCTTCAGCAGGCCGCGCTTCTCGGCGTCCTCGATCATGGCGAGCCCGATGCGATCCTTCACCGAACCGCCCGGGTTCAGCATCTCGAGCTTCGCCACCAGGCGCGGCTTCAGGCCCTTGCCGATACGGCTGAGCTGCACGAGCGGGGTGTTGCCGACAAGGTCGAGCACGTCGGACGCGATGGTCACGGGTCTGATGCTAGTGCTAGGGCGTCCTCGGCCCGAGGATGAGGGACGCGCCGGTGACGATCAGGATGATCGGCACGAAATACGGCTTGAGGCCGCTCGGGATGACCTGGATCGTCGTGAAGACGTCCGTCAGCGCCATGACACCAATGACCGCCGCGACAGCGAGCGGATCTGGCGCGATGGCGACAGCAGGTAGATTTGATCCGGTCGCCGGTCTACCCGGCGAGCTGACGTTCAAGACGCGGGAGCGGGGCGCCTTTTTCGAGATGGATCGGCGGATCACCCTGCAGCGACTCGGCGTACTTGAGGCCGCTGCCGGTGTTGATCACGAGCACGTCCTCGTGTGAATCGATGAAGCCCTGCTTCGCGAGCTGATGCGCGCCTTCGACCGCGGCGGCGCCTTCGGGGCAGACCAGCATCCCTTCGCTCACGGACACGAGCCGCATCATCGCGGCGATCTCCTCGTCGGTGACCGCGATCGCGACGCCGCTCGACTCGCGGAGGATCTTGAGCACGAGGAAATCGCCGAGCGCTTTCGGCACGCGTATGCCGGCCGCGAACGTCGTCGGATCCGGCCATGGCTCGGATTCGAGCGCGTCGGCGTGGAACGCCTTTACGATCGGCGCGCAGCCGGCGGCCTGAACCGCGACGAAGCGCGGGAGCTTGTCGTCCTCGACCCACCCGATCTTGCGCAGCTCCTGGAACGCCTTCCACATCCCGATGAGCCCCACCCCGCCGCCGGTCGGATAGACGATCACGTCGGGCAGGGTCCACCCGGCCTGCTCGGCGATCTCGAAGCCCATGGTCTTCTTGCCCTCGATGCGGTACGGCTCTTTCAGCGTCGACGCGTCGAACCAGCCGTAATCCGCGCAGGCCTTGTTCACCACCGCGCCCGCGTCGGCGATGGAGCCATCGACGAGGTACACGCGCGCGCCGTATGCGGCCGTCTCGCGTTGGATGACGTCGGGCGTCGTCGCCGGCATCACGACGATCACGCCGAGGCCGGCGCGGGCGCCGTACGCGGCCCACGCCGCCCCGGCGTTCCCGGCCGTTGGGAGCGCGATGGTCGTCGCGCCCAGCTCCCGCGCGCGCGTCACGCCGACCGCGGCGCCGCGCGCCTTGAACGTGCCGGTCGGCAGCAGCCCCTCGTCCTTGATGAAGAGGCGGTGCAGCGCGAGGGACTCGCGAAGGGCGAACGGCTCGACGATCGGGGTGTTCCCCTCCCCGAGGCTCACGACGTTGCTCGGATCGTCCATCGGGAGGAGCTCGCGGTACCGCCACATCGACGCTTGCCGGCCGGCGAGCATGCTGCGCGGCACGGACTGCAGCCGCTCGAGGTCGTACTGGACGAGGTACGGGCCGCCGTCCTTCGGGCAGAGGTTGGCGAGCGCCGTCGCGTCCGCGGTCGCACCGCATTTCGCGCATTCGAGGCCGGTCACGTAGGAGCGCGCGGGGACGTGCGCGGGCTGGGTCGCGCTCACGCCACGCGTTCGATCTTCGCGCCCAGGCCCCGCAGCCGGCCGTCCACATCCTCGTAGCCGCGGTCGATCTGCTCGATGTTGTTGATGACGCTCGTGCCCTTCGCGCACAGCGCCGCGCCGAGGAGCGCGAGGCCGGCCCGGATGTCCGGGCTCTGGACCTCGGTGCCGTACAGCTGGCTCGGGCCCATGATCACGGCACGGTGCGGATCGGCGAGCACGAGCCGCGCGCCGAAGGACTCGAGCGCGCCGAGCCAGAACATCCGGCCGTCGAACATCCACTCGTGCATGAGGACGGTCCCTTCGGCCTGCGTCGCGAACGCGGTCGCGATGCTGATGAGGTCGGACGGGAAACCCGGCCAAAGCTGCGATTTGATCGTCGGGATCTTCCCACCGAGGTCCTCCTCGATCACGTACGTGGCCTTCGCCGGCACGTGCAGCTCGTCGCCGTCGATACTCGAGTCGATACCCAGGCGCTTGAACACCGCGCGGACCATGGCGAGGTGCTGGGGCGCGCACCGTTGCACGGTGAGCTCCCCGTGGGTCATCGCCGCGAGGCCCATGAAGGAGCCGACCTCCATGTGGTCGCTCCAGACGACGTGATCGACGCCATGCAGCTCCGGCACCCCGCGGATCTCGAGCGTGTTCGTGCCGATGCCGTGGACGCGCGCGCCCATCTGGACGAGGGCCATCGCGAGCTCCTGGACGTGCGGCTCGCTCGCGGCATTCCGGATGACGGTGCGGCCCGGCGCGAGCACGGAGCAGAGCAGGGCATTCTCGGTGGCGGTCACCGACTGCTCGTCCAGGAGCACGTCGGCGCCCGCGAGCTCCGGCGCCTCGAGGCCGAAGCCGCTCCGATCGGCGCTGAGCTTCGCGCCGAACGCCTGGAGCGCGAGCCAGTGGGTGTCGGAGCGGCGCCGGCCGATGACGTCGCCGCCGGGCAGACCGAGGGTCACCTTCTTGAATCGCGCGAGCATCGGCCCGGCGAACAGCAGCGACGTCCGGATCTCCCGCGACAGCTTCGGGTCGATGGTCGTCTTGTTCACGTTCGCCGTGCAGATCTTCACGGCGTGCGGGTCGAGCCACTCGACGGTCGCCCCGAGACCGACCACGATCTCGAGCATGCCGTTCACGTCGCGAATGCGTGGGAAGTTACGGAGGATGACCGGCTCGCTCGTGAGCAGGCTCGAGGCGATCAGGGGCAACGCCGAGTTCTTGTTGCCCATCGCGGTGATCTCGCCGCGGAGCGGGGTGCCGCCTTCGACGATGAAGCGCGCCATCGCCGCGTAGCCTAGTCGCATGCCCCGATACGACGCCGTCGGATTCGACCTGCTCACCGCGCTGCTGGACACGCTCCCGCTGTGGCGCTCGGCCGCGGGCGATCACGAGCTCGGGACGAAGTGGCATGCCGCGAACCAGCGGCTGCTCCGGGGGAAGCCGTATCGCCCGTTCGACGAGCTCGTGCACGAGAGCGCGAAGGAGGTCGGCCTTGGACGGCCGCATGCCACGACCCTGCTGTCGCGCTGGGGCGAAGCCGAGCCGTGGCCCGACACGCGTCGCGCGCTGGTGGCTCTCGGCGACACGCCGCGCTTCATCGTCACCAACTGCTCGCAGAAGCTCGGCGAGCGCGCCGCGAAGGCGGCGGGCGAGTTCGCGTTCGTCATGACCGCGGAGCAGGCCGGTGCGTACAAACCGGATCCGCGGCCATACAGCGCGGCGCTGGCCGCGATCGGCCTCGAGGCGAAGCGCGTGCTGTTCGTCGCGGGCTCGGCCCACGACGTGGGCGGCGCGCGACACGTCGGGATGGATGTGTACTGGGCGAACCGACACGCCGTCCCGCCGCCGGAGGGCCCGGCGCCGCTGGTCAACGCGACGGACCTCGGCCGGCTGGCCGCGCTCCTCGATGGCTGAGCCGACCCAGCTCACCCTCTCGCTCTCCATCGGACGGCCGGTCCGCGGGGCGAACGCGCTCGTCACGCGCGACGACGGCGACACGATCCTTCCCACGGCGGACGCGGACTGGGACGACTGGGTCTCCGCGGGTGCGATCCGGAACTGGGCACGCAACGACGCCCTCCTCGACTGGCTCGACCGCTACGGCGGCGAGCGCGGCCTCGCGCGCGACGACCAGCGCGCGGCCTACGACGAGCGCTTCGACTTCCAACAGTTCCTCGCTCGGCAGGGCCGGCGCTTCGAGCAGAAGGTCCTCGAAGACCTCGAGCGGCGCGTCGGCCTCACCCGGATCGATAGCGACCGCGATGGCGCCCGTTCGCTCGCGGCGGCGCATGCGACCGTCGCGGCCATGGAGCGTGGCGAGCGGGTCATCGCCCAGGGTCTGCTTCGCGATCCGCAGACCCGCACATACGGCCGCATCGATCTGCTCGTGCGATCCGATGTCCTGGCGACGCTATGCGGCGACGCGTTCGTCGAGAACGACGACCCGAGCGTGCCGGCCCTGGCGCTCCACGGCGCGGCCTGGCATTACCGGGTCATCGACATCAAGTTCACGACCCTCGACCTGCTGAAGGACGGGTCGCTCTCGACCTCCAGCGATCTCTCCACGAGCGCGCAGGTCTGGACGTACAACCAGATGCTCGCGCGGGTGCAGGGTCACGTCGCGCCCTTCGCGTACGTGCTCGGCCGCGCGTGGCGGCAGGGCAACAGCGGGCGGGGCGATGTGTGCTGGGAGAAGCTCGCTCGCGTCCCGGCCGAGACGTACGTGCGCTCGCGCGAGTTGGCCCTCGCGGACGTGGTCACCGAGGGCCGGGCCTGGATCCGCCGCGTGCGTCGCGAGGGCGCCGCGTGGAGCGTGCTTCCCGTGCCGACGATCCCCGAGCTCTGGGCGAACATGAAGAACGACAGCGACCACCCGTGGCACGAGGCGAAGAAGGAGCTCGCTGAGGAGCTCCGCGAGCTCACGCTCCTCTGGCGCGTGAGCGCGGCGATGCGCGATGGCGCGCGCGAGCGCGGGGTCGCGCGGTGGGACGATCCGCGCATCTCGGCGGAGTGGCTCGGCATCTCCGGCGAAACGTATCCGGCGATGTTCGACGCGATGATCGCGGTGAACCGGGAGACCGGGCCGGCGGTGCGCCCGGAGCACATCGATGCGGACGAAGGGCGGTGGCGCGAGCGCGCTCCGGTCGAGCTCTATGTCGATTTCGAGACGGTGAACGACCTCAACGACGACTTCGCGTCGTTCCCGCGCAAGGGCGGCGAGTCGCTCATCTTCCAGGTCGGTTGCGGGACGTACGCCGGCGGCACGTGGGAGTTCGCGCAGTTCACGGTGCGGTCGCTCACCGCCGAGGCGGAGGCCGAGATGATCGACGCGTGGCTCGCGCATGTGGCCGAGCTTGCTCGCGGGGCCGGCCTCGCCGGGGCTGCCGACGCGCGACTGTTCCACTGGTCCGCCGCGGAGACGGTCTTCATGGAGGGCGCCTACAAATCGGCGCGGGCCCGGCATCCCGAGCGTGGCTGGCCGCTCCTCGGCTGGTATGACCTGCTCGAGCGGATCGTGCACGCGGAGCCGGTCGTGGTCCGCGGCGCGCGGGGTTTCGGGCTCAAGGCGGTGGCGCGGGCGATGAAGTCACACGGCCTGATCGAGACCGAGTGGGGTGAGGGTCTCGCCGACGGCACCGGCGCGATGGCCGGCGCGTGGGCCGCGGCCGATCTCGCCGCGACGGACGGCGTTGCGATGGGCGAGGTCGAGCTGATGCAGGAGGTCTCCCGCTACAACGAGATCGACTGCCGGGTCATGGCCGAGGTGCTCGACCATCTGCGGCGAGAGCACTAGCGACCGGATCGGCCACCGGCCGGAACGACAGGAACCGACTCCAACCTTCGTAGCCGAGCTGGTGCAACAGCGCGTGGCGTGGTTTCGTTCCACCACCCGCGGCGGCGCGCTCTTCGCGCATTGCGGCCGCCATCGCTCCGTCGAACCGACCGCCGCGCGATGCGGCCTCATCCAGCTGCTGCAACGCCGTCTCGACCTCATCCCACATCTCCAGGACCGTGAGCGCAGGTCCGAGAAAACCCCGGTCGGCACCCGCAGTCGCGAAGATCCGGCGGATATCCGCGCGCCGCCCGAGCGCGGCAAGCGGGAATGCGAGGAACGCATCGCCCTGCCCGGCTTGCCGGGTCGGGGCCGCGGCGGCGACCTCGGCGTTCGCGTTCTCGACTCGTCCCGCGACCGCGTGGACGGCCGCCGCGCGCACGAGGGCCAGCCCCGCTCCGCTGGAGCAGAAGCGCGTGCCGGGATTGTCGCGAATCAGCTCGCGTGCCCGCTCGCCGCACTCGACCACGCCGACCCAATCCCCGGTCGCGAACCGGACGAGGGCCTCGTTGCCGAACGCATGACCTCGCACGTGCGGGCCCGCCTTCGCGGTGGCGGCGAGGTGACGGTCCGCCAGATCGGTCGCCTGCGCCAGATCGCCGCGGGCGTGCGCCAGATGACAGCGCCCCACGTAGTAGAGGTCGTCATCGCGCTGGACTGGCCGTAGCGCGTCGGCCCGATCGTTCATCGCCTGCGCGCGATCGAATTCATCGAAGCTGTTCTGCCACGTATAGCCGAGCTCGTCGAACAGCTGCGCCTTGGCCGGCCCGTCTGGAAGCGCTGTCGCGAGCTCGGTCGCCTCGGTCATGAACGCCGGGTCTGACGTGAACGCGCCCTTCAACCGCAGGATCCGCGTGAGTGCGAGCTCGGCGTGCTCACGTCGGGCAAGCGCTTCCCCGTCCTCGATGAGCGCGGCGATCGACGCATTGTCGGGATAGGACTTGAACGCCCCGAGCCAGACGACCGGCATCGATATGACGTCCGCGTAGAACTCCGGCGGCGGCTGCGCCTCGGCCCGGCGGTAGGCGTCCAGCGCGCGCAGGTAGTGCGTCCACGCGTCGTCGCCGTCACCGCGCAGCTTGTACGCGTCGCCGATGGCCTTCTCGGCCGTCGCTTCCTCCAGGGGAGCCGACGTGAAGAGGAGCGCTCGCCCAAATGTCTCGATCGCCCGCTCGTGCGCGAACCGCTGGGCCAGACCCGCGGCCGCGGCCACGTGCGCGCCGAATGCCGCCGCCTGCATCTCCGCGAGGTCCGGCGCGTTCTCCCAGACCCAGTCGCCATCCGGCGGTCGGAGCGCCGCCCACCAGTGGTGCGCGAGGGCTTCGGGATCATCGGGTGAGATCCCCTCGCGCGCGAAACGCGCATGCAGCTTCATCCGCTCGACGTCGGTCAGCCGGCCATACGCGACGTCGTGCAGCAACGCGTGATGGAACGCGTAGCCGTTCCCAAGGCGCCGCAGATAGAGCGATGCCGTGAGGTGCTCGACCGCGCGAGCGACCTCGCCACGGTCGCGTCCGGTCAGCAGGGCGACGTCGCGCACGGTGAAGCTCTCGCCGGCGACGGCCGCGTGCTGTAGCAGCTCGCGCTCATCGCGCGACAGCTCGTCGAGCCGCGCTCCGATGGCACCTTGCAGCGTGACCGGAAGAGCTTCGACACGTGTCGCGCGAGCCCGAGCAAGCTCGATCAGGAAGAGCGGGTTGCCCTCGGCACGATCGACCAGGTCGTCATCGACCTCGCCGATCGTTCCCGCAAGAGACCGCGCCGCTTCGGCGTCGAGCGGATCGAGCTCGATGAAGAAACGATGACCGCTCGGCCGGATCCCTGCGCTCTCAGCGAACTCCGGTCGGGCGGTCGCGATGATCAGCAGGGACTCCTGTCCCGCCAGGGTGAGCCGGTCGATCAGGCGGACCACCTCGGGCTCCGCCCAGTGGACGTCCTCGACCCACACCGCGAGGGAGCGCTCGGCGCCGAGGGCGCCAAGGTAGCGACGCCACGCGTGCGCGATCTCGTCCTCGCGCGACGGGATGTCGATCTTTCCAAGCTCCTCGCTCAGCCCGATCCCCGCGGAGTGCCCGAGCCTGTCCGCGACCCGATCCGCCTCGATGCGATCGCTGAACAGCGTGCGGCAACGCTCACCGAGCTGTTGCGCATCGATCACCCCCTCACCGGCAAGGAGCTGGCGAAGGGGGGTCTGCGCCCCGCGTTCCCCACCCGGCCGGCATCGGGCGAGGAGCACGCGCAGATGCGGCGCGTCCTGCCGGAGGAACTCCTGCACGAGCCGGGTCTTTCCCTGGCCCGGCGGACCGGAGACGACCGCGAGCGCTGCCCGACCGGCAGTGACGCGGGAGAGTGCCAGACGGAGCACCTCGCGCTCGGCGTTCCGACCGACGTAGGGCAGCTCGCGGGACGCGTCAGCGTGGATGTCGGCGAGCCGCCATACGGGTGTGGCACCGAGTCCCTTGAGCTCGACGACGCCGAGCTCCTCGAATTCCACGCCGTTCGGTGCTGCTGCGTGGCAGCCCGGACCGACGAGCACCTGGCCTGGGTCCGCGTGCGCCTGAAGTCGCGACGCGAGCACGACGCAGGTACCGACGGCCATCTGCTGGTGCTCGACCGTCACCCCACGCACGTCGACGAGCGCCTCGCCGGTCTCGACCCCGAGGCGCACCGCCACCGGCACGGGCGTGCCGGTCTGCGTCGCTGCCCACCGCGTGCAGCCGAGCGCCGCCCGAAGCGCGCGAGCCGCGTCGTCCGGATGCGCGGTCGGTGCTCCGAAGATCGCGAAGATCGCGTCGCCGACGTATTTCTCGACCGTCCCGCCCTCGGCGACGATCAGATCGCGGATCTCGCCGAACGCCTCCGCAAGTACGCGCTTCCACCGCTCGGGCCCCAGCTTCGCGGTGAGCTCCGTGGACCCGACGACGTCGACGAACAGCGAGGTGATCAGCCGCCGTTCGCTCTGCTGTTCGGTCACGTTGCGAGTCTAGGAACGCGACCTAGCGGCTAGACCTTCTCCAACGCCTGGTCGATGTCCGCCACGATGTCGTACGGATCCTCGATCCCGACCGACACACGAACGGTCCCGTCGGTGATCCCCATGCGCACGCGCTCCGCGGGATCGATCCGCCGGTGCGAGGCCGTCGCGGGGTGCAGCACTTCGGTGAACAGGTCGCCGACCGTCGTGGCGGATGCCGCGACCTCGAGCGCGTCGAGGAACCGATATGCCGCGGCTTTCGTGTCGTCCTTCAGCGCGAACGTGACCACGCCCCCGCCGCGCTCGCCGTACTGATCGCAGGCGAGCTGGTACTGCGGATGTGACGCCAGGCCGGGGTAGAAGACGCGCGCGACCTTTTGATGGCCGGCAAGGTGCGTCGCGAGGGCATGGGCGCCCGCGCACTGGCGGCTCACCCGGAGCTCGAGCGTGCGCATCCCGCGGATCGTGAGCCACGCCTCGTGCGGCGGCAGGTACGCGCCGTCGCTCATGACGCGCTCGCGGAGCTTCGCGATCTCGGCCTTCGCGCCGCCCACGCTGCCGCCCATGACGTCGCCATGCCCGTTGATGTACTTCGTGAGCGAGTGCAGCACCAGGTCGGCGCCGAGACCTGCCGGCCGGTAAAGGACCGGGGTCGCGAAGGTCGCGTCGACGCAAAGCGTCGCGCCGGCAGCGTGGGCGCGGTCCGCGAGGGCGCTCACGTCGGTGACCCGGAGGAGCGGGTTCGAGATCGCCTCGATGTACAGGAGCGCGGTCTTGCGCTCCTTCAACGCGCCGTCCACCGCCGCGAGATCCGTCGGATCGACGAACGCGACATCGGCCTTCCGCTCCACCGCGAAGCGCTGGAGCATCGCTCGGGTCGCGCCGTAGGTGTCCTCCTGGGCGACGATGCGGCCGCCCTCGGCGATCACCACGCCGAACAGCGTCCCGATCGCGGCCATCCCGGAGACGAAGCACACGGCGTCCTCGACCCCGTCGAGATCCGCGAGCGCGGCCTCGAGGGCGGCCGTGGTCGGGGTGCCGTAGCGGCCGTAGACCCAGCCGGGCCGCTCATTCGCGAAGATCGCGTCCTGCTCGGCCATCGAGCCGTAGCCGAAGGCGACGCTCTGCACGAGCGGCGGCACGAGCGGCGTGCCCGCGCCGGACGGCAGAACGCGGGCCGTTCGTACGACCCGTGTCCCTATTCGCTCTTGGTCTTTCCGGTCCTTCCCCACCCGGGGAGTATCAGGCTCCGATGCTCTCCTCGGGCCGGACCTCGGGCGCGGGGTGCGCGTCGCCGTTGTCGAGCTGCTTCCCGCGCTCGACGAGCGATGCGACCTTCTGGCCGCCCCGCCGCCCGATCCGCTCGAAGTGGCCGGCACCGTACTTCTCGCTGACGGCCTTGCCGCCCTTGCGCCCGATCTTCCCGAAGAACTCCGGGCCGTAGCGCTCGGCGGTGCTCGAGCCGCCCTTCTTGCCGATCCTCTCGTAGAACTCGGACCCGTACTTCTCGCTGACGAGCTTGCCGCCCATGCGGCCGGCTTCGGCAACGGTCATCCCGCCACCAGGCTTCTTGACTTGCGTTGCCATCGGCTCGCTCCTTTCGCTTAGCGAGGAAGCGAGGGGCAGATGGCGTGCCCAAACGCACCCGTAACGGGCTTCGACCATGACGGGTCGGTAACAAGCTCGTAACCAAGAATGGTCGCGCCTAACGGAGCGGCTGGACCTCGAGGTCCATCGGCTCCTCGCGGACGAAGCGCAGCACGATGGCCGCGGACCCGCAGGCGACGGCGAAGCAGAACGCGCCGAGCGCGCCGAACCCCGGGCCGTCGACCATGAGCCCGCCGACCGTGGCCCCGACGACGATCGCGATGCTCGCCACGGATGCCGAGAGCGCGAGCATCGTCCCGCGCGCCTCGGGCACCTGCTCGGTCATGAGCGCGTTGTTCGTCGCGAACCGCGCGCCGATCACGCCCGAGAGCACCAGGTTGATGAGCGCGGTCGCGACCAGCGGAAGCCCGAGATTCGTCTGCAGGAACAGTAGGAAGCCCGAGATGACGACGCTGCCCGCGACGATCCGCCGATGACCGATGCGATCCCCGAGCCGGCCCCCGATCTGGCTCCCAATGAGCACGCCCAGTCCCTGGGTGAGCGCGACGGTCGCGGCGAGACCTTCGCTGAGCCCGAAGACGCGCTGGAAGAAGACGACGATGTACGTCGCCCAGGTGAACCAGAAGAGCGCGCCGAGGAAGCTCGACGTGATCGCGGCCACGGCCGAGCGGTCACCGAGGATGAGCGCGTAGAGCGCGCGGATCCGCGTCTCGCGATTCGTGCCCTGCGCGTGGGGCAGGCGGACGAAGAGGACCGCCGACGCCACGATCGAGAGGACGCCCACGAGACCCACCGATACGCGCCAGCTCGTCGCCTCGGCCAGGATGCCCGCGATCGGCACGCCCGCGACGCTGGCCATCGTGTTCATCCCGATGACGGCGGCGAGGGCCTTGCCCCGCTCGCGGAACGGGAAGGTATCGGCGACCGTCGCGTTCACGTTCGGGAAGATCACCGCGCTCCCGATACCGGAGCAGATCCGGGCCGCGACGATGAGGGCGAAGGTCGGCACGAACGACGCCACGAGCGTGGCGACGCCCATGACGAACGGCCCGATCACCAGGAATGGCTTGCGGCCGATGCGATCCGAGTACGGTCCAGCGAGCACCGCGACCGCGATCCCGGGTGCGCCGTACGCCGCGACGACGAGGCCGGCGGTGCCGGTGGAGATCCCGAATTCGCGCGCGATCGACTCGAGGACCGGGCTCATCACGAGGCCGTTGTAGACGGCCGCGAACGACAAGAAGCCGAGCACGATGAGCAGCGCCGTGCGGCCCGACGGCTTCACATGGCCTTCGCTCAAACCGCGTGGCCCGCGAACGCGTGCAGGAAACGACCGAAGGCGCGGATGTGGTCGACGTAGTCGGCGATCGCGATGTTCTCGTTCGGGGCATGGTTCGCCGAGCCCGCGTTGCCGGAGCCGAAGCCGACCGCGGGGATCCCGAGCTGGTCGCACACCTGCGCCATGGGGCCGGACCCGGCCATGAGCGGGTACACGACAGGCTCGGTCCCGTACGCCGCGCGGTTCGCGGCCACGGCCGCTTTGGCGACGTCGCTGTCCGCCGGCCAGCGCGATGGCCGCTCGCCGTGATGCGGCGTGATCTCCACGTCGCCGAAGCCCCGCGTGTCGAGGTGCTCGCGCAGCAGGTCGCGTACGAGCTCGGGGGTGAGGTCCGGGACCAGCCGGAAGTCGACCTTCGCGCTCGCGACCGCGGGCAGGACGGTCTTCGAGCCATCGCCCTGGTAGCCCGAGCTGAGGCCGCAGATGGTGCACGTCGGCTCAAGGAAGTACTTCTGCTTCAGCGCGGTACCGGTCAGGCCGCCGACGAAGCCGTCGATCCCGTGGATGCGCTTCCAGCCCGACTCGTCGAACGGCAGGCGCTCGAGGACGGCCAGATCGGCGGCGCTCGGCTTTCGCACATGGTCCATGAGGCCATTGACGGTGATCTCGTCGCGCTCGTTCTTCAGCGACGCGAGGGCCCAGGTCAGCCGCCACGCGGCGTTCGGCACAATGCCGCCGACGGACGAATGCGCGTCCAGCTTCGTCGCCCGCACCTTCAGATCGACGTAGCAGATGCCCTTGAGCCCCAGGTTGACCGTCGGTCGGCCGGCGGCGTCCTTGTATCCCGCCTCCCAGATGCACCCGTCGGCGCGGAGGCGGTCGGCGTACGTACGAGCGAACTCGTGCAGGTGCTCAGAGCCGATCTCTTCCTCGCCTTCGAAGAGAATGCGCACCTTCAGCGGCAGCGGGCCGACCGTGGCCTTGTACGCCTCGACGGCCTGGAGCCGAGCCATGAGGTTCCCCTTGTTGTCCGAGGTCCCGCGGCCGAACAGGTAGCCGTCGCGCACCGTCGGCTCGAACGGCGGCGTGGACCATTCAGCCAGCGGATCGGGGGGTTGCACGTCGTAGTGGTCGTAGACGAGCAGCGTGCGCGGGCCGCTCCCCTGCTCGCCGACGATCGTCGGGGGACCGCCCGCGACGCGCTCGGCGGTCGCGGCGAACCCGGCGCGCGTCGCGCGCTCGAGGACGACCCGTGCGGTCTCGTCGATCGCGGACCGCTGGGCGGAGACGCTCGGGAGGCGGACGAGCGCGCTCAGCTCGTCGACGTACTCTTGTTGGCGCGCGCGGACGTGCGCGTCGAAAGCGGCGAACGCATCCGGCACCGGCCGGACCATAGCCCTAATCGGGAACGGTCGTGAGTCGCGTCTTGCTCTTGCCGAGCTCGCAGCGGGGCGAGTACGGCGTGACTTCGATCCAGCGCTGCTGGCAGAGGTAGTGGACGATGCCGTCCGCGTCCTCGAGCGTCTCGCGCTTGTACACCTTGGCCCGCGGGAGCATGAAGACGCAGTCGCCGCAGTTCTCGGGGAGCGCGGGCCGCGGCCGATTGGCCCGGCGGAGGGCGGCGAGCGCGAAGAGCAGCGCAACGGCGGCGAGTAGCGCCAGGCTGGTCGCGAGGATGACGATGCCCATATCCGTCCGGCCCTTTCGTCCGTATCCACCGTATCAGGAGGTCCATCGTGAGGAAGTTGCTCGTCAGCCTGCTGGTGCTCGGGGCCGCGCTCGGTGCCTGCGGCGGCGCTGGCTCCGGTGGTGCCACCGCTCCCACGGCAGCGACCCCGCCGACGGCCACACCCATCGTCGCGGGCACCCAAGAGCCCAAGCAGTACAACCCCGGCAAGACCGCGGATCCGAACGCGTCGCCCGACCCGTACTACGGGTACTAGGCCTAGGTCAGGGCCACCTCTGCGCCCCGCGCGAGCGTGGCGGGGCGCTTCGCGTTCGTGTAGTCGAGAGCGATGAGCGCGCCGGTGAGGATCACGATGCCGGCGAGCTGCCAACCGCTGATCGATTGCGGCGGCGTGACGAAGAGCAGGTTCACCAGGATCCCGGTGATCGGGAACGCAAGCTCGGCCAGCGTCGCGAGCGACGCGGGCGTGCTCGCGAGGCCACGGTAGTAGAGGAGCATCGGGAAGAGTCCCGGAATGAGCGCGATCGCGAGGTAGAGCGGCGTGTCGGTCCAGCGGTAGTTGCCGAATGCCGCGGGCCCGCCGAGGATGAGCAGCACGATCACGAGCGCGGGCAGCGCCGTCGTGAATCGGAGCGCCGTCAGCGTGGTGAAGCGCACCGACGCGAGGGCGTAGCGGCCGAAGACCGTCGCCCCGCCCCAGAGCGCTGCGGCGGCGATGGCGAACAGCCCGGCGCTCACGTGGAAGTCCTCCCACGCCGCGCGCGGGTTCAGCGGGTCGGGGATGACGATGCAGTAGGCGCCGACGATCGCGATCGGCACCCAGAGCCACGCGCGCCTCGAGATCCGCTCGCCGAGCCAGAAGTTCGCGAGCAAGATGGCGATGAGCGGTTGGGTCTTCTGGAGCAGCAGCGTCTCGATGAAGTGCCCGTAGCTGAACGAGATGGTGAACAGGATCGTCGCCAGCGCCGACGCCCCGACGCCGATGGCCACGATGGCCCGCCACTGCGCGGCGTTCAGGGAGCGGATCTCGAGCCAGGCGGCCCACACGATCGGCAGGCACGCGATCGTCAGGACGATGTGCTCCATCGTCACGAGCTGGGTGGCCTGGAGCACCGGATCGCCGCCGAGATGCTGCAACAGCGGCGCGCGGAAGAGCGCATCGGTGCCCCAGAGCATCGCGGCGACGGCGACAAGGAGGACGGCGAAGCGGTCGATCACCGGAACAAGCATGTCATGGCTGTGGGAACATGACCCAGTGCCGTTGAACGACGCCGACCGCGCCGAGGCGGCGCTACTCGCTGAGATCGAACCGGCCATCGCGAAGCTCGTCGATCGGCACGTCTCCGTGGCCAAGGAATGGTTCCCCCACGACTACATCCCGTACAGCCTCGGCCGCGACTACGACAAGGAGCCCTGGAGCCCGGATCAGCCACGGCTCACGGGCGTGGCGCAGACCGCGTTCGAGGTCAACCTCCTGACCGAGGACAATCTGCCCTCGTACCACTACCTCATTCGCGCGATATTCGAGAAGGGCGATGGCGCGTGGAAGAACTGGGTCCACCGTTGGACCGCCGAAGAGGGCCGCCACGCGATCGTCATCCGCGACTACCTCGTCGTGACCCGGAACATCGACCCGGTGATGCTCGAGCGCGGCCGGATGCAAACGGTGCAGCTTGGCTATGCACGGCCGATGCGGGCGCTCCGGGGCCTCGCGTACACGTCGTTCCAGGAACTGGCCACGCGCGTGTCCCACCAGAACACCGGCCGCTACTCGGAGGACCCGGTGGCTGATCGGATCATGAGCCGCGTCGCGCAGGACGAGAACCTGCACATGGTCTTCTACCGCGACGCGCTGGCCGCCGCGTTCGAGGTCGATCCGTCCGCCGTCGTGAAGGCGATCGCGGAAGAGGTCATGACATTCGAGATGCCCGGCGCGGGCATCAGCGGATTCGTCCGCAAGGCCGCGAAGATGGCCGACGCCGGCATCTACGACCTGCGGATCCATCACGATGAGATCCTGTGGCCGCTGCTCCGCCACTGGCGGGTGTTCGAGCGGACCGGCCTCGACCCAGCGGCCGAACACGCGCGCGAGACCCTCGCGCGGTTCCTCGGGAAGCTCGATGCCAGTGCGAAGAAGTTCGAGGAGCGACGTGCCCTGAAGCAGGAGCGGTCGCTACCGCGGTAGCGCCGTGCGGGCCGTGTGGGACTCGAACCCACGACAAACGCCT
Source organism: Candidatus Limnocylindria bacterium (assembly GCA_035937095.1). Taxonomy (GTDB): domain Bacteria; phylum Chloroflexota; class Limnocylindria; order P2-11E; family P2-11E; genus UBA4735. The sequence goes on from DASYVN010000137.1 coordinate 28,946, forward strand.
TAGAAGAGCGCTGCTCTATCCAGCTGAGCTAACGGCCCGGGCCCAATTATCGGGCACGCCGCCGTACGGAGACTCCTCGTCACGCAATTTCGAAGCGTGCGTCGCCTCGTAGATACCCTGCACCCGGGCTGTCCTGCGGCGGTGGCAGCTCGCCCAACGGACCTCGCACTTTTCAATCTCCAGCTCGATCGTGGACCACCGAGAAGCGAGCTGTGACCATGTATCCAATGTCCTTGCGCTTGTCGCGCAGGTGGTCGAATTCGAGCACCACGGGGTCGGCCTCGCCGCAGTCCACACACGGATGCTCGGCGAGGTAGCTCCAGGTCCGGGCGCGATTGTTCGCTGAGGCCTTGTCTCGCACCGTTCGCACTTTGGGCAAGTGCTTGTTGCGATTACGGGCGGACCAGCTCAGCTTGTACGCGGCGTTGCACGAACGGCAGCACCATTGGCGAATATCCCGATCCTTGTGCTTGAACGCGAACTCGTCCGTGGATTTCAGCTGACCGCATGTGGGGCAGGGCCTGTGGCCCATAGCAGACTGGCTATCGCAGTTCGTGCGAGTCGTGTGAAGCCTGAGCGCGTCCGCCTCGTCAGAACGAGTCCGCCTGCGTCGCAGGGATGGCTATCGCCCCGCGGTGTGGATCG